>JBIKYV010000044.1:0-24385 GCA_044355075.1 Prosthecobacter sp.
CAGCGCAAAAGCATTGATGACTTCATCGACGCTGAGTTGAAGAAAAATGAACTTACTGCCGCCGCCCCTGCTGATCCCGCCACGCTTCGCCGCCGCATCAGCTACATCCTCACCGGCCTGCCGCCAAGCCATGCCCTACAGACGATGAGACCAGGAGGCAAGGAGAATGCATCAGCAAGCTCTGTCTCATGGGCTTCTCTTGAAAACACGGTGGATGCCCTTCTTGCCAGCCCGGCCTACGGCGAAAAGTGGGCCCGCCACTTCATGGACTGGGTGCGCTACGCCGAGTCTTACAGCTCCGAGGGTGATCCGCCGATCCCTTATGCTTGGCGTTACCGCGACTACCTCATCCGCGCCTTCAACGATGACATCTCTTGGCCGCAACTCATCCAAGAAGCCATCGCTGGTGATCTGCTGCCTAACCCGCGCATCAAGAACGGCATCAACGAAAGTGCCATCGGCATCGCCCAACTTCGCATGGTGCTGCATGGGTTTTCACCGGTCGACTCGCTCGATGAAATGGTGACCTTCACCGACAACCAGATCGACACTGTCACCAAGGCCTTCCAGGCCCTCACCGTGAGTTGCGCCCGCTGCCACAACCACAAGTTCGACGCGATTAGCCAGACCGACTTCTATGCCCTTTACGGTGTTTTCACCAGCACACATCCCGCCGTCATCGACGCCAATGCACCCGGCACTGGTGATGCCATCCGCGCCGAATTGACGCAACTCAAAGCCCAGATCAAAGAGACCCTCATCACGGACTGGCTCTCCAAACTCCCATCAACCTTAGAACAACCAAGAACCAAGGACCCAAAACAAGGAACTCCACATTACACCTTCCGTGGCCTCCCACGCTCCAAGCCAGGAGAATTTTCTCTGAATGAAAATGGCCTACGTGTTCACCCCAGTGGCTACATCTCCAACACACTCACGCCTAAAGATCGCGTCGTTCTCCATACCGAACGCTTCAAGTGCGAAGGCGGAACACTGTGGTTCCGCGTGGCTGGAAATGGTGGCGTGAAGGCCAAATACGTCGTGCAGAACTACCCGCGCACCGGCACCATCCACAAAGCCATTGAACTCAAAGAGGCTAAAGATGAAAAACTCGGCTGGCGCAGCCTCGACCTCGAATTCTGGAAGGGTGATGAAATCTTCCTCCAAGTTGCCACCGCCGCCGACATGCCTGCGGAATACAAAGCCGACGCCCCCTCCTGGTTCATTCTCAACGACGCCATCATCACACAGGGAACGCCGCCGCCTGCTGACGTAAAACAAACTTCTCAATTCGTTCCCCGCCAGCTCATCGAAGCTTGGCAATCCAATACCCTTACCGATGCCGCCGCTGAGGCACTTGATGCACTCATCCAGACCCAAAAACTTTCGCTCGATTCCATCACGCCACTCCTCCTCCGCTACCGCGAGATCGAGGCCAAGCTCCCGCTTCCCACCCGCGTGCCCGGCGTGATCGAAGCCAATGCTAAAGACGCCCCGCTCTTCGTTCGTGGCGACCATAAACAGCCCGCCGAGCTTGTTTCGCGCCGATTCCTCGAAGCGCTCGATCCTAAACCCTTTGCCACCCAGCAAAGCGGCCGACTCGAACTCGCTGAGCACATGGCGGACATGAACAATAACCCGCTCACCGCCCGCGTCATTGTGAACCGTATCTGGCATCACGTCTTCGGGCGCGGCATCGTCGCTAGCGTCGATAACTTCGGTAAACTCGGCGATCTCCCAACGCATCCCGAGCTTCTCGACTTCCTCGCGCAACGCTTCATCGACTCCGGCGGCAGCATCAAGAGCCTGCTGCGCGATATTCTTTCGTCCAAGACCTTTCAGCGAGCCTACGGCAGCAACCCTAAGGATCCTGAAAACAAGCTTCTCAGCCACTGGAGCACGCGACGGCTCGAAGCCGAGGCCATTCGCGATTCCATCGTCACCCTCTCCGGCAAATTCGATCCCAAGCTCTATGGCGAATCCGTCGATAATGGTGACGAGCGACGCAGCATCTACGTCAAAGTCATCCGCAACTCGCTACCGCCCTTCCTGACCACCTTCGACGCACCCGTACCCTTTGCCACCCGTGGTAAGCGCGATGCCACCAACGTCCCCGCTCAGTCGCTTACCTTGCTCAATGATCTTAATGTTATCGATTGGTCTCGCAGTTGGGCTTTGCGCACCATCAACGATGACAAGAACCGCTCTGATGACCTTCGCATCCGCCAGATGTTCCGCGAAGCTTTCGCCCGTGAAGCCAGTGACGACGAAGTGAAACAAACGCAGGCCTACCTGATCGCACTCCAGTCTGAAAGCGCTGAGGAAGTCCAAAGACTTGCTGAACAAGAAAACAGGCTCGCCGCGCTCAATCGCCAGATCAGTGACCTGTTGGCTCCAACACGTGAAAAGCTTCTCAAAGCCCTTCCTTCCGTTGCTTCCGCCTCTTCCGTTCCTTCTCCGCTTGCCGAATGGACCTTTGACAAAGATCTCAACGATACCATGGGGCGCCTGCCACTCACCCTCACTGGTAATGCGCGCCTCGAAAACGGCGCTTTGATTCTCGATGGCAAATCCATGGCCCAAAGTGGCTCGCTACCCAAAACGCTCACCGAAAAGACTCTCGAAGCATGGGTGTTGCTCGATGATCTCAAGCAACAAGGTGGTGGCGTCATCAGCGTCCAGCATAAGGATGGAGGTTTGTTCGACTCGCTCGTCTTTGCCGAAAAAACGCCCGCACATTGGGTCGCCGGCAGCAACTTCTTCGAGCGCAGTGAGCTCTTCGAAGGCCCTGCCGAGACCGAAGCTACCATGCGTCCCGTTCATGTCGCCATCGTCTATCAAGCCGACGGCACCATTCGCGGCTACCGCGAAGGCCAGCCCTACGGTCGCACCTACCGAAAAGCCCCTGGTGCCACCTTTGAGGCCGACAAGAGTCAGATCCTCCTCGGCTGTCGCCACGGCATTCCCAGTGGCAACCGCGGCCTCCGTGCCCGCATGGATCGTGCCCGCCTCTACGACCGTGCTCTCAGCGCCGAACAAATCGCTCAAACCTTCCATATCGAGTCTCATGCGATCCGTGAATCTGAAATACTCGCGGCTTTGAGCGCAGCGCAGCGCAACCAACTCACCCAACTTCAAGCTGAACGCGATGCGATGAATCAGGCCGTTGAATCCACGCGCTCGACTATCCGTAGCGATGATCCCAAAGTTCAAGCCTGGACGAGCCTCGCTCAGTCGCTGATCAACCTCAAAGAATTCATCTACCTTCGATGAAAGTACTTCCAAAGATCACGCCAGCTTCGTGGAGTGCGATCTTGGTTCCGCATGTTCTTTTTAGTGATCAAATCCAACCAGAGTCAGTGTCAGGCAAATCCATCGTTTTTACGGCACGAGAGGATAAAGGAGAAAGGCCTCTCTTCGTTTGAGGAAGGTGGTGGTGTCAGCCTCCCATTGAAAAGATAAGGTGCGCCACGATTGCCCAGCACGAAGACCATCCAGGGTATCGCGGTGATTGAGCAGGGTGCCGACTTTATCCAGGGCGAAGACTTTCGGGTAAAGACGCTGCAAGGTGTAAGCGATCGCGATTCCCGTGACGACAGGGCGCAAGGCATGGCGGTCGGTGATGAAGAGGCGAACTCCACCGCAGGTTTCTTGCTTGAAGATACTTTGAGTGGGTCGGAAGCGCACGGGACTGAATCGCAGACCGGGCAGTCCCAGTCGATTCAGTTCATGGCTGAGCCTCAGATCGTCCACGTAGGGAGCTCCCAAGATCTGGAAAGGCGTGTCCGTGCCGCGCCCAACGCTGATGCTGAACTCCAGCAATCCGATGCCTGGATAAAGCAGCGCCGCCTCGAGCGAGCGCATGTTCGGCGATGGATTCTGCCAAGGTAGCCCGGTTTCATCCTGGAGTTGCCCGCGTTGCCAACCCAAGCAGGGAATGATGTGCAGCTTGGCACCGATCTTTCGTTCGGCATTCATCAGTTGCGCCAGTTCTCCCGTCGTCATGCCATGGCGGATGGCGATGCCATGCGTGGCGGTAAAACTTTCTTTATCCAGCTGGCAAGGGCCTTCGACCAGCGTGCCACCCACAGGATTCGGGCGATCTAGGATAAAGCATGGCTTGTCCGCTTTGGCCGCTGCTTCCAGGCAGAGGCATAGCGTGGAGATGTAGGTGTAGAACCGGCAACCGATGTCTTGGATGTCAAAGACCAGGGCATCCAGCTCGGCCATCTGGGCAGGCTGTGGGGCGCGGTGTTCGTCGTAAAGGCTGTGGATGGGCAGACCCGTTTTGGCATCTTGGCCATCGCGGATTTGATCTTGGTCCAGCTCACCTCGGAGACCGTGCTCAGGGCTAAAGAGAGCACGCAACTTTACCTCAGGAGCTTCCCGGAGCAGATCGATGGTGCTGCATCGCTGTGCATTCATGCCTGTGTGGTTGGTGATCAGGCCCACACGCAGACCTTTCAGCGCGGCAAAGCCCTGCCGCTCCAGCACGTCGATGCCATTCAGCACGGTTGGCACTTTATTTTCAACGCGGGGTTCTAGGGCATCGGCGACTCGGCTGAAGTCAAAGTCCGCGATGGAGCCAGCGGCAGCGGTGCCCACGGCTTCGTAAAGATCGCGCACATGGCCCTTGCCCTCGGGATGCAGACGTGAGCTGAGGAAGATGACAAAACTGCGCGAGGCAGGGTCGATCCACAGGCTGGTGCCGGTAAACCCTGTGTGCCCGAAGGAACCGAGCGGAAAGACTTGCCCGCGTGGCTGACTGTAGCTCGAATCAATATCCCACCCATAGCCGCGACGCTCAGTTACTGTCGCAGGCGTTTGCACTTGGCGCATCTGGCGGACGGTTTCTGGCCGGAAAAGGCGAACGCCATCCAGCGTGCCTTCGTTCAGGATCATCCGGGCGTAGCGGGCAAGGTCTGCAGCTGTGGTGAAGAGCCCAGCATGACCTGCCACGCCACCCATGCGTCGGGCCGTCGGGTCATGCACCACGCCATCCAGCATTTGGCCGTTTTCATCACGCTCAGTTGGGGCGATGTGTGCGCGCCAGTTGGCAGGCGGGTTGAAGCGCGTGGCCCGCATCTTTAGCGGTTTGAAGATCCTGTCCGCTGCCATTGCGTCCAGTTTTTGGCCTGACACACGCTGCACAATTTCGCCTAACAGGATGAAATTAATGTCGCTGTAGCGAAAGCAGCAATCAGGCATCGCCTCCGGCACAGTTTCCAGCGCGAGCCGGATACCTTCGGTGTAGCTTTTCCACGCTGGTTCACATGGGATGCCCGGCTTTAGCCCTGAGGTGTGCGTTAGCAGATGTCGCAGGCGAATGTGCTCGCGCCCTTCACCCTCGAACTCAGGCAGGTAGCGGCTGACCTGGGCATTCAGGTCCAGCTTCCCTGCTTCTGACAGAAGCATGACGCAGGGCATGGTGGCTACCACTTTGGTTAGGGAGGCTGCGTCAAATATCGTGTCCAGTGTCATCTCCTCGCGCACGGGCACCAGCTCCCGAGCCCCATGCACGCGTGTGTGTGTCTGGCCTGCATGTTCTAGCCAGAGAACGAGCCCCGGCGGGTTTTGGTGGGTTACGGCCTGCGTCACTACCTTGTCCAATTGCGCCAGCCCTTTTGGATCAAAGGTCTGCGCTTGAGCCAGAGAGGGGACCACGATCATCTGGCAGAGGAGTAGGGTGCGCTTCATCATGGGTCGATGGCTTATCTTAGCCGGATTTGGGCTGCTTTGCCAAGCCTGCATGTCCCATGAGCGCCGACCATCCGTATTTGAAAAAGCCTGCCTTACTGGCAAAGGCAGATCATGACTACTGCGGACGACATCTTTGTTTACGAATATCTGCTGCGCAGCGGAGTGGCGCTGAACTCAGCCTCACATCGGCGCCTCTTCGCGGGTGCACTGATCCGTGTGGGATCAGGCTACGGCTGTATTCATCCCTGGCCTGAGTTTGGCGATCTACCGGTCGAGGAGCAGCTTTGTCTTCTGGCCAAAGGGCAGACCACCCCTATCACCGAGATGGCGCTACGCTGTGCAGCCATCGATGGTGCCGCGCGCGAGGCCGGCGTGAGCTTGTTCGAAGGCCTGGAGATACCGCGTAGCCATTACTCCTGGAGCTTTGCCCAGCCTACGCAGCCGCAGATCGAGCGTGTCCTGGCGGAGGACTGGCCCGCGCTGAAGGCCAAAGGTTATGCCAACTACGGCGAGACGCGCCGCTTTTTGGAGCAATGCGTGCGCATGGCGGAGGGCACCGCGCTAAAGCTGCGGGTAGACTTCAATGGCTGCCTGGATGCACGAGGATTTTCGCAATTCATCGAATTCATGCCACTGCGTACCTACCAGCGTCTTGACCTGATCGAGGATCCCTTTCCGTACGATCCTAATGCCTGGCAGCAGGCGCAGCAGCAGTGGCAGGTACGGCTGGCGCTGGACAAAGGCTGGCGTCAGGGCACGGAGGGCTTTGCGGCGGTGGTGGTGAAACCTGCGCGGCGCGATTGGCGGCTGGTGGCCCAGCGTCACCCCGGCGTGACGCTCATGCTCACTTCGGCCATGGATCACGCCCTGGGGCAGATGTTCGCGGCGTATGAGGCCGCGCTAGCTCGCCAAGAGCTTGGGGATGCCATCGGCCTTTGTGGTCTCTGCACGCAGCATTTGTTCGAGCCTGATGGCTTCTTCGAGCGTGTGCTCTCCCCTAGCGGATATTTGCAGCCTGATCTTAGCGGCGGCGGCCTGGGCTTTGGCGATGTGCTGGAGCGCCTACCGTGGCGGAAGCTGTGAGAGGCCGACAGCTTCTCCAGAGTTACATTCGTTGTTTGGAGCAGCTTTTGCAGCCTTGTTGAGCATCGCGGCGTTGCGTTTGCGGCAGTGTGCTCCCAGAGTGCAGCTTCCGGTTTCGCTATGCTTCGTTTTCTCCTCAGTCGTGTTCTTCAGGGCGTCGTCGTCATTGTCGGCGTGCTGTGCATCACGTTTCTGCTGCTTCGGATGGCTCCGGGCGGACCCTTTCAGGGAGAGCGGGATGTGCCCGAGCACATCCGCCGCCAGCAGGAGTCCATGTATGGCCTAGACAAACCGCTGCCTATTCAGCTCTGGAATCACATCGTCAATTTCGCCACCTTTCAGTTCCCTCCATCACCCAAGACACCGGGCCGTGGTGTTGGGGAAATCATCGCGCAGAGCTTTCCCGTGTCCGCTCAGGTGGGGTTGGCGGCTTTACTGATCGCGCTGGCAGTCGGCATCCCTGCGGGCGCGCTGGCAGCCCTGCGTCCAGGCAGTTTGGAGGACCGTGTCAGCACCCTGGCAGCCACACTAGGCATCTGCACGCCGAGCCTTGTGTTGGGACCGGTGATTGCGCTCGTCTTTGGGCTGAAACTGCGCTGGTTCAATGCCTCTGGCTGGTATGACGCGGATGATTGGGTGCTGCCTGCTCTCACGCTTGGCATCATCTACAGCGCCTACATCGCTCGCCTGACGCGCGGTGGTTTGCGTGAGACCTTGGCACTAGAGTTCATCCGCACGGCCCGAGCCAAGGGCGCCTCTGAGGTGGCGGTGGTGTTTCGCCATGCCTTTAAGCTCGCTTGCTTGCCGGTGTTAAATTTCCTGGGGCCAGCCGCAGCGGGGCTCATGACTGGCTCCATTGTCACGGAGAGCGTCTTTCAGCTGCCTGGGCTGGGTCAGCACTTTGTCGGGGCAGCTGTGAACCGGAACTACGAGCTCGCCATGGCCACGGCAGCCTTTTACGCGCTGCTCATCGTCGCCTTCAACCTGTTGGTGGACATCATTCAGGCCCTACTGAACCCCAGAATTGGATTCAAAGAGGACGTATGAGCGTGGCATCGGAACATCTCACTCCTACTCAACTCGCCTGGCGGCGACTCTGCCGTTCCCGCGTCTCCATCGCAGCACTTGTGCTGCTCGGGCTCATGATCGTGCTGTGTGTGGCAGGTCCGTGGTTTTCCCCCTACAGTCCGAACGACCAAGATCTAGAACTGCGCGCCGTGCCACCGAACGCGGCCCACTGGCTTGGGACCGATCCGCTCGGACGTGATCTTGCGACGCGCATCCTCCACGGCGGGCGCATCTCCCTTCTCGTCGGGGTGCTTGCCACGGCCGTTGCTGCCTTGATTGGCGTCGGCTATGGCCTCGTGGCAGGCCTATCGGGTCGCCGCACCGATGCGCTGATGATGCGCGCTGTGGATGTCCTTTATGCCTTCCCCTTTATCACTTTTGTGATCTTGCTTGTCGTCATCTTCGGTAGGCAGTTTGTCCTCATCTTTGTCGCCATCGGTGCAGTGGAGTGGCTGACCATGGCTCGAGTCGTGCGTGGTCAGGTGCTGTCGCTGAAAAAACTGGAATACGTTCAGGCTGCACGTGCCGCTGGCGCTGGCTTTGGCCGCATTCTCTTCCGCCACATGCTGCCGAATGTCATGGGTCCCGTCATCATCTACGCCAGCCTGACCGTGCCCGGCGTCATGCTGCTGGAGGCCACACTCAGCTTCCTCGGCCTTGGCATTCAGCCGCCGGATGCTAGCTGGGGTGTGCTTATCAGCGAGGGCGCGGCCAGCTTGGCCGTCTATCCATGGATGCTCATCGGTCCTAGCGTCTTTTTTACCCTAACTCTGCTGGCCTTGAATCTCCTCGGCGATGGCCTGCGCGATGCGCTCGATCCGAAATCCATTCTTTGAGTGGGACTGCTTTCATTTCAGCAGCTTTGTGAAATCAAACTGGCAGCAGCTTAGGGCGAGCATGTTCTTTTTCATCCGAGATGGCAGGAAGGTTGAAGGAGAGTGATGGCAGTGTGTAAGCTGCATCCATTGATGAATCTGCCTCTAACTCCACGCGCTTGGTCCCTGGTCGCCCTCATAGCGGCAACGGGGTTGCTCGGAGTGGGTGGCTGCCGAAAAGAGCCGGTGGACTCCGCTCTGCTGCCGAATTTGGAGTCAGTTGCGCCGGTGCCCTCGGGCCGGGCGATGTCGGATCGTCTGGTGGTGCGTTTGCCGGGGGCTCTGCCGCTGCTGAATCCCTATGTCACAGCCGATGAGGCTGGCCGTCAGGTATTGGATCTATTGCACGAGCCATTGGTGCGTTACGATCGTGAGGGCAGACTGGCCCCGGCGCTGGCTGAGGAGTGGAAGTGGCGTCAGGAGATGACGTGCTGGTTTGCGAGCCCAGAGGCGGCCCGTGCGGCAGCGCATGAGCTGCATGACTTGCCGGCAGAGCGCCGCAGCCGCTGGGATCTGGAGGCGATCTCCACGGAGGCAGAGGCACTTCACCTGCGCTTCACCCAGCCGGGGGGTGTGGTGACGGCGGACGTAGGCCAGGTGCTGGCAGCGAGCAGGCCGGTGCGGCTGTCTTTTCTGCGTATCTTGGCCCCGCCGAGTGCGCGGCTAGCGCTGGAGTCCTTTGCCCACGATCCACAGCATGCGCCTCACACGAAGCGGCTTTCGTTCGCGGAGGATGGCACTTGCGAGATGGTGTGTGCGCGCCCGGCGCTGTTGGCGCAGCAGCAGCTGACACAGTGGCTCGCCTCGCGCCATCATCCGATGCCTGAGATTCAGCTGATGGATGAGGCTTCGGCGCTCGTGGAGCCAGTGTTGGACTTCCGCCTGCGCTCAGGGGCGACCTGGCCCGATGGCAGCGCGATCACAGTGCAGGATGTGCGTGCCACTCTGACGCAGATGCTCGTGCGTCCCTGGCCAATGGTGGGAAAGGAGGCTTTTCAGCATATTCAAGAGATCGCCTCCCCAGAACCGGGGCTCGTGCGCGTGACCTATCGCCGGGCGCATAGTCCTGCCCTGCCAGGGTGGACGCTTTTGCCCATTTTGCCGGCAGCTTGGCTGGCACAGCATGTGTCTGATTTCGCCCAAGCGGAGCCGCCGGGAGCTGGGGCCTGGCAGTTGACTCGGCGAGAGGTGGATCACTTGTTTTTGGAAAAAAAAGTGGGTCAGGGCATGGCGTTGCCAATCCGGCAGATCATGATCTTGAGAGCCCAAGCAGGGGCGGAGCAGGTGGACGATGTCACTTGGTCAGCGCCGCTTCCGCTCGCGGTGGCGCGCAGCTATCAGCCTCTGCTTCAGCCAGTGCGCTATCAGCTCATGCTGATGTGGCACACGGAGGCACCGCTGCTGAAGCAGCCGCAGGTGCGCCACGCGCTAAGTCTAGCGGTGGATCGGCGGGAGCTGCGAAGCCGAGTGTCGGGCATGGCTCTTCATGTGCACGATGGCTTTTTTCCGCCCGGCTGCTGGTTTTCCCCAAAAGAGCCTGCTACAGACTTGGAACTGACCCCTGGTGCGCGACATGCACAGGCGCTGGAGCTACTGAAGTCCGAAGGCTGGCTACAGGACGTGGATGGTCGGCTGCGCCAGCAGGCCCAGGTGATGCAGTTGCGGCTCGTCATCCCGGCAGAAGATAAGGACCGACAGCAGCTGGCTGAGGCGCTAGTCGCTACCTGGAAGCTGCTGGGAATCGAGGTGCTGGTGACGAAGGTGCCAGCGGGCAGTTACATGATGGAATTGCAGGCTGGGCGGTTTGATATTGCCCTCGTGGCCTCAGATTTCACTCCAGGGTGGGATGTGCTGCCATGGTGGCATAGTAGCCAGCGGTCAGGCCTGGGGCCTAATGTCAGCCAGCTGGCCGATGCGCAGCTGGACCTGCTGCTAGAGGCGCTGATGACAGAGTTTAACCCAGTGCAGACGCCAGGGCGGGTGGCAGCGGTGGAGGCACGCCTACGACTGCTAAAGCCCGCGCTGCCGCTTTTTACGGATCAAGATCACCTGCATGTGCTGAGAACCCGCTTTCCCGCCCTCTCAGGCATGACTTTTCCACGTGGCTGCACGCTGCGAGACCTGCTGCCTGCGCTGATCAATCTGCCGCGCCCGACAAAGCCAATGCGGATGTTGGCGCCAGATTGAGCACCTGCACTGCGGCCTTGTCTTCCCACCCCTGCCATCGCATCATCCATCATCATGCCTGACACACCCTTGCTGCGCATCCGTGATTTGAAGATCGACTTTCGCCGTCATGACGCGCCCCCGACTCAGGCGGTACGCGGCGTTAGCTTGGATCTGGCCCAAGGAGAGTCCATCGCCATTGTGGGTGAGAGCGGCAGTGGAAAAAGCGCTACCGCACTGGCCCTAGCGCGGCTTTTGCCCGAGCCACCTGCCAGCATCACGGCGGCAGAACTTAGCATCGCTGGGCATCGGGTGCTGGAGATGAAGGAAAAAGCACTGCGGCAAGTGCGCGGGCGAGAAATCGCCTATGTCTTCCAGGAGCCCACGACCTCGCTGAATCCAGTTCTGACGGTGCGCACGCAGATTGGTGAGGCGTTGTCCTTGCATCGGCCCGAGGTGAAGGATCGCGATGCCGAGACTCTGCGCTGGCTCGAGAAGGTCGGCATCACGGAGCCAGAAAAGCGCCTGCGCGCCTACCCTCATGAACTCAGTGGCGGCATGCAGCAGCGGGTCATGATCGCCATGGCGCTATGTTGCCGCCCGAAGCTGCTAGTGGCAGATGAGCCGACGACGGCACTGGATGTGACTATTCAAAAGCAAATCATGGAATTGTTGGCCAGCCTGCGTCGTGACCTGGGCATGAGCTTGATCCTCATCACCCACAATCTGGGTATCATCCGCGAGGTCGCTGACCGTGTCGCGGTCATGTTCCGCGGCCAGATTGTGGAGATGGGTTCGACCACGGAGGTCTTGACGCAGCCCCAGCATCCCTACACCCAAGCTCTGCTCGACTGTGTGCCGCGCATGGGCGCTCGGCAGGATAGACTACGCACCATCGACTACGCCGCGCTGGCGGCAGCCACGGCATGATCAGGCGGCGCAGAACCCGAAACACGCGTGCTTGGCGCTGGCTCATCCTGGCTATACTCGGCTGGCTGGGTTGGAGCCAAGTCGTGGAGCCCCCACGCTCGCCGCAGAAGTCGTCCACACGCGCCTTTCAGGTCCTGCTGAATGCGCGCCTGCATCCGCACCGAGACAATGATGGAGATAGCTTTCATCTCTCATTGAAGGAAGATCAGGTGCACCAGTTCCGCCTTTACTTTGCGGACTGCCCGGAAAAGAAACGCCATTTGAAAAATGGTGACCGGCTCGCCGATCAGGGGCGCTACTTTGGCGGACTGAATGAGTCGCAGACGCTGAGCATAGGCCGACAGGCAGAGCTTTTCACTCGGCAGCTGCTGACCGATCAGCCCTTCACTGTTTATACGAAATGGCATGAGGTCTATGACAGCGGTCGTTACTACGCCTTCATCCTCTTTGATGATGGTGAGGACTTGTCAGCAAAGCTGGTGCGTGCTGGGCTAGCCCGCATTCACACCACCGGCACCACTCTGCCGGATGGTCGAAGCTCCCGCGACTACCAGCAGCACTTGCGGGAGCTGGAAGTCAGTGCCCGCGCGACTCACCAAGGGGCTTGGGCTTTGCGCTAAGCACGGCCGATTCTGCAGCGTCTCAAGGCATGAGCGCACGCCTCGTGTGCTTGAGCCTATTTAACTTTGCATCAAAGCATTGATAGAAGCTTGACTCAAGGTTCGGTTAGGTTCGGTGACCAAGGTGGACCATCACTCAGCGCTGGCGTTTTGCCATTCGGTGGGAAGCTGGCCTTCGCTGCTATGCGCAGTTGCTGGCTGAGTTCGGTCACGGTGGCTTCATGCTCAGCCTTGCTTGCCAAGTTCTTCAGTTCCTGAGGATCGTTTTCATGATCATAAAGTTCACGGCCTGCACGGCCCTCGTCCCACTCAGTGTAGCGCCAGCGTGAGGTGCGCAGGCTATAGCCAAAAAAGCCTTTGCCCTTGTCCATGACAGAAGGTGCAGCTCCTTGACGGTTAAAATTGCCACCTCGCAT
Organism: Prosthecobacter sp.; assembly: GCA_044355075.1. Lineage (GTDB taxonomy): Bacteria > Verrucomicrobiota > Verrucomicrobiia > Verrucomicrobiales > Verrucomicrobiaceae > Prosthecobacter. The sequence continues at coordinate 12,859 of JBIKYV010000044.1, forward strand.
GACTTGGCTGAGCGCCCAGCCACGGCCCACAGCGCTGGGATTCTTCAAGATGGGTACCAAGCTCTGACCCTGAAGGTTCGCAGGTGCCTGAATGCCTGCCAGTTCCGCAAGTGTCGGATAGAGGTCGAGGTGACTGACAGGAGTTTTCACCACGGTGCCTTTCTTCGCTGTGCCTGGGGCCACGATCAGCAGTGGCACGCGCGCACTGCCCTCAAAGAGGCTTTGCTTCTGCCACAAACCATGTTCGCCCATGTGATAGCCATGGTCGCTGGTGAAGACGATGATGGTTTTGTCGGCCAGTCCGTTGTCGTTCAGCGCCTTGACCACGCGACCGAGTTGCGCATCCATGAAACTGATGCTGGCATAGTAGGCCTGCAGAGCTTGGCGTCGCAGTTCGTTCGTAAGCTTGTCCTGCTCTTTCTTGTAGCTGCCCAGCGCAGCGGCAGGAACCTCGGGTGGATTTTGATCAATTGTGGGATGCAGCGGCATCTCGGCCTCGGGATACCAGTCGTAGTAAGGCTGTTTTGGGGCGACGTAGGGTGTGTGTGGTCGGAAAAAGCCGAGAGCGAGGAAGAAAGGTCGATCCTTGTGCCGACCACAGCGCTCTAGCACCCATTCGGCGTCCGTTGCCATTAGGCCATCGGTGTGTAGTGCATCATTTTTTGGGGAGGCATACCAGCTTAGCGTGCCGCCAAATTGGCCGGGTGTGAGCGTGAAAATCTTGGGTTCTTCTTCCATGCGATCCACACCAGCAGGATTCAATTCCAGCTCCCATGATCCAGGGTCGTCATGACCATTCGTGCCGATCGATTTCGGTACATTGTAGTGATACAGCTTGCCAATGCGCGCCGCAAAGTAGCCAGCCTGCCGAAAGGCCTGCGGTAGACTCACGTGGGATGGGATCGTCTGCCGAAAGACCTGAGCATTGCTCAGGATGCCTGTGCTGTTTGGATACAGGCCACATAGCATCGAATTGCGGCTAGGGCCGCAGAGCGGAAAGGTGCAGTAAGCGCGATCAAAGCGCACGCCACGTGCGGCGAGCTTGTCAATGTTCGGTGTTTTGGCTCGAGGGTCGCCATAGCAGCCTAGGTAATTGTTCAGGTCATCGGAGATGATGAATAGAACGTTAGGTTTATCAGTCGCTGAAACGGGTATCAGCGAGCCAATCATGAGGAGAAAGGTAAGAAGGGTTTTCATCAAGAAAGGACAAGGGTTGAGTTAGGGATTCTTTTTCCGAGCGGGGCTTTTCCAATGGGGTTCCCATTCGGTCAGTATGGTGCGTGCGGTTTTCAGATAATCGCTGATCTTGCTAGCGATTTCGGGGTGTTTGCTGGCGATATTCGTTCGTTCGGCAACGTCATGCTGCTGATCAAAAAGCTGCAAGGGTTCGTTGGGACCTCCCTGGCGAATGCCTTTCCATCGGCCTTGATGCAGCGCCGCTTGCTTGAAGCCGCCTTCGTGAAATTCCCAGTAGAGAAACTCATGCTGTTTTTGCTGCTGTGCCTGACCTGTCAGTTCTGGGACTAGACTCAGACCATCCGTGGTTTCCGGGCAAGTCACACCAGCTAACTCAGCAGCCGTTGGCATGAAGTCGGGAAAATAGCCAACATGATCCGACACGCTCGGTTGGATGCGCCCAGGCCACCAGGCGATGAATGGCACACGAATGCCCCCATCGGTCAGGCTACGTTTGATGCCCGTGAATGGGCCATTTGGATCGAAGCGGTCAAGGTTGTGTCGACTCTCATCGTGGGGACCATTGTCACTGGTGAAAATGACCAGCGTATTTTCAGCGATACTCAGCGCCTTGAGGTGCTGCATCATGCGGCCCACATAGCCGTCCATTCGGGTGATCATGGCTGCCTGACCCTTGTCTTGGTTAGGCCAATCTTTGTTTGTGTAAGGGCCGTAGTCTGGTACATGCGCACCATCACCTAGTTTACGAGCGCGTTCATTGTTGGCGTGAGGAATGACCATGCTCCAGTAGAGGAAAAAGGGATGTGTGCGATTCTTGCTGACCCAGTTTACAGCCTCATTGATGAAAAGATCATCAGCGTAATGTACAGCCTCCTTGGCATAGCCAGCTCCATCTTCGCCGCTGGGAACAATCAGATTCGAGACGGACTCGCGGGTCTCATTTCTCCACAGAAAATCAGGAAAGTGGTTGTGCGCATGATGCTGATTCAAATATCCGTAAAAGAAATCAAAGCCTTGCTTGCGCGGTAGGCCGCTCTCCGCCTTGCCTACATCACCCAAGCCCCACTTGCCAATCAGCGCGGTTTGATAACCTGCCTTCTTTAGCACGGAAGCCACGGTGATATCGCCTTCTTTCAGTGCTTGAGCAGCAGGGTTGGTTTTCCCCGCATTGCCGCGCACGCGGGTGTGACCATGATGCAGGCCTGTCATCAGAACGCTGCGAGATGGTGCGCAAACCGTGGCACCTGCGTAAAAGTGCGTGAAGCGCATTCCTTCGGTTGCCATGCGATCCAGATTTGGCGTTTGGATGATTTTCTGCCCATAGCAACCCAGATCCCCCCAGCCCAAGTCATCGGCCATGATCCAGATTAAGTTCGGTTGTGTGGCGGCATGGCTAGTTTGCCATGACAAAGTCACCAGCACCAGCAGCACAGGCCTGAAATGCAGAAAGGAAAGCATAGTGTCGATGATGGTTTGAGAAGGTGGACTTAGACCTTTTTCGGCATTTTCCTTTTTGTCGGTTGGGGTGGCTGTGGAAGATCGTCGCTAGGTTGATCCGAGAAGCGCCAAGGGTCTTCGTGGCGTCTCATTTCTTCCAAAAGCAGCCTCTTCATTTCTGCGAGTTTTTCCGCGTATCGTGGATCATTCGCGAGATTCGGATGACCGTGTTCGGGTAAGAGTTCGTCAGGATTTTCAGCCAGGTTGAAAAGTTGCACATGCTTGGTTTTGCCGTCAGCGGATTCATACTGAATTAGTTTCCAATCCCCGCGCTTCACGGCTCTCATACCAGGCTTGGCTCCTCCAGCATAAACGCCATAGAGAACGTCGCGCAAACGTTCGCGCTCACCGGTTAGCACTGGCTTGAAGCTCATCCCTTCGTTCGTGGTAGGCGGTGTCACGCCAGATAGATCACAGAGCGTTGCCAGGACATCGAGAAGGTAGATGTTTCCTTCCACGCGCCGTCCCGCTGGAATACTGGGTCCTTTGACGATCAAGGGAACGCGCCATGTGTGCTGATACAGATTTTGTTTGCCCATCAGACCATGCCTTCCGATGGCGATACCATGGTCTGAGGTGTAAAAAATGTAGGTATTTGCTAGCTCTCCCATTTTCTCCAGGCGCTCCAGCACGCGGCCGATCTGGATGTCGATGTTTTCGCTGCAAGCATACTGCCGCCCAATCTCATTGCGGATGCTTGCTTCATCGCGTCTTTTCCATACACCGCTGACGGCAACCTCATCACGCACGTTTAGGTCCGTGTTTTCAAACGGGTGACGCTCCAGGTAATTTTTCGGTAGCGGTGGCTGCAACGAATGCAGGGAAGGTGGGTTGGCCTCATCGGTGTGATTGGTTGCGCCATACTTTGCTAGCAACTCGGGTGTTCCATCGCGTTCGTCATGAGGATGCGAAAGGCCGAAGTAGATCAAAAAGGGCCGTGCATCTTTGGCAGATTCTCGTTCATGCAGATAATCCAATACCTGTTCGGCGTGCCAAGCACTGCCGGTCTCTGCCGTGGGACCTCGCTTCGTTGCATCTCGCCGCACGGTGAAAAGCTTGTTCGCAGCCTCGTAGCTGTTGCCGACCTTGCAGGTGCGCATCGTCGCATAACCTGCCCGATTGAACACGGCAGGAATCGTTTGTTGCTCCAGCTTCGGAGGACTTGTGCGTGTTCCCCAAGGGGCAGGCGGCAGGTGCCAGACGGTTCGTCCGCTCATGATCATGTGTCGGGAAGGCATGCACACCGCACCGCTAAAAGAACCCATGTGATAAGCCCCATCAAATACCACTCCCTGGGAAGCCAGCTTATCTAGATGAGGCGTTTGCAGGGTTGATTGTGGATTATACATTCTCAGATCTTGGGGTGCCTGATCATCGACCAAAATGAACAGAAGGTTGGGTCGCTTGCCCGACACTTCCTCGGCAGGAGCGTGCTCGATCCATGAAGCCCAGAGGAAGAGGAGGAGGTAAACAGGATGGCAACGCATGAGTGTGCCACAACGTCGAGCAATGCGTCGATGATTCATCAAAACATCGCCACTCAATGGTGAACGTTGCCTATCCTCCGAGTGGATCCCCAAACAAACACGTAGGAGTTAGCTCCGCCGATTGATCACCAGAGGTGAGCCACCAAGTGCCTTCTTGGAGTGTGAGTTGTAGCTCCATGGTTTTATCGGCCAAGGTGCCGAGGGCTTGGACTTGGTCGGCGGGGAGTTGCCAGACAGTGAGATTGCGGACGCGGGCGAGTTTGGCAGAGACCGAACTCCACCAGGTAGCGGAGGTATTGCTGTAAGTGTAAACGGTGACTTTTTTCGCGCGTCCACAGGCACGGACGAGTCGCTTTTCCTCAGGTAGTCCGAGTTCGATCTCATGCATGAGCAAACCGGTCAGGTCTTTTTGCCAAAGGGCTGGCTCATCGGGCTCCCACATGTCCTTAGCGAATTCGAGCGCTCCGTGATCGCGATTGGGTGGCGCATTGAGCACGTAGGCGATCAGACGCAGTAGCATTCGCTCTTCCGTTTCGGAAGGATGCCTGGCTAAGGTTAGCGTATGGTCGCTGTAGAGGTTACGGTCGAGGTCGGAGACATTGACCGTTGCTTTGTGGATGATTGCCTTGAGTGCCATGAATGGCGATAGGTTAGTTTTTTCAGGCAATCCAGTCGCGGATGACTCTTCCAGCGACATCAGTCAGGCGGAAGTCGCGGCCATTGAAGCGATGGGTGAGCTTCAGATGGTCGAAGCCGAACTGGTGTAGCATAGTCGCGTGAAAGTCGTGTAGGTCCACGGGGTCGCGGGTGATGCCCCAGCCGATTTCATCGGTTTCACCGTAGGTGAGGCCGCCTTTTAGCCCGCCACCTGCGGCGAGCATCGTGAAGGCGAAGGGGTGATGATCGCGCCCGGTACTGTTCGGATCACCGCCACGATTTTCCCCCAGCGGCGTGCGGCCAAACTCGCTGCCAAAGACGACGAGGGTGCTGTCCAGCAAGCCGCGTTGCTTCAGATCGCTGAGCAGGGCGGCGATGGGTTGGTCCGCCATGCCTGCGTTGTAGGTGAGTTCGTTGTCCAGGTTCGAGTGATGGTCCCAGCTCGCGTGCATGATGCTCACGAAGCGAACACCGCGTTCGATGAGACGGCGGGCCAGCAGGCAGTTGGTGGCAAAGGCTTTGTATTGCCCAGGGCCGCCTCCGCGTGAGGCTTTGATGGGTGGATCTTGGCGGTTCACGCCATACATCTTGAGGGTATGGTCAGATTCATCCTTAAGGTCGATCAGTTCAGGGGCAGCTGCTTGCATGCGAAAGGCCAGCTCATAGGCGGCGATGCGGCTGGCGATTTCAGGATCGCGGAACTGTTCGTAGCGGCTTTGGTTTAGCTCCATGAGCGTGTCCAGGCCTCGGCGCTGGAGATTCATAGGGATGCCTGGTGGGTTTTTCAGGTTTAGTACGGGCTCGCCTTGGTTCCGAAACAGCACACCCGCGTAGGAGGAGGGCAGAAAGCCGCTCTGCCAAAGGGATGCCCCGCCGCTGGTGCCACGCCCTGCGGTTAGCACGACGTAGCCCGGCAGGTTTTGGGATTCGCTACCCAGGCCGTAATTTAGCCACGAGCCTACCGTGGGTAGGCCAAATTGTGCCCGCCCGCAGTGCAGGACGAGCTGCCCGGGATGGTGATTGAACTGATCGGTATGCAGGCTGCGGATCATCAGCCAATCGTCCGCATGTTTGGCCATGTGGGGCAGTAGATCGCTGAACTCCATACCGCTTTGGCCATGTCGGCGAAAGGTGCGCTTGCTGCCCATGAGGCGAGCTGTCTCTTTGCGAATAAAGGCAAAGCGGACGCTCTGAGTCATGCTGTCCGGTAGGGCCTGGCCATGTAGCTCATTGAGTTTAGGCTTAGGGTCAAACAGATCCATCTGACTCGGACCACCTTCCATGAAGATGAAAATACAATTCTTCGCCCGAGCAGGAAATTGAGGCTGGCGCACTGCCAAGGGATCGGCAGCGGTCTCGGCGGTCAAGATGCCTTCTTGCGCCAGCAGTGCGCCGAGGCCCATCATACCCAGTCCATTGGCGCTCGTGGTCAGGAACTCACGGCGGGTCTGTAGGATCTGGTGCTCAATGGGGTGCATGATGTCGGAAGCACTCCAACGCGCCTAGCTGTGTGGATGTTGCCAGCGGCTCAGCCATGTCGTGGCGTTTGACATACACTTGCCAGATTTTTATAAAACGCACGTTTTCTGCCATCCATCTACGTCATGAAAGCTTCTATTCTCGCCCTTGCCATCAGCGCCGCCGCTTTACTCTCCTCTTGCTCGACTTGCCCAATGGGGCATGAGATCACATCCCCGTCCAAAGTGGAGCATGTGGTGCTGATCTGGCTAAAAAAACCTGGTGATCAGGCTGCTCGCGAGCAGGTCATCCGCGAGGCGAAAAAATTCCAGGCAGAAATCCGAGAAATCAAACACCTCAGTGTTGGCATCCCGCTCGTCAGTGAGCGCGCGGTTGTGGACGATAGCTTCGATGTCGGCCTTGTGATGCGCTTCGCGAATGCGTCAGACCTTTCAGTGTATGAAAAGCATCCTGTTCACACAGAGTCAGTAGCCTCGGTGTTACGTCCATTGTCGAAAAAGTTGCTCGTGTATGACATTGTGACGCACTGAAGAGCGTCCGAAAAGCGATTCCACGCTTGCTCAGGCTCCTTTCCGACGCGTCAGGGCATTCAGGAGGCGGCGGCTGGCTGAGGGGCGCGTGGCGATCAGCTGCGTTCCCTCCCGTTCGCTACCGGAGAGGATGTCTGGGTCGCCACAGTCGAAGTCTTCTGCACGTGGTAGTCCGGGGGGTAGGGCAGGATCTGTAGATCTTTCTTTTCCCTCACGAGCAGGCACTGCTGCCACAGGCAGCTGCGCGTGTATGTCGGGCTTAGCAGCGGGCGCGGTGAGGCTGGGTGGCACCACCAGTCCCCCGGAAAAAATCAGCTTCATGGCGTCTTCCACGGTCAGTGGGGCATCGGTCAGTTGCTCCACTGGCACCACGAGCAGTAGCCCGGTCATAGGACTGAGTGCGCCGGGCACAAAGACTGCGGCCAGTACTTTATTTTGTTGGGGATCAAGATATTGGCCAGTGACAAAGCCTAGCATTTTCATCTCAGCCGCAGGGTAATCGACATAAACCACGCGCTTGAAGTTTTGTCGCCCACCCAAGCCTTTGAAGCCATCGATGACCTGCTTCATCATGCGATAAATGAAGGATGCGACGGGTAGGCGCAGGAACAGCTTGTCGATTGTGCCGACGATGCGGACGCCGATGACATGTGTGGCCATGATGCCGAGGATGACAAAGGCGACGACGGGGATCAAAAAACCTGTCAAGTTCACCACTTGGCGAAAGCTTTCGCCCGCAGGATCGACGACGGTTCGCCCTTCGAGCTCATTGATTTTTAAGGCCAAAAACTCAATCGCTGGCTCACTCCAGCCATGCAGCAGTGTGTAGCCGTAGCTCAGAACCCAATAGGTGATGAGCAAAGGAAGTGCCACCGCCAGCCCAGCGAAAAATTTATTCCGCAGCCAGACAAAAGGGCTGCGAGTTGTGGCCGAGGGGGGCTGAACCGTGGGGGCTGGCATGGAAAGAGTTTACGACGCAAAGTGTCGCCTCCGCACAAGGATGTTCAACCCAAGCTTCATGAGAAAAAGCCAAGTCAGGTTAGGCAAATGTGAACTTGCCTGGCTAGAAAGGTCGGATGGCTTGGTGTGGCTCAGCCGTGTGCAGGAGTTAGCGATGTCTGGTGGGCTCTCTGGGCACTGCCTTTAGCCAGCGGCTCAATCATGGGCTGCATGGCTCGTTTGATGAGGGAGGCCTAGCTAGATCTGTGACAGATACAGGTTGAAGAGCGCATGGTGATGCCGTGGTTCTGATCACTCGCTGCACATAGCCTTGAGGGGGGAATGATTTCCCCCCGATCTTAGGCTCATCAGGGCCTTAGTTGAGCGCGTTGCAAAAATTCGACACCATAGAGGCCAGCAGGAACCCAGAGGTCAAGTGTGGGGGTAAAGGCGGCTTGATCCACCTGTAGGAATAGATTCGAGGGTGTGTCGAAGGCGGCGACCGGCTTCAGGGTTCCGTTATTCGAATCTACGCTGGCGATTTCTAGGATACCTTGGCCACTGGCTAGGAGGTGGCCATGGCTGACATTGAGCAGCCATGGCATGCTGCTGACCGTCCATTGGCTAAGCTGGGCGAGACGTCCAGTCGTGGCCTGATAACCGATGGCTACGATGCTTGGTGAGCCTGCTTCCCGAACCAGATACAGGCGTGTGCCATCTGTGGCTGCGGCGCTGTAGAAAGGCGTTGAGGTGATGTAGCTGTCGAGCTGCCAGGCATTGAGGCCATCATAGGCGCTGGCCTGAATAACGCGCACGGGAGAGTTGTTCTGCGAAAGCTGGAGGTCACTCTGGGTAAGCAAGATCGCTCCCTGCGCGTCGGCTTGATGAACACCCAGCAACTGACCTGGCACACTGACCGGTTCACGCTGCACGTCCGTCTGATTGCGCCAGTCGGTGACTTGCAGCCAGGATGCGACGCGCGGGCTGACCTGAACTGGCGTGACATTGGGACGGCGTGGAGTCAAGGCGCGGGTGAGCTGTGCTGGGCTGGCCGTCACATCGTAGCTGAAGAAAACGAAGCCGCCTTGGGCGATTGCTGTGCTGATCTGGCGAGGCCTTTCCGTGCTGCTGATCAGCTTAGCTGCTCCAGCAAGGCTGCTCTCGGGGGTGATTTCCATCGGGAATTGCAGCGCTAGCCAGAAAGAACTCTTGGTGAGTGTAAAGGTGGGCGGGGTGACGACGACGACTAGAGGAGAATTGGCGACTGAAGCCAGGGGTTGTGTGTTGGGGATGGTGGCGATCTGTGTGTGAGAGATGAACGGGATGTAATCCCACCACCAGAAGTAAAAGGGACGTGCGGGCACGTGCCAGATGAGGCGATCTGTGCTGGGCCAGAGAGCCTGCACCCGGTTGAGATCAGGCTGAAAAATGGGGTCGCTCAGCGGACATGGCTGGAAATGTCGTGCGATCTCGCGGGCGATGGGGGGTGTCGTCGCGAGTTGGAGTACGAGAGTGCTGAGGCCCTTTTGGCCGTTGGCGTCGGTGCTCCACTGCGCGAGGTAAAGACGTTGCCCCTGTTGTGTCATCGCCACGATGGGGGCTTGGCCCAGGTCGATTTGTTCGAGCACTTGATCAGGATCGGAGGCTGGGCTGATGCGTAGCGTGGCCGTGCGGGGTTGATTTCCCCAAATCGGCATACAAAGCTGCAACCAACCGTAACCGCTGTAGGTCGGCGGGCCGTCCTCAATCTGCACGAGGTAATCACCCACAGGCACGATGCGGTCCACGGTCCAGGAAAGGGGCATGCGCACGATGGGGGCGTCCGTGAGTTCAGGATCGAGTGCCTGAAGGCTGTGAACGAGCAGCTCCTGTCCCGAGATGCTAACCAAATGGCCAGCGATAAGGCTACCACGCCGTGGATTGAAGTCATGATTCAGCGTTTGACCTAACCTTAGAGCATCGCCTTCCCGGTGAATCACCTGCATGGCTTTTTTCCACACAAGGCGGTCTGATGCACCCGTAGTGTCCCAGCTCTCAAAAGGCACCAGCAACAGACCGGAGTCAGGTAGGTATTCGACAGCTTTTTCGTCGTAGTTTGCCTCGCTCCAGCTAGCTGTGCCTGGGTTGCCTAGAGACACGCGTGACAGTAGGCTAGGGCGGGTGACATCGCTCACCCCAAAGAGGGAGGCGGTGACGCGACCTTCCTCAATGCCAACGGCAAGCAGGCGATCTCCCTGCGGTTTCAGGTAAGTGCTCCAGCCAGGTACCTCAAGCACGCCAGAGAGGACGGGTGCGGCAGGGTTGGCTAAGTCGATGATGAACAGTGGGTCGATCTGCCGAAAGGTGACGACGTAGAGACGGTCTCCATCCAGACGAGTGGCGTGCAGCGACTCTCCGCGTGCTGCCTCTAGCTCCAGTGCTGCGAGCGGGGTGTTGGCCGTGCCTGCGATGGGGAAGGTCTCGACCCAAGTCTCGGAGCCATGGCCTTGCTGGAAGTCTTGGGTAATGGTCACGATGGCACCCTGAATGATGCCGACCTTGAATTTATCTGCGATGTACCCACGAGGTGATACGGTTTTGATCCATGTCGGTGCAGTGTTGCTGGTCTGGATCAGGTGGAGGGCGCGTTCATTGCTGTTCCATTGCCAAGTCGCGAGCAGGAGGTAATCGCCGCTACCCTGAAGTACACGAAATTCACCTGGAAATCGTAGGCTGCCCTGGCTGCGTGGGTGCGCTGGATCGCTAAGGTCAAAGGTGGTCAGCACCGATTCTGGCGAGGCACCACCGGTGCTACTGGCTACATGAAGCTGGGTGCCGATGAGGCGACTGTCTTGAAAGTAACCCTCCAGAGTCAGCTCCTGCACTAGCACAGGCACGCCTTCATCCAGGCGGATGATCCACAGTGCGGCCTGTCCTTGATGTGCCTTGTCATTTGACCGACCTAACAGTGCCAGATGGCTACCCGCTGCGTCCAGGAGATACATTTGATCGCCACTGGCTGGTAGGCGCAGGCTGCCAAGACGTTGTGGTTGGGTCGGGTCTGAGAGGTCCAGAACCTGAAGGCCACGGTATTGATTGAAGAAAAAGACACGATCACCCTGGATCTGCCAGATATCGGATTCGATCACGGACGGTAAAGGCGTAGTCGTCGTGGGAGATGAGCTGCTCATGAGCCCACTGCTCAAGGCACTGACGGGTAGGTCGACGCCGGTGCGTCCGCTATTGGAAAAGTCCTTTCGGTCAAAACGGCGGCTGCCTTGGCGAAAGCGCGCGGGAAACTTCGACATGCGGTAGCCCACGGCACGCAGCTGGCTGGCAGGAATCGCGCGTGGCAGCTGAAAGACGCTAACTCGCGATACCCCAGGCGGGATATGAGAGACCGCTAAAGGCTTCCAGCCAGCGCCCGATTTTTCCTCAAGCGCGACCTGCTGCACAGCTCGGTCGAGGATGACCGTGGCAGTGCGATTTTTCACGATGACACGCATGCCGATGGGTTGACTGCTGAGGGGTGCGATCGATGTGCTAGGTGCCGCTGCTTGAGCTGGCGAGAGGCTCAGCAACAATGCCGCTGCAAGGAGGTTGTGTTTTAGATTCATGACGGAGTGAGTTTGAAAAAATGGGGGTGCGGGGGTCTTTGGCCGGAGTGGTTCAGGGCGGCAATTGCGTCGCTGGGACCGTCAAGATGACCTGAATCGTGCTGGGTGCGTTAGGATCAGACAAGACAAAACCCGATCCTTGGCT
>JBIKYV010000294.1:0-7501 GCA_044355075.1 Prosthecobacter sp.
AATGTTGGCTTGCTGCTCGGGTGTCGGTTGCCAACCACGACTCACCAAGCCCCCAATCATCTGAACATCGCCGCGCAAAAATGCATGATTCAACCCCAACCCCCTTTCAAGGTGACGCCTGCCCCCCCGGTGGTAAGAATCAATAACAGTGGTAAACAAATCATAACAAAAAAGCCCGGGTAAGCCCCGGGCGGTCTAATCCTGCTTTCCTGACTGATTCAGGCCTTCTTGCGTGCCCCCCCTTCTTTTGGCTCGCCATTGGCTGAAAATGCTGAATCCATCGCTCCGTGAAGGTCAAGCAGTGAAACATCGGTATAAAGATTGGCGGTCAATGTCGGTGTGGAATGCCGCATGATCTTCTGAACATACAGCAGCGGCACTCCATTTCTCAGCAAATTGGTTCCAAGGCTCATCCGCAGAGCGTGAAGGTCAATCACCCGGCCTTGGTCATCAGCTTTGGCTATGCCAGCATGTTTCAAATCACGATCAAATATCTTCAGAAGATTGTCGGGAACATCAACTACAAAATCATCGGCTTTCTTGCCTTCAATCCAGCGAGCCAATAAAGGAATGATCTTGCTCGCCAGCGGTATCATATCGCCCCGCTTCGCCTTCGTGGCTTGGGCTTCCAGACAGAGGCAAGCCCCGTTCAGGTCAACCGATTTCACCCGCAGCCGCTTCAGTTCGCCAAGTCGCAAGCCAGTATAAAAGAGCATCTTATAGCAGAATTCCCGTGTCTCGCCTTCCTGAATCAGTTTTTGGCGAGTCTGTTCACTGATCTTCGCCACGCCATCGCCTCGGTGGTTGTTCAGTGCATCATGCAGCGGGCGAGCCTTGGCGGCATCAACCAGCCGCAGGAAATCGGCCTCGGTCAATGCCCTGCGGATATGCCGCCGATCTTCGCCCAAGGTCTGTTTATCAATCCCAACCAAGGGCATATTGACCAGCCGCCCGTTCTTGACTGCCCAACGGCAAAATGAGACAAGGGCGGTAATTACATGGTTGACGCTGTTCGCACCAAGGCCCCGGGCGGTCATCTGTTCGGTGTGCCGTTCCAAGTCTCGGCGGTCAATGTCGGCAAGCGACTTCCAGCCGCAGGCATCAGCAGTCTTTTGAATCTGTTTAATGGTGTCGGCAACGTGCCGCCCGCTTCGCCGCTTTGACTCCATGAAGGCCCGAAAATCATTGATATGGCTATCCAACCCCTTCTTGGCTTCCTGCTTTGCCCTAACATCTTCAGGCTTCAGAATGCCCGCCTGCACCTTCTCGGCCTCGGCTTCCCAATCTCTCAGCATCGCCTCGGCATTGGCTCGCTTCTCGCAACCGGTTGACCGTGTAACGGTCTTTCCGTTCATGGTGTAGCGTGCCGACCATGTTAAACACTGAATTCTGATTCTGCCGCCATCAGTCAGTTCTGCCGTTTGTTTCTTGCCGTTCGCATCAACCCAAGTCACTTTGTCGCCCTTGACTTGTGCATTGGCTGGCATCGGCTTTGTCACTGACTGCTTGTAAACGTATCCCATTAGATCGGCCTCGCTTGTTTTGCGGGCTCGGCTATAATTTTAGCCGTGCCGCCTGTGAGTTAGGTGGTCACAACAGGCGAGAGGATGTTACCGCATTCTCTCGCCTTCTTTTATTATCTCAGATGATCAGAAAAAGTCAACTACTGATTGCTAGTCAGAAGGTTATTAATCATAAGTCATTATTATTTTATCACTTATGATTTTAATATTTTCAGTTTACACTGTAGTTTACACAAATTTCTGAAATCACCCCTCTATCTGGCATTCTATAGCCAGAATTTTCTTAATTATTCAATGGCCTTTTCAGTCGCCAAGGGCTGGCCTTTTGCCTGATGTTTTCATTCATTGATTGACTCGGGCGGTGGTTCTGGGTGGTGGTCAAAATTTTTCACTCTTATCGGGACTGCATTCACATATTCATTGCCACGAACTTGACCTGGTGTGTCGCCCTCGGCATCAAGAGTAGTCCAGTCAATAAATTCTGGTTCCGTCTGGCTGGCTGGCCCGTCAATCATCTCTGCCAGCAGCTTGAAATGTGGGAAGCTGCCCCGGATTGCATTTTTAATTGCCATTGAAACAAGTGCCCGCAAAATCTTGGGATTTTCTTCCAGCCGACTTCGCAAGGCTTCTTTCAGTGGCTTGACGCCAAGAACTTTGGGATAAGGCTCCATTTTTCAATTCCTGATTAGATTGATAGTGCTTTGCACTTCGGATTGACCTGATAAACGCCTGCCTCTGTTTCGCCAAGAATCACGCCTGCTTCTGTCAGTCGCTTCATGGTGGCTCTCATTATTTCAGGGCTCGGCCTGTATCGACCTGAAAAGGTATTGTTCAACCACTTGGAATCAATCTGACTGTCGCCAGTTTTAATGATCCTGCGAATGATCTTTCTGTCTGTGCCACGCAACCCGCCGCAGGATTCAACCACCTTGGCGGCACATGCCAGAAAGTAATCTGCAATCGCGCCTGCCGCCTGCACGTGATCGGAATTAATAACCGGGTATCGGTTGACAGTAGGTTCATTGACAACCTGTTCATAGAGTGCAATTGTCAGTGCCCAATGGGCAACGTCATAAGGTATCTTGCTGAAGAAGCCAGCCAATGGAGAGTCGGCATCTTCATTCAGCTTGGCATTCATGCGGCACTCTATCGCATGGAACGCCTCTGCCGCCTTATCGCCAAGTTTCAAAATTACAGGCTTATCAATAAACTGGTGATTATCATCAAGCCTGTAATCAAACATCCTTAAAACTTGGGTGTCCCATTGCGGAATTAATGTGAAGCCTTGGGCCTCAGGCTTGGGCGGGTCTGGCCTTTCTCGGTGTTCAGGGAATGCGAACATTAACCGTTCAATCAATCCATCGCCCGGGCCTTTCACCAAGTCGCCCAACATTGCGGGCGGTATGCCGCCAATAATCGTAATTGCAGACTTCGGCACATATCGCACGCCAGCGATTCTATCTTGGGACATATCGCCCCCGGTTCTTGCCGATAGCCAGTTGGCTCGGTCTGAACCGCCGCCCTTACTGAATTCACCCATACCGGCAAGCCAAGAGTTCAATTCATCGGGTGAATAGAGAAGGCCCAACTCATTTTGTCGGTGGCAATCAATCAGGGCGGCAAGTGTGCTTGATCGCAATCTCACCCGCCGCATGGCTGGCTTGGGCGGCTTAGGCTCGCCTTTCTTCAGTGAATCACATTCTGCTTGCCACGACTCCAACTGCCTCACAGAGTCGGCAACCAGAATTGAATCCGTTCTCGCCAATTCTCGCTCGGCAAAAGCGATTGATGGCGACTTGCCAAAACCTACCGGGCTCACAAGGCAATACCAGCATGAAGGCCACGCAACCCAACCTGGCCTTATCTGGACATTGACCGATCTACCGACTGCCGCCCCAAGTGTCGCCAGCATCGCAACGGCAACCAAGTCAGGGTGAGTGCGAATAGATTCAGCCGCCTGCAGCGCGTATTCGCCAAAAGGTGGTGGCATCTGATCAATCGGGAAAGGTTGTGTTTCAACATGGCCCAACATCTCCAAATTGATTTCAGCCTGCGCTCTTGGCTTTGTCACTGGTTGGCTCGCCCTGCTTTCAGCCAAGAACCGGCCCCGGGCCTCTGTCATCAGCTTTCCCGCTTCGCCGATCTTGCGCCGCAATTCGGCTTCTGTCCAAGG
Organism: Prosthecobacter sp.; assembly: GCA_044355075.1. Classification (GTDB taxonomy): domain Bacteria; phylum Verrucomicrobiota; class Verrucomicrobiia; order Verrucomicrobiales; family Verrucomicrobiaceae; genus Prosthecobacter. The sequence continues at coordinate 3,697 of JBIKYV010000294.1, forward strand.
TGGCTGGCAAGTCTGGTTCCACTCATTCAGAACTTCATAGGCTTCATTTTCCGTCAAATCAAAACCGCAGATGACTTTCAAGGCGGTGTTCAAGGTCTGACTGTGCCCATGTTGACCAGACATAGCCGGTTCCACCTTGGCGAGATATGCCGCCGCCCTCGGCCTGATTTCACCCCAATCACCCGGCATTCTCTGGCCTATCGGCTTGGCGGTCTGTGCCGGGCGGGCTGGCAACATGGCGAGAAGGTGATTGGCGAGCCAGTCAAGGGGCTCTTGCATTGGCAATGCTGGTGTGGCCTTGGAACGACCGGTCAACGGGCAAAATCTTTTCCTGCTGAATATTTCAATACCGTGATGCTCGCCATCAAATTTAATTCCAGACGGGCCTGAATACTTGCCCCGGCATAAAAAATGAATGCCCTTACCACTGAATGAAATCTGGCTGAATGTTCCATTGAACTTCTCTGCAATTGGGCGTGCCCAATCTTTCATATTGCCAGCATCATCAATGCAATTATCAAGATCAATCAGAACTAAGTCTGTATTGTCATTCTCATTATCAAATGAAATGCCAATGCCGCCTGCATTTCTCTTGGCAACCCCTTCTGCCTGTGAAAGTGAGAACCGGGAAGCCACATGATCAACCCATTTTCCAGTTGAATCAATGGGTGTCTTTTTTAACTTACCGTCCGAGCCTGTAGCCACTTGCCACACGCACCAAGTATTCAGCGGCAAGAATTCAGGCGGTAGCGTATCATCTTTGGGAATTGTTGTAATCATCAGTGCCCTTTCCGTAATATGGCCCCTTGGCTTTTGTGCCGCCAAGGGGCTTTCAATTTAATTGAAATTCAATCCGATGCTATGGTCATTCGATCAACTCCATATCAGAAAGGATTAATGCTAGTAATCGATCTAAAGCCAACAAGCTACTACCATATACGGCTGTCAAATGCCGACCAATGAAAATCAAGCTTTCCCCTTCACTTTCAGATAGATCGCAAGTGCCATCGGCTTTCCGTTTTTTCCGTTCAGCCATTGCGTTTTCCGCAGACTGAAAGTATCTGTTAAGAAAAGACTGATGCATTGATCGGCCCCCTAACGAGACTTCGTATGTAAGTTGGCTTGCAAGTGCAGGATCAAAACCAAGGCGGCTTAAAAGCCTTTCAAGGTTCTCACTGTGGTGAAAACTTAAGAAGTCGTCGCCTTCTTCTGCCATTGCATCAATGCAGCAGAGAGCCACAATACTGTGCAGGTCACTGCCACTAATGGCTACCTTTTTTTCTTCCATCATTGCACCTTTCCTTTCGCCCTGCGGGCTGTCAATTTGAAATACAATTATTCAAGAACGATTCTAAGTTGGTGATGTTCGCATCCAGCGTATCACCACGCTTACGCTTCAAGGCGATGGCTTCCAGTACCGCCTGCCGATTCTGTTTTAGTTTTGCCAGCTCTGCCTCAATAATCCGTTCAAGGCGGTCAAGTTCTCTGGATTCAGAGAAATTCAATGGTGTCTCTTTCATGGTGTTTAACCTCAATTTGAATCGCATTCATCAAAGAATGATTTCATATCCATCGGCACAGTGTTACTCTCCCACTCGGCCTGAACCGAATGAATAAAAGCTACACGGCTGCCGCTATAGCCGATTTCCTTGAGGTAATCATCAAGTTCTTTTTCGGCTGACTCTACCTCTTTTTCTGCGGACAAAACTTCCCGCTCGGCTTCAATCCAATCATTCTGGATTTTCTGCATTTGCGTGCCGTGTTTTGCGGCTAAATTCCGAGCGATAATGTAATGATGTTTTTTTGTCGTGAAATTGAAAGCAACGCTTACCGCTCTGTCTGTATCGGTCACAATCTTCGGAATTGGCATTTTTAGCCCTTTCATATTGAAATCAGTTCAAGTCCTGGCCCGCCGCTCGGCGGGCTCGATGTTTTGCCAGTTCTTGCAACCCTGCCCGCCGCAGATATGCCAAGCTGGCTCGCTCTTCCCTAGACAACTCATTCAGCGACGATGCTGAAAATAGAAGCCTGAAGGCCTCTGGATCAGTCAAAACATGGATGCATATTTCGCTGATCAAAATTGCGATTTCTTGGGCGACTGGCTGAAGCCCCTGCGCCCGCAGGCTGGCATCAACCGCCGCCCCGGCATCTATCAGGGCAACCATGTTGCTCTTGAGTTCAAGCCCTGCTTGACCATGCATACGGTTGACCATGTGACGCCTCGGCGGTAAATTGATAAATTGATTATTAAGATAGTCTTTTGACTGTCTATGTAATCAGTCAAATAGTGTTGGCTGGCAATTAGGCGGTATCTTTTGTAGTGGGTGGCTGGAAGTCCAATCCAGCACCAAGGCCACATCGGAAGTAAGTCGCCAAGTCATCATCGGCCTTTTGCCCCTGCCCGGGCAGGTCGATTCAGCATAAGCGACTTTTGTAAGAATCCCGGCTTGGGCCAGTTCTTTAGTGATTCCCGTTCTCCAACGGGAATCCATTTTGCACTTATCAAATACGCCAAATGGCCTTAAATCATCCAGCGTAAAGAGCTTTTCCGGGTGTGCCGCCGCCAGCCTGATTGCTGCATGTTGGCAATATCGCCGCAGCGTGAAACTGTGCAAGTCGTTCCCTGCCCGGGCTTGTAAAAGAATGTCATCCAGCGTCATTTCCTGCGCCCCCCTCGCTTGTTCAATCCAGCCAGCCAGTTATCAAGAGTTTGTTGTCGCCATAGCCTCACCCGGCCTTGGGCGATGTCGGCGGCTGGCCCTATTCTGGATAGTGTGGAAGTTGAAATATTGAGATACTCGGCGGCTTCCCGCCGCTTAAATGCTGCGGGCTGGCCCAAATCACGTTTCATGAAAGCATCCTTAAAATGCGGTCAATTTCTTAGGCTTCCCAGTGAAGCCCGTCACCCGCTAAAGATGCTACTAAGGAAAAACTAAGCCAAGTAACTGTTAATCAATTAACAATGCGTGAAACGCTATAAAACAAGCCGATTGAAGCCAAAAGGTTTTACCTGATGCGTTAATTCTTACTGGTTTTTTTGGCTTTCAGTACGATCTTTTCCATTCTTTTCTTGAGGCTTGCGTTTTCATCTATGGCTTTGCGTATTTTATTGTCTGCATCAGTGTTTACCTGAACAGGGACTTTAATCCGACAATCCTTCAGGTACACTTTGAAGTCTTTCAACGCTGCTTTGCCGCATTTTCCACGAGCGAACAAGTTCACCAATCTTTCTGGATCATGAATTTTTTCTGCCCAATCAACATAGATTTGAGCAAGTTTGTGCTGATCAAAGTCGGCCTGTTCTTCCTTTTTATTCGGCTTACCCGGCTTCCGCCCTGCCTGCTTTTTTACAATCTTGCGATTACTCTTTAGCCTCTCAAAACCCTCGGATTTTTTGACGATCTTCTTGAAGTCGGCTTCCGGCATCAGGTGAAATACCAGCGAGCAGGGCTGATTTAATACCATCAACGCACGCAACTGTTCTTCTGCCAACTCGGAGTAAGCCCTAACAAGAACGTGTCCATCTGGTAGATTCAGCCTGCCGTTTTTTATTGGCAATTCAAGCGGTTTTCGCATTTCATAAATAAATGCGTTGCGATAGTCGGGATCATCTTTTTCAACGTCTAAAGCATTCAGTTTTATCCAGCGTTTGCAACTTGTCTTTTGCGGGCTGAACTCATGTTCTTCGCCAGCCAAATCAACGAATTTATAGACGATCATCAATAATCCCCTTTTTTGATAGCCTGAAAGGCCAGTCGCCAAAAGGGTAAGGCAACCGGCTTTTCAGGCCAGAATATCGGGTAGC
>JBIKYV010000175.1:0-7485 GCA_044355075.1 Prosthecobacter sp.
AGCAAAGCTGCGTCGATATCAAAGCGCTTAGCCATTTCAAGACGTGCAGGATTATTATCCAAGACGATGACCTTTTGCGCACCCTGAAGCCTCGCGAGAGATGCATGCATCATACCAATCGGACCTGCGCCAATGACCGCTACGGCATCCTTCAATCCAATACCGAGACGGGAATGCGCATTCATGCAGCAGCCCAGCGGTTCAGCGAGCGACATGTGCTCATTGCTAATGTCTGAAGTGACTTTGAAAAGATTGCCTTGTCGAACAGCAATGGCCGGCACTTTCATGAATGGAGCAAAAGCACCATCGTGGTGATAACTCATGGTCGTGCGATGCGCGGTTAGGTTTTCTCGCCCCATCTCGACATAGCGATCACGATCGCTAACGATAACAATATACATTACCACGCGGTCTCCAACCTCTACATTAGCATCAGGCGCCTTCGATTCGACCACCGTGGCACAGAACTCATGTCCGAGAATGCGAGGTGGTATGATCTTCTTGTCTCCATGACGGTAGGTGCGCAGATCCGTACCACAGACCGAACAGGCATGGATTTGAAGCAACACCTCCCCATCGTCGAGGATTGGCTTTACCACTTCTCGAACGACGATTTTTTCCTTTCCCAGATAAACAGCAGCTTTCATGATCAAGACATCCAGTTCGTTGATTGGGCAGTCCACTTGGTTGTTACCTTCTTCGTCTTGGTCCAAAAAGAGATAGCGTCCTTGCCCGTGATATCACCAGGGCCAAACTTACTCGAATTCCAGCCACCAAAACCGAAGGGATCACGGGGCACTGGCACCCCGATATTGACGCCAATCATACCCGCCTCAGCATGCATCTCGAAGTAGCGAGCTGCGGCACCACTGGTGGTATAGATGCAGGCGGCATTGCCATAAGGGCTGGCATTTTCGATGGCGATAGCCTCATCAAGCGTTTTCACACGCAGGATGCTAAGCACAGGGCCAAAGATCTCATCGTTGGCGCATTCATGCTCACGGGTGATACCATCAATCAATGTCGGGGCGATGTAGTGACCAGGCCCAGGCTGAAAGCGCCCATCAAGACGCAATGTTGCCCCACGTTTGGCGGCGCGGGTGATGTAGCCTTCAATGCGCTCCTTAGCCTTAGCACTGATGATGGCACCTATTTCCTTACCACAGGTTAGGCTTCGCATTTCAGACTCAATGGCATCAAGAATAGCATCACAATCACCTACCGCGATCAAGACACTTGCCGCCATGCAACGCTGCCCTGCACAACCGATGGCACTAGACACGATATTTTTGGCGACGATGGCCGGATCAGCGTCAGGAATAACGACAAGATGATTTTTTGCGCCGCCTAGCGTGAGCATGCGTTTTTTTGAGCCAATGCCACGCTCATAAACGCTCTTTGCTACAGCGGTGGAACCCACAAAAGCCGCAGCGACAATTCCTGGATGCTCTAGCATCGCTTCGACCGTCTCACGGTCGCCTTGGACGATATTGAAGACGCCGTCGGGAAGACCAGCCTCTTTTAACAAATCAGCCAACATCAATGGCGTGAAAGGCACTTGTTCACTAGGCTTTAAAATGAAGCTATTGCCGCAGGCAATAGCCATCGGAAACATCCACATCGGCACCATCGCAGGAAAATTAAAAGGTGTGATGCCTGCGACAACACCTAGAGGAAATCGCCGAGTGTAGCAGTCCACTCCACGACTTACTTCGAGCATGTCACCCACGAATAGTTGCGGAAGACTGGCAGCATACTCGACAATCTCAATGCCGCGTTCAATACCAGCGCTGGATTCAGCAAGCGTTTTGCCATTTTCAGCCGTCACCTGCTTCGCGAGATCAACAATATTTTTTTCGACTAGAGTCTTGAACTTATAGAGCACCTGCACGCGGTCCTTCACAGGCACCAGACTCCAACTCTTGAAAGCTTTGCACGAAGACTGCACCGCCTGATCAACAACGCCCGCATTCGCCACTTGAAGACTGCCAAGCGGACTACCATCCACCGGTGAAATGAGAGGAGTCAGCGAACGCAGACCAGCCTCAATACGGACTCCATTTATGTAGTGACTAGCGATCATGGTAAGAGAGAAGATTTTCTGCCAACTGCGGCCCAACGGTTAACTTAACGACATTGCTGATGCCCCTGAGAATGCATGCAGGCCAGTCATCAGGCATGAAACGATCGAGCTAAGTCATCTAATTGGCTTAGCCACTTGCTAGTTTTGGCTTAGCCACTTGTCAAAGCACTTTTCTCAACCATCCTGAGGCATGACGTCGAATGGCACTTTTCATCAGCATCTTGTAGAGCAACTGCGCACTTTGATTCGTGAGGGCAACTTCAGTCCCGGCTCGAAATTTCTCACAGAGCGTGAGATCGCGGAGCGCTACGAAACCAGTCGCCCCACGGCCAATAAGGCACTCAGCAGTCTGGTGTCCGCCGGACTTTTGGAGGTGCGGCGTGGTGCTGGCACTTTTGTGCGCGAGGGCATTCTGGATTATGATCTAGAGCGCCTGGTCAGCTTTACAGATAAGGCTAAAGCCGTGGGCAAGAAACCCAGCACGAATCTGCTAGAATACCGCCGCATTTCCGCCAGCGAAGCCCCCCATGAGGTCATGAAAGCTCTGCAGGTGACGGACAGCACAACGCTTATTTATATGGAGCGCATACGATTGGCTGACCGAATGCCCGTGATTTATGAGCGGCGTTACGTCACAGCATCACTGTGTAGCGAGATGACACGAAGCAACGCAAAGCATTCACTTTATGCTTATTGGACAGACAAATGCGGCCTAACGATCACTGGCGCAGATGAGACGATCCGTGCGGTGAATGCGACCAAGGCAGAAGCGGCGCTACTTCAAGTACCCCTTGGTAGCGCTTGCTTCAAAATCATGGCTACAGGCCATGTGGGGGATCAGATGCCACTGTGGCATGAAGAAACCCTTTACCGGGCTGATGTTTATGAATTCCGCAACCGAATTAGCGGCCTCGCTGGCAACCATGCAGCCATGGGGAAAATTAGAGCGCAACAGACTAGATCTCCATAGACTTCGTGACTGCTCTTGCGTGTCAATATCGAATAAAAAGCACTCGTAACTACGGGGAAGATCAATGGTTGTCTTTGGCACGACGCAACGCTTCCTCGAAGTCGGCATCGCGACGGTTAAGAATGTCATCCCGTGTCCAAGTGACAAGCACGTCCAATCGTGCAGGACGGCCTTCGAGCAAAGCTCCGCCAAGACTGAAGGCCTTGCAATTAGAGAGGGTCAGTTCGGCTCCTGTGTGCTCCAGCCGGCCGACTGGCTTGGGGCCACCGATGCCACCGCTACTGGCGCGTCCGATAGTGGTGACTTGACCTGCGGGTGTTTGTTCGGTGAGGACATGGAGGAATGTATCCGTCGCGCTAAAACAGTGTTCATCCACGAGAATGAACAGGCGTGATTTCCACGCAGGTCCCTCGTATGAAGTGTAGGTCGCTGGCACCCGCTTCTTGTTGAGGAAACCATCGCTGTCAGCATCAGGTGATGGCTTTCCCTTCACTCCGTTGGGTGCGCGGTAGCGGAGCACATATGGATTCAGAGGCCGCCGCCCAACAAAATAGCTAGCAAGATAACAGGACAGTTCGTCATAGCCACCTCCATTACCACGAACATCAATGATCATCGAATGGCAGTCGCGTAGCGGCTCGAGCGCACGATCAATCTGGTGATGTAACGGCTGAAAAAAAGCTGCACGCTTGCTGGAGTCGGCCCCCAAAGCTTCCTTGGGCAGTGTAATAGGTGCCCAATTAACAATACGCAGGTAGCCAACACCTGGCTCGATCAGTTTTGAGCGCACCCATGGACCCTTTTCTACATTACTTGTCCAATGGAGTGAGTCCTTGAGACTTTCGGATACTTTAACCATCAATTCCTCTCCATCGCGCTCAATACGGAGACTTAGACTTCTTTCACCACCGATGCACAAAGGCAACTTCGCAACGGCGTGGGCCCGACGTGCTGCGGCCGTAGATACCGAACACAAAGATGCCCACTTCTTCACCACTGTTTCGACGGTGATACCGTTGACTTCCAGAACTCGGTCCCCAGGCCGTAGTGGTAAGGACTCAGCCGTTTCTGCAATCACGACGCCTTCTTGAGTATCGATAGCGCGGAAAGGCAGACGCAAGATTGGCTCATTGAACAAAGGCGTTAGGAATGTGTGGCCATCCTCCAGCGCCGCGACAAATCGAACCAGAATCTTGTTTGCATCGCGACGCCCCATCATCGGCTTGATTTCCTTGCGGGCCTCTGTCAGCAACTGCATCAGACTGCGGCCAGTTTGGCGCTGCTTCTCCGCTTCATATGACCAATGTGCACGAAGCAAGTCATGAATCTGCTGAAGGTCGGCCTTCACCTCCTCGGCGGAGAATTGGTTTTTTCGCAAAGCCTTCGTAAGCTGCAAGCCCTCACGCATCGGTGCAAGTGATGCATCGAGACTCGCAAGTTGCTGTCGCAGAAAACTTTGAAATTCTTCACCTCCTGTCAAAGCCCGTGTCTGCTCCGGCAAATCCATGCCTTGCTTGTGATTAAGTTGTTGGATTTGTACCGCTGCCTGCATTCGCCGGGCTAGCGCCCAGGCAGGCAGCCAATCCGGCGCACGCTCTTTCTCCAAGCCGTCAAGCAAGGCGAGCGCTTCGACCACATCGCTGAACCCTGCTTGTCTTTCGAGCAAGACACTTGCTAAAAAGTAGCGCACCTGCTTGTTGTCCGCCCCGCCCTGAAGACGTTGGCGAAGAAGAGACGTCACTGTGTCGAGTCCGAGTGTCGACCGCTTGGCGAAAATCTGCTCTACCGATTCCTCCGCATGAGCGACGCTGATGGCAAAAATTACAATCAGAATGTGTTTGAGCATAACATGTTTGTTTGTGTGTGTAAGAAAGCAGGGAATTGACCAATCAAGTCATCGCAAAGGCACGCACCGGAAAGGTGCCGAAGGCTTTGACTTTGGGGGGCACGGCAAAGAAGCGAAAACCCGAATCAGGAAGCTGTTCGAGCCCCGTCATGTGCTCGACGATGGGGATCTCTGCGCCCAGAAGCGTGCTGTGCACCGGACGTGTTTTGCCGCGCGTGTCGTCGATGTTGTAGGAGTCGATGCCGACGAGCTTCACGCCGCTTTGCTTGAGAAAAAGCGCCGCCTCCTCGGTGAGGAACGGGTTTCCCTCGAAATAGGCATCCGTGCGCCAGTGCCGGTCCCAACCGGTTTTCACCAGCACGGCCTTGTTTTGCAAATCGAGACCCTCAAACGCCTCCCGTGTGATCGCCATGGCATCACAGCGCACCAACACTCCGTCCAATCCCGCAAGCGATGACAGCGGCAGCTCGGACAAGTCCTTCCCATCGGCATAACGATGCAACGGCGAGTCCAGATACGTGCCGGTATTGGCGACCATTTCGATGCGACCGATGTGAAACTCCGTGCCTTCCGCGTAAAGATTTCGCGATGCTTCACGGCTGAGATAATCACAGATCAAGGGCGCTGGCAGACCACGATAGGTGATCATGCCGTGCTCGATGGTGTGGCTGAGGTCGATGGGGGTCATGAAGTTTTTTCAATGTGAGAACGGAGACTCATTGATCCAATGGAAGCCGCGCGAAATGAGAGGAAACTTAGATTCAGGAATGCGGTGTAGTTTGACTTCCACAGACTTGCCATCGCAGGTGCCGATGAGCACGAGCTGATCCGGCTTGGGTTGGGCGAAGGTTAGCACAGCGGAAGGCAGCGGGTCCTTCTGGTTGTCGAAAGGGGTGAGCGTGAGGGTATACTTAGCTTCATCCAACTTGCATTGCAGCCAGCGGGCCTTGGAAAGTTCCGCCATCGGTGTAATGACTCCAATGATGCTTGCATCGCTATCTGGGAAATGGGCATTTTCGATGATGAGGTGATTCCATCTTTGCTTCTCCTTGGCGAGGGGCGGAAGCACTTGTGCGCCTTGTTTAAACTCATCGACGAGCCAAATGCCATGTAGCGGTGCTTTCGGAGCACCTGTCAATTTAGGCAGCCATATCGGCATGGTGTTGAAAATCACCATCACCGGGTAAAGAACCAGCAGTGTCGCTTTCAAGACTAACGCTGCAATATTGGCTCCACGTGACTCGAAGCGCGGCGGAAAGGTCTTGAGTTCGATAGGGTGATGTAGAATAAAGAATTGCCACAGACGCTTCCAATCAGGGGTGAGCAATAGTAGGCTTAGCAAGAAGAGCCTTAATGAGAAAAGTTTAACGGGCACGTCGTAGCAGAAGTTGAGCGCCACCACATGCGCCATCACACCTGCACAGAGCAGGGCGCCGAGCATCGTGGTACGGCGAAACAGCAACAGGTAGGCAGACAACACCTCGGCGAATCCGGTGAACATCGTGTAAGCTGGTGACGCGGCCATAAAGCGCCATAGTAAGCCCATGGGTGATTGCTCACCAATCGGTTGCACCATTTCCGCCAAGCGCAGTGAACCAAACTGAAGAGGCACCAGCTTGTTGATCCCATAACTCAGCATCGCCAGTGCCAGGTAGCCGCGCACCATCAGGCGCATCAGATTCGCCAAGTAAACGTAGGCTTTGCGCTTCCGATCTAGCAATGTCCACAGCACTGTGATGCCGACAGACAAGCCCACCCAGCAGACAAGCTCAATGTAGTTGAAGGTGGTGTCGCCACTGCCATTCGGAAGCACCGTGATCTTCAAGTGAAAGAGCCGCAAACCGATCCATTTTACCAAGCTCTCCCATTGCTCCCCGATCCCACCGAGGCTCGTCAGATGCCCAAACAACCCAAACGGCTCAACAATAGTCAGCAACAGGAAAGAGAATAAAAAGCGAAAGCCGATGCGCTTTGATAAAGACCAAATGGCGGGAGATTCATCGTTCATAATGGGATAAGTTTGGGGAGCTGGGGGATTCTTGGCGAGGCCTGGCAACTATATCTGAGCGTCATTCATAGCTTCGTGATGGTGATTTAGTCAGCACGAGCGGCAGTTTGGATTCGGACTGGTGCCACTCGCCCTTCAGCTCGTCCTTCGTTTCATTCCACTGGCCCTCAAAATGGGCTGCGATGTCTTCGATTTCCAAACGCACCTTGCCATCAAGTTCACCGACACGAGAAAGGTCGATCTTGGCGTTGCCCTGATCAAGACTGGTCAGGAGGCCCTTCATATTGCCTCCTTGCTCGTGGATGGAAAAGCGGAGGCGCAGTTTTTTGCTGCCGACTTCGAGCGTGCCATGCCACTCTCCCACCAAGGCTGGGTCAGCTTTTTTGAGCACCCTGGGTGGCGGTTCCTTGGCGGCTCGCGTTTGCGCGGACAGCGTCATGCCTTTAGCACGGCTGCCTTCGCGGAGAGCGATGAGGGCATGTCGCGTTCGATAGATCAGCATGCCATCGCTGATGGCGGGAGTCGCCATGCAGGTCTCGGGCAGCTGATGGATGCCGATCAAACGCAGTTTCGGTTCC
>JBIKYV010000006.1:0-62474 GCA_044355075.1 Prosthecobacter sp.
CGTGAAAAACGGCCAGTGGAGCGACAACAACCTCGTCACGCAGCACAGTACGCCTATCATCGTGAACGTTGCTAGTGCTGCCCGTGCACGCTTCGAGGCCGCCTTCGATCAATTCCGTGCCCTTTTTCCCATCGCGCTGTCTTACTCACGCATTGTGCCGGTGGATGAGGTCGTCACGCTCACGCTGTTTCATCGCGAGGACGATCATCTGCGCCGCTTGTTGCTCACCGAGGCCGAATCTCGCGAACTTGATCACTTGTGGGATGAATTGCTTTTCGTCAGTGAGGCTCCGCTGAAGCAGGTGGATGTCTTTGAGCAGCTTTTCCAGTTCGCTACCCAAGACGCCAAACCCAGCGCCTTCGAACCGATGCGCGAGCCAATCCTGAAAGCGGCTTCGAAGTTCAAAGAACAGCAAAAAAACGCCATCGAACGGCAAAAGGCCGCTGTGCTCACCTTTGCCGAAAAAGCCTGGCGTCGTCCGCTCACGGCAAAAGAAATCGCAGGCCTAAAAGCCTTCGATCCGCGCCTCATGCTCGTGCGTGTGCTCACCTCGCCCGCGTTCTTGTATCGCAGCGAGAAAGCGCCCGAAAAAACCGGCCCCGTGAGTGCCCAGGAACTCGCCACACGACTTAGCTACTTCCTTTGGTCTTCCGCACCGGATGAGGAACTGAGAGCCGCTGACCTGACGGACCTGGGTGACCTTATTGAGCAGACTCGGCGCATGCTGAAGAGCGACAAAGTGCGCCGTCTCGCCACCGAGTTCGGCTGCCAATACCTTCATGTTCGCGATGTCGCCACGCTCGACGAAAAAAGTGAACGCCACTTTCCCACCTTCCTCGATCTCCGCGACGACATGCAGGAAGAGGTCACCCGCTTCTTCATCGACCTCATCCAAAACAACCGCAGCATCTTGAGCCTTCTCGATGCGGATCACACGTTCGTAAATGCAGAGCTGGCGAAGCATTACGGAATAAAGGCAAAAGAATGGGGGCAAAAGAATTCGGCCATCCATTCTCCTGCCCCCATTCTCCTGCCTACTTCAGAGTGGCATCGGGTGGATCAAATTCGCACTCAAGGCCGCGGCGGCATCCTCGGCTTCGCTGCCACGCTTGCCAAGCAAGCCGGAGCTTCACGCAACAGCGCCATCCTGCGCGGCACCTGGCTCACCGAAGTCGTGCTCGGCGAGAAACTGCCCATTCCTCCCAAAGGCGTGCCCGTCTTGCCCGAAGAAGCCCCCGCCAACCTCACCGAGCGTCAACTTATCGAGCGACACAGCCGTGATGAGAACTGCATGGGCTGCCACAAGCGCATCGACCCTTACGGCTTCGCTCTCGAAGGATTCGACGCCATCGGTCGCGCTCGCAAAGCCGACACGAAGACCCTTTTGCCTGACGGCACCAGTGTCGATGGCCTCACTGAGCTGCGCGATTACCTGCTCACGAAGCGCCGCGATGACTTCACTCGCCAGTTCTGCCGTAAGCTGCTTGGTTACGCGCTCGGCCGTAGCGTGCAGCTCTCTGATAAGCCGCTGATCGACCAATTGATGAAGACCGACCTCCGCTTCGGCACTCTGGTGGAGCACATTGTGAAAAGTCACCCATTTCGTGAGATACGGGGGAAGGATGCAGTCTCAAGAAACTGAATCTCATGCCAAAACTGGTCGTTTAAACGCGTAGGTTTGTCTGAAATGCTTCGGAAAAACCTTCTCCTCTGCTGCATCGCCACGGCTGGTTTCGCCGCGGAGCCATTGAGCTTTGTGCGGGACGTCCAGCCCATTTTGACAAAGGCTGGCTGCAACGCGGGTGCTTGCCATGCGAAGGCGGTCACCGGTCAGCGCGGCTTTCGCCTCAGCGTGCTCGGTTTCGAGCCGGAGGAGGACTACGAGGCCATCGTGAAGCAGGGCAAAGGCCGACGCGTGTTTCCGCCCGCTCCAGAAGAAAGCCTGCTCATCACCAAAGGTGCCGCCATCGTGCCGCACACGGGTGGGAAGCACCTCGAGCCCGGCTCGGAGATGTATCAGACGCTCGTGCGCTGGATCGCCGAGGGCATGCCTTACACGCAGCCGAACGAGCCGGTGCTCAACACGATCACCGTGGAGCCATCACGCATCTCGTTGAAGCCGAAAACGGCGCAGCAGCTCAAAGTCACCGCCCGCTACTCCGATGGCAGCAGTCGCGATGTGACGAAACTCGCGCTCTTTGAAGCGAACGACACCGCCATGGCCACCGCGACCGATAGCGGCCTCGTCAACACGCTCGATCTGCCGGGCAATGTGGCCGTCATGGTGCGCTTCGGCGGCAAAGTCAGCGTGTGCAGCGTGCTCATCCCGCTCGGCGCACCGGTCGATTCGCTGCCGCCGGTGAAGAATTTTATCGATCAACATGTGTTCGCAAACTTGAAGCAGATCGGCATCCCGCCCTCGCCCATCTGTGACGACAGCACCTTCCTCCGCCGCGTCTCGCTCGACATCGGCGGACGACTTCCCTCCATGGAGGAAACGAAGGCCTTCATCGCCGACAAAGCGCCCGACAAACGCGACCGCGCCATCGAGGCGCTGCTGAACTCGCCCGACTACGCCGACTACTTCGCCAACAAATGGACCGCGCTGCTCAAAAACCAGCGCACCGAAGCCGCCGACATCACTGCGAACTTCGCTTTCCACGCGTGGATGCGTGACAACCTGCTTGCCAACACGCCTTACGATCAGCTCGTGCGCCAGATCCTCGCCAGCACCGGAACCATCGTTTCCAATCCGCCCGTGGCCTGGTATAAACGCGTCAAAGAACCCACCACGCAGGTCGAGGACGTTGCGCAGCTCTTCCTCGGCGTGCGCATGCAGTGTGCGCAGTGCCATCATCATCCCTTCGAGCGCTGGACGCAGGCCGAGTACTATCACATGGCCGCTTTCTTCAGCCAGATCGGCCGCAAACCGACCGCCATCGCCGGTGAGGACCTCATCTTCCACAAGCGCGGCACCGCGCAGACCGAGCATCGCAAAACCCGCGTCATGCTGAAGCCCGCCGGCCTCGGCGAACCGCCGCTCGACATCGCGCCCGACGACGATCCGCGCCTCGCGCTCGCCGATTGGATGGCGCAGAAGAAAAACCCGTTCTTCGCCAAAGCGCTCGTGAACCGCTATTGGAAGCACTTCTTCAAACGTGGCCTCATTGAGCCCGAAGACGACCTCCGCGACACCAATCCACCCACGAACCCCGAGCTCATCGAAGCCCTCGCGAAGCACTTCACCGACAGCAACTTCGACCTCAAATCCCTCGTCCGCGTCATCGCGCAGAGCCACACCTACCAGCTCAGCGCCATGCCGAACGAGCACAACGCCATCGACCGCCAGGCCTTCTCCCACTTCTATCCGAAGCGCATGACCGCCGAGGTCCTGCTCGACAGCATCGACATGGTCACCGCGTCAAAGACCGACTTCGCCGACCTCCCCGCTGGCACCCGCGCCATTTCGCTGCCCGACAACAGCTACACCCGCGCCTCCCCGTTTCTAAAGGTCTTCGGCCGACCCGACAACACCAGCGTCTGCGAATGCGAACGCGTCTCCTCCGCCAGCCTCGCGCAGAGTCTTCATCTGATGAACGCTCCCGACGTCAAAGCCAAGCTCACCGCCGCCGGAGGCCGCGCCGAGCAACTCACCAAAGCCGAGATGCCCGAGCCCAAACGCATCCGCGAACTCTACCTCGCTACCTTCTCCCGCGAACCCACCGCCGATGAAATCCACATCGCCGAAACTCATCTTGCCAAACCGCGCATTGACGCCACTGGCAAGCCTCTCGACTCCCAACGCGCCAAACGCAACGGCTACGAAGACCTAATCTGGGCGCTGTTGAACACGAAGGAGTTTTTGTTCAATCATTAACAACATACAGCCTTAGCGCTACGCTGAGTCTGCGCTGATCACCCCAACAATCGCGTGAAGGGATGCCCTTCGTTCTGGTCGATGCGTTCGGGCAGGCCTTTGTGATTGTAGGTGAGTTTGGTGTGATCGATGCCCATCAAATAGAGGATGGTGGCGTGAATCGAATGCACATGGAGGCGGTCCTCAACGGCGTATAAACCTAGCTCATCGGTGGCACCGTAGGTTTGACCGCCTTTGACGCCGCCACCAGCCATCCACATGGTGAAGCCGGTGGGGTTGTGGTCGCGGCCATCACCTTGTTCGGACATCGGGGTGCGGCCAAACTCACCGCCCCAGATGACGAGGGTCTCATCGAGCAGGCCACGAGCCTTCAAGTCAGAGAGAAGGCCGGCGATGGGCTTATCGACGGAGTTGCAATACTTGCCGTGATTCACTTCGATGCCCTTATGCGCATCCCACTTGCTGCCCGCACCGCTGTAGAGCTGGATAAATCGCACGCCATTTTCGACGAGCCGACGTGCCAGGAGGCAGTTGCGGCCAAAGACGGCAGTGGCCTCGTTGTCCATGCCGTAGAGCTTTTTGGTGGCTTCGCTCTCTTTGCTCAAATCGACGGCTTCAGGTGCCTCAGCCTGCATTTGATAGGCGAGTTCGTAGCCTTTGATGCGGGCGTCGAGCTCGGTGTTGCTGGCACGCGTGGCATTGTAGTCGCGGTTCAAAGCGCCGAGTAGATCAAGCTTCTCGCGTTGACGAATGCGATCGACGCCTTTCGGGTTATCGAGGTATTTGATCGGCGTGCCTTCGGAGCTGAACTCCACGCCTTGATAGATCGCAGGCATGAAGCCATTGCCCCAGTTGCGTGCGCCGTTCACCACGGTGGCTTCGCTGTCTTTGATGACGACAAAACCGGGCAGGTTGGTATTCGTGGTACCAAGGCCATACTGCGCCCATGCACCGAGTGACGGACGGCCGCCGAAGACAGAGCCGGTGTTCATCGAGCACACACCACCGGCATGATTGATGCCGCTAGAAGCACAGGAATGAATCACCGCGAGGTCATCGGCATGCGTCGCCACATGGCTGAACCAATCCGAGATCCAGAGGCCGCCTTGCCCATGCTGCTTCCAGGTGCGCTTGCACTCGAGAATAGGCGATTTTGTCTCGCCCATCGCCGTGATCGGAGCCTTGAAGCTCGGGGGCAGCGACTGACCGGCAAGCTTGTTCAGCAGCGGCTTGTAATCAAAGGTATCGAGATGGCTCGGGCCGCCTTCCATGAAGAGGAAGATGACGCTCTTTGCCTTCGCTGGACGGTGCGCGACACGCAGCGGTGCGGCGCTGGCTTGCTCCTGACCCATGAGCGCAGCCAAAGCGACCGCGCCAAAGCCGCAGCCGGCCGTTTGCAGGAAGTCGCGACGCGACGTGGGATGGTCGTAACGATGGCAGCGCATGATGGTGGTGGGTTTAAACGGGGTATGGAAGCTCTCTTCCTCAGCTAAAGGCCATTGCTGGCTGTTTTTTGACACGAAAAATGCAAACCAGCATCTTCACTTGCAGGTCGAGCCGAGTCAGGGTTGAACGGCGAGACGCAGGTCTTGAAGAAAGACCAACGGTTCGCAGGTGATGAACTCGGGATAGAACACGCCCACATCCTCCAAGTGCTGATCGTAGGTGACCAAGTGGGTGGCATTCCCGTTGAGCGCTGCGAGCAGGAACGGTGTGTCGTCTGGATCGACCGGATAATGGCGCAGGTGGAAGAACGTGATGGGAATCTGATCCCCAAGAAGCATCAAATCCCGCAACAGCGCCCGCCTGCTCGCCAGAGGAATTTCCTTTTCGATGAGCTTCTCCGCGTATTCCTGAAGCAGATCGTCGGTGATGATGAGTGTCAACTCACCCACCTTCCAACGTCGCACGATTTCAGCGTTCGGACTTTGTGCGCTGGCTGTTTTTTGCGAAGCCAGCATCACATTCGTGTCGAGAACGGCTCTCTTCATGAATGCTCAGAGCTGTTTGAGGATGTCGAAATAGTTCTTCTCAAAGCTCTCCATGACCTGCTCACGGGTGATTCCCGCCTCTTTGAGCTTCTCTGCTTCAGCTTTGGATTGCTCCACGAGTTCCCGAGCCTCCTCGCTGTGGCGGCGGAGGCGCTTTTGATTCTGCGCGATCTCCGCCCGCAGAAAGGAGACGAGGCGCACACCGATCCCGGGGACTCGGGCGGCCTCTTCAGCGAGGTCAGCGGGGATGTCAGCGATTTCTGCGATGCTCATAAGCGAATGATACTTTTCGCTGGAAGCAGGTCAATCCTTCAATCTCATGCCCAAGGGCCGGGTTCTCGGCTTAATGCAGGTAAAAAAACTCGTTCGTGTTCAGCAACACCTGGCAGAGGTCGTTCATCGCCTGGCGGAAAGGATCGGCCTCTTCGACGCTCTTCGCATCGCTGCCGCTCCAGGCGTATTGGGAGTTCAGCGCATCATCGGCACGCCAGATGACAAAACCGGCGCTCCATTTTTCGGGATCGGCGTTCAGCGCTTTGTCGGCGAGATAACCAGTGGCGATCCGCACGGCCTCGATGCTGCCGTCCCATTGATGCGTGGGCGAGCGCTTGTTCAGGCCGCCGATCACGAGCTGCGAGGAGCCGAGGCTGAGCTTCGAGCGGATGTCCATCGGCACCACGGCGGACTGCACCGCAGCTCCGGGCGTATCGAGATCGCGCACGGTGAAAGTGATGTTCTTGCCGGTGCAGGAAACACGGGCCGCAAAGTGATAGCGACGCCCCAGCTCGATGTGGATGTTGGAAGCCACGACCTGGTAGCCGATGTTCGAGTTCTCATCTTCGCCGACGACTTGCACGATCACATTGCGTGGCTTGTAGCGTGATTTTTCGCCGGTGACACCGAGGCTCCAGCCGAAGGCTTCCTGGCTGTCCTTCCCTCCATTCCAGCGAGAGGCCAACGTGCGCACGGAGGCATTCACATCCACGCTGTTCAGGCTCGCGACAGCTTCGACGCTGAACTCATCACCTTCTTTTTCGTTCGTGTTGATCAGCAGGCGCTCGTGAGGGCTGTTCTCCTTGAAGTCATCACCGCTCTCGCGGTTCTCCGCAGCCTCCGAAACCTTCGATTCAGTGGTTCCAGCTCGTTTCTTCAGAAAGGCCTCGGCGGTGGCTTTTTCCTTCGGGGTTGGCGGACGGCCCAAAACGGCCATCCACGCATCGTCGATGCCTTCCACGCGGGAGGCGAGCTTGCGGGCGCGGGCGAGCAACCAGTCGCCATTGAGCAATTGCAGCGCCTGAGTCGGCGTGGTGGTGCTTTGACGCTCAGCGGTGCTGGCAAAGCCCGCTGGCATGTCGAGCGCACGGAGAAGCTCGTTCGGGTTGTTGCGCTTCTTCATCGTGTAAACCGAGCGCCGCGTGGCATTGCCATCGCCCGCAGGTCCGCCAGCCGCAGCGTCGAGTTCGCCGCTCACCGCGAGCAGCGCATCGCGCACCTGCTCGGCATCGAGACGACGTGGATTGAAGCGCCACAGGTAGCGATTTGAAGGGTCGACCTTCAACGCGACCGCATCCGGCTCGTGACGCGCGGTTTGGCGGTAGGCAGCGGACAGCATGATCTCGCGATGAAGCGGCTTCAAATGCCAGCCGCCCTTTACAAACTTCGTCGTGAGGTAGTCGAGCAGCTCAGGATGCGTCGGCGGCTCGCCCAGCTTGCCGAAATCGCTCGCCGTCGCCACGATGCCGCGCCCGAAGTGATACTGCCACACGCGGTTCACGATCACGCGGGTGGAGAGCTGGTTGTCAGGCCGCGTGATCCACTCCGCCAGGGCGGTGCGGCGACCCGTGGAGGTCTTCGTGGCTTTGATCTTCGGCAGGCTGTTGTCGATGATCGAGAGGAAGCCCGGCTCGATCTGTTGCTCGCCTTTGCGTGTCTTGATCGCCACCGCGGGTGCTACCGGGCCGGCGTCCGTCGCCACAAAGGCTTCCATGAGTGGCTTTGGCTTCAGGTGATCGAACTTCTTCAGCTCGGTCTCCAGCGCCTTGTATTCCGCCTTCGCCTCGTCCGTTTTGAGGCTCTTCATCGGGTCAAAGCGCACCTTTTCATAGTTCATCTGGCGCTCGATGAGGCCCGCGAGCTGTCTTTCCAGGGCGTCACGCTTCTCGAAGGGCTTGCGAGCCATCACCTGGAGTTCGTCGGTAAATTTCGTCAGCGCTCCCTCCATCTTAGATGCCAGCGCTTTGCCGGTCAGCGCATCCATTTTTGCACGAATCTCCACCGTGGCGGCTTCCCACTTCGCCTGTTGTTCGGCGAAGGTCTTCTTCTCCGCTGGCGTTGCCAGCGTCATGTCATCGCGCCATTGCACCGGAGCCAGGAAGGCCCGCAGACGGTAGTAGTCCTTTTGCAGGATGGGATCGAATTTGTGATTGTGGCAGTGCGCACAGCCCATGCTCAGGCCGAGGAAAAGCTCGCCCGTGGTGTCCGTCATGTCGGTGAGAATGATGTCCCACTGGCCGCGGGCATCGCGCTGGTTCCACTCATACACCGGATGCCGCAGGAAGGCGGTGGCGATGAGCACATTCGGATCATTCGGAGCCATCTCATCGCCCGCGAGCTGCTCTTTGACGAACTGGTCGTACGGCTTGTCGTCGTTGAGCGATTTGATCACATAGTCGCGATACGGCCACACCGACGGGCGATACGCGTCCGCGTTGTAACCATCGCTCTCCGCGTAGCGCACGAGATCCAGCCAGTGCTGCGCCCAGCGCTCGCCGTAGCGTGGCGAGGCCAGCAACTCATCGACGAGCTTCTCATAGGCCTTCGGGTCCTTGTCGTTCACAAAAGCGTCGATCTGCTCCTTCGTCGGTGGCAGGCCGTGAAGGTCAAAATACACGCGACGCGCCAGCTCATGCCGATCCGCCTCCGGTGCAGGCTTCAGCTTCATCTCAGCCTGTTTCGCCGCGATGAAGTGGTCGATGTCATTGCGCACCCATTGGCCTCCCGCATCCGGCGGTGACACCTTTTTTACCGGCTGGAAGAACCAATAATTCCGCTGCTCCCCCGTGAAGCCGCCCTCCGTCACCACCACCTTCTTCGAGCCATCCTCCGGCCATGGGGCGCCCATTTTGATCCATTTTTCGAGCACCGCGATCTGCGCATCCGGCATCTTCCCTCCGTTGTTTTTCGGCGGCATCTGGAAATCCTCATTCGTCCAGCGAATCGCCTCCATCAGCGCCGATTTCTCCGGTTGTCCCGGCACCACCGCGGGACCGGTGTCGCCGCCCGTTTTGAGGTAGCCAATGTGATCCACCCGCAGCCCACCCTTCTGCTTCGTGTTGCTATGGCATTCAAAACACCGCTCCACCAAGATCGGCCGCACCTCCTTCTCAAAAAACGTCATCGCTTCCCGCTGGGCATCATCAGCCGCTGCCGTGGCAATGCCGATGACAAAAGTGCTGGAGCAAAGGATTAAAGTAGGGATTCGAAGAAATCTCATTACATCTTTATAAGTTCTGAATGGCCTGCTTTTGGACAAGAAAATGACTGAAACCTAAACCCAGATAGATGCCGCGACTAATCCAGTGCCTTCAGTAGCGCCTCGGCGATAGCGGCCATGCCTTTATCGCCGGGATGGTTGGCGACGCCTTCGTGCTTGAATTCGCGCTCAGCTCGACCGAAGAGACTTTTGTCTTTCTCGAGGGCGCTGATGTCCGTGTAGATGCCACTGACGGCATCGCAGGCTCCGCGTAGCGCTTCGTCTTTGGCTGAGTTGGACCAGAAGCAACTGCGCACGAGGATGGTTGGCTTGCGATCTCCTTTCAGTGTGGTCAGCAGCTTCGTGACGGTTTCTTGGAACTTTGTTTTCTCCTCCGCGGTCTTCAAAGCGGGCACGTTTTCACCGATGGCGAGCACGATGAGGTCAGCCTGGAAGTCGATGGCTTCCTTGAGCTTCGTCGCGAAGTTGTAGCCTTGATACGTCCGCTCGAAGTCGGCGATGTTTTTGACGAGGATTTCGGGTGAGCTGGCTTGTTTCACCGTGAGTGATTTCGTGAAGACATGCACATAGTCTTTCGCCTCTGCACTCGCCGCCATGCCCCAATTGCCTGACCAGTCGATGTCGGCCTTCGGACCGTGCTTGGTGATGCTGTTGCCAAGGAACAGAACCTTTTTAAAACTGGTCTGAGCGAAAGTCGGCGTGATGAAGCAAGCGAGCAGGATGAAGGCGAGGCGTGTCATGAGAGGTGATTACGGGGTTGGCTGTTTCATGACCCAATCCCAGCGTTGGCTGGCTTGTTTAAGTTGCGGGTCGAGATCGGCCGTGGTGAGAAAACGCTGTTCGATGAGCTTTTGCGCAGCGGCTTTGACTTGGTCGAGATAGGCATCTTTGGAGGCGTAGCGTTCTTCAAGAGACGGACGCGGATCGTTGGCGTTTTTAGTCTTGGCCAAGGGTACCCAGGCACCGCGCAGGAGGTAAAACTCATGCGGTGACCCAAACGCTGCCGGACGAAATACCCAACCACTGCCTGTTCCCAGCGGCACGGCGACCTCCGGCATGCGGATGCCGCCGAGGTCATTGCCATTGGCATCGACTTGGGGCACGAGCAGCGGTAGCTCGGTGCCTTCGCCTGCACCACCGGGGAGTTGTGGATTGCGCACGCGACCTCCGGCTTTCACGGCAGTCGGAGAAGCCATGCCGGGCACTTTGGGCCAGCGCACCTCGGCCGCAGGCACGAGTGTGCCATCGCTCAGTTTTGGATAAACACTCGGTGGCGGCGCGAGGCCTTCCGTGACCCAGCGATGCATGGCCAGGCGCAACGCGAGGATGGCGGGAGATGGGTTGATGGGATTCGCCAGTGGCGAGCCTTTGACTTGCGAGGTCGGTGGAAAAGGCGCGGCACCATGCGAGGTGCTGGCGAAGAAATACGAGCGCACGTTTTCCGTTAGCGCGATGTCTTGTTTGCCATCTGGTGTGGTATGCGTGAGCGCTCCGACGCGGCCCGCGCCCCAGTATTCGGCGGCCATGTTGGTGTAAAAGATCTTCGGCGCATGTCTCACACGCGGATTGGCGAGGACGCCTTCGCTTTGACCGCTCACCGGGTCTAGCTGCGCAATATCGGCAAATGGATACGACGCTGTGTAGTAGCCGGAAACGCTTCGCGGCGTGGACCAGCGCTGATTCAGCACGAGGCGACCTGCGCCCGCGACGTGCGACATCATCCCATCGAATGCCAAGCGGTCTTGCTCGTCGGTATTGAAGCCGAGGTAGACGAAGTCGCGCAGGAAGCGACCGCACTGCGAAGCGCCAAAGGCATAGGCGTGTTTCACTTTCGCGGGAGAGTCGGGATCATGCTTCAACCAAGCCACGGCATCGCGAATGGCCGCGTAGCCGAGTCCGGCGATGGGCGGACCTTCGGCGAGATAGAACACCTCGTAGGTCTTTCCAGGCTCAAAACCGCCTTTGAGGCGAAGACGGCCGTTTTGCAGGCTCCACTGCTTTCGCGGCACTTCCTGGCCTTCCGGGTAAGCGGCGCGACTTCGCACGATGAGACGGCTTTCAGTTCCGGTGATGTCCACCGGCGGATAATCGGACACATCGGTGAGGGATTGCTCATCGGCGCTTTTGTCGGGCGTGAATACAGCACTCACGATGCCGCGAATGGGGCTGCCGTCCTTATTTCTCGCCCGAGGCACTTCCAGGCGCAGTTTGTCGGCGGCCACATCGAATTCCCAGCCGACATTCAGCATCGTGAAACCCTGCTCCATCATGGAAGTCGGTAGACTCGCCTTTCCCCCTCGATTCGGAATCTCCACCCAAGCCGCGCCATTGCTGTGCGAGTCGTCTGTGGGCTTCCAAAGCCTTAAATCGGCCACAAAGCTGACTTTGCCCGCCGCATTCACCGGAGCCAGATCCACATCCGCGATGATGGCATTTTGAGGCAGCTTGGGATGGATCTCGTAGTGCAGTTTACCGATAAGCTGCTCGTAGCCTGCTTTGCCGATGTTGGACCGCTCCGTGATCTCTACCCGAACGACAGCGGCGTGGGTGGTGACGGAGAAGAGAGCGATTAGTAGGCGCGAGAACAATGGCATGGAGGCTATACGCCTAGATCATCGTTATCTTTGACACGAGTCTGATCGCATATTCATGGAGCTACGTGTTCGATGATTGAACAGATTGGTCATTTCGCCACGTAGGTTGGGAGTCATGTCGCTACGTCTTTTCTGCCTCATTGCTCTCCTTTCCACATCCGCACTCGCACAGCAGGTCACGCTGCCCCTGCCGCGCCTGTTTACGATTATGCCGATGGGCGGGCAAGCGGGGCAAAACGTCGAGGTAACGATTACCGGTGAAAATATTGAGGATGTGACTGAACTAACCTTCTCTACGCCTAAAATCACCGCTAGGCCGATCGCGGGTGCGACAAACAAATTCACTGTCAACATCGCGGCGGATGCTGCCGTTGGAGTTTATGATGCGCGGGTGATGTCGAGGCTCGGTGTGTCGTCCGTTCGGGCTTTTTCAGTCAACAAGCTGGCGGAAGTTGTGCGTGTGAAGGCGAACAATACACTCGAAACGGCGTTACCGCTTAGGGTGGGTTCGATTTGCAATGCGACGATGACAAAGCGTGCGATCGATTTTTATTCGTTCCAGGGCGTGAAGGGACAAGCTGTGGCGATTGATTGTGCGGCGGTCGGGATCGATTCTCGGCTCACACCGGTCCTCATCCTCGCTGATAGCAAAGGCGCTGATCTCAAAGTGAATCGCACAGGCGGCATGATCGATTTTACGCCGCCTGTGGATGGCACTTATGTGATCAAAGTGAGCGACCTCACTTATCAGGGGGGGGAACGTCACTTCTACCGCCTCGCTCTGCAAAAAGGTCCTGCAGAGCCGCAACCTCAGACGCAAATGGTCAGTGCGATGTCCTGGCCGCCTGAGGGACTTGCAGTCAATGCTCTCGCGAAGGAGGTGGAGCCGAACCATAAGGATGCACAGAAGATTTCGCTGCCTTGCGACATCAGTGGTGTGTTTTTTCCGGCAGCAGACGTGGATGCATATGAATTCAACGCCAAAAAAGGCGAAACATGGTGGGTAGAGGTCGCTAGTGAGCGTCTCGGTTTGAATACCGATCCCTTCGTGCTCGTGCAGCAGGTGAAGGACGGCAAGTTTACCGATGTGGCCGAGCTGTATGACATCGCACCACCGATGAAGGTGACGAGCAATGGCTACAGCTACGACGGCCCGCCTTACGATGCCGGTTCGCCCGACGTGCTCGGCAAATTCGAGGTCAAAGAAGACGGCACTTATCGTCTTCAGGTGCGCGATCTCTTTGGCGGCACGCGCAGCGATCCGCACAATGTATATCGCCTTCTTGTGCGTCAGGCAGTGCCGGACTTCTCGCTCGCTGCCTGGGCGGTGCACATGACGCTGCGAAATGGCGATCGTGCCTCGCTTTCCAAGCCGATGTCACTGCGCCAAGGTGACTCGCGTGCCTTTGAAGTCGTCGTGCAGCGTCGCGATGGCTTCGATGGGGAGATCGAGATCTTGATGGAAGGCCTGCCGCAGGGCGTTAGCGCAGCTGGATTGAAAATCGGCAAGGGCAAGACCTATGGGCATCTTATTTTGACGGTGGATGAAAAAGCTCCGCGTGGTTTTGCGCTCGCTAAAATCATGGGTAAAGCCCTCATCGGAGGCAAAGAGCTCGTTAGACCAGTGCGGCTAGCGAGCATGGAATGGCCGGTGAAGGACGCGAAGGGCGAAATCCCCGCGCCCCGGCTCATGGCGGACATTCCTGTCTCCGTGACAGATTCCGAGCAGGCACCGCTTTCAATCATGCTGGCTGAAAACAAGGTTTTTGAGGCTACCGCAGGTGAGACGTTAAAAATCCCTCTCAAGCTGACATGGCGGAACGAGTTTAACGGCACCTCGATCAAAGTGAAGGCCTACGGTGAGGGTTTTAGCGCTATCAAGGAGTTCGATATTCCAATGAAAGCCACGACGCATGAACTAGCGCTGAATTTGGCGGAATTGAAGATCGCATCGGGTGATTATACTTTCGCCCTGCAAAGCCTCGGCATCTGCAAATACCGCTATAATCCTGCCGCCGTGCCTTTGGCAGAAGCCGAACAGAAGAAAGCTGAGCAAACGCTCGCTGCCGCCGCTGCGGAAGCGAAAAAGCTTGCCGCCACAGATGCAGAGGCAGCTAAGAAAGCTGGAGAAAAGCAGAAGGCCGCTGAAGCCGCAATGACTGCCGCGATGAGTCGCATGAAATCTGTGACAACGGCTGCGAATCCCACGGACACGGTCGAGATTCTCATCTCTCAGCCGATTCATGTCCGTGTAAAGCCCCCAGCTGTCTCCACCGCTTCCAAGTGATGAAACCACGCGCACTCTTTGTCCTTCTTTGCTGCCCGATCATCGCTTTATCCGGGGAACTCGAATTTTATCGAGATGTTTATCCATTTTTAAAGAGCAACTGCATCTCCTGCCATAACAAGACGACCACTAAGGCGGATCTGAACATGGAGACGCCGGAGTTGATGATCAAAGGGGGTGAGTCGGGGACATCACTGATCCCAGGCAAGAGCGCGGAGAGCCTCATCGTCCAGGCTTCGTTGCATACTCATGATATGGAAATGCCACCGCCGAACAATAAGTCTGGCGCGGTGAAGCTCACCACTGAGCAGATCGAGACGTTGCAGCAATGGATTGATCAGGGTGCCAAAAGCACAAAGCTGCAGGAGCGTTCGGTTGTGTTGCAAGCTTTCTCGGCTAGCATTGACCCAATCTATTGCCTCGCGATTTCGAAGGATGGTCGTTACGCGGCTTGTGGGCGCTCGAATCGTATCTTTGTCTATGACCTCGCCACGCGGCAGCTTGTCGCCCAGGTGGGGGATCCGGCAGAAAAAAACGGTGCAGCGCATCGTGCGTTGGTGCAGTCACTAGCGTTCAGCCCGGACGGTATGCGGCTTGCTAGTGGCAGTTATCGCGAGGTAAAGCTCTGGAAGTTAGATCTGGCGAAACGGGTAACCCATGCTGTCAAAGTGGCTTCTGTTGTGCCTGATCATGCTGATTTGATCAAGAAACTGGCTGGCCTGAGCAAAGTCGGCATTTTGAGCAGTGCGATGTCTGCGGATGGTAAACAAGTCGTCACTGGCTGTGACGATGGCTCAGTGCGCGTCTGGGATGCAGCAGCGCTGAAGTCGGTCATCGAGCTTCGCGGCAATGTTGTGACTGCGGAAAAGATCGCTCAGCTCGAATGGACGATCGCTGCTCAAACATTAGAACAAGCCTTCCAAAAGAGCGAGATCGCGCGCATGGATGCGCAGGATAAGGCTCTCGATGTGCTTCTCGGCAAAGCTAAAGATGCGATCACAACCATGGCTAAGGTTCTACCTGAGAAGCAGAAGGCCGTGCCACCAACCACCGAGGCGAAGACAGTCGCGCAGAAAGCAGTAGATGAAATCGCTGCGAAACTCGTTGGGAAAAAAGATGCTGCGCTTGAGAAGGAGCTTAAAACTGCGCAGGACAAACTCATCACTGCCAAGATGGGCGAAATCTCGGCGCTTGCTGCGGTCTCAGCGGCAGAGAGCAACGTCAAGGATGCTGAGGATGACTTGAGGCGTATCACAGCCTCGAAAGCAACCAATGCCAAAGTCGTCGCCACTGCCAATGCAGCCATCGCTGCTGCGAAAGCCGCACAGGACAAGGCCGCTGCTGATCTTGCCGTGGTGAAGCAGTCGCTTGTTAAATCCAGCGTTAAACCTGTCGCCGTATCTTTTTCACCAGATGCGCAGCGAGTGGCGGCGATGTTTGATGATGGAGTGCTCCGCGTGTGGGCCACTGCTACGGGTATGCCGATTGAGGAAAGCGGTGCAAACGCTGAGGTGACCACCACCATCACACTGGCGACTGACGGAAGCTTCGTTGCTAGCAAGGCAATGACTCAGACTGTCGGCATGTTGCCGTGTTGGACTTTGGATCGCAAAATCGACACAAAGGGTCTGTTTGCTGATCGCGTGAATGCGGTTCGCTTCAGCCCTGACGGCAAAATGCTGGCCACGGCCGGGGGTGAGCTTTCACGCAGTGGGGACATCATTTTTATCGAGGTGCCGACAGGTAAGGTCACGCAGACGTGGAAGGAAAAACACACGGACTCGGTGTTGTGCTTAGATTTCTCGCCAGATGGCAAAAAACTGGCCTCTGGTGCCGCAGACAAGATTTTGCGTGTTACTGAGGTTGCTACCGGGAAGTTGTTAAACTTGCTGGAAGGTCACACGCATCACGTCACGGCGGTAGCGTTCCGCAGCGATGGACGTGTGTTGGCCAGTGCAGGAGCAGAGGGGGCTGTGGTGACTTGGGACATGATCATGGGCGAGCGGAAGAAGAAAATCGAAGGATGGAGTAAGGAGGTCACCTCCCTTCAGTTCATCGGCGCGACGAATCAGCTTATCACCTCGGCGGGCGATAACCGTGTTCGTATCGTTAATGATGAAGGTGCCGAAATTCGCAATATTCCTGATCTACCCGACTACATGCAGGCCGCAGTGAGCACCCCGAACGGCACTACACTCGTCGCCGGTGGCGAGGACAGTCTGCTGCGCATTTGGGACGGCACGGGCAAGGTGCTGGCTTCGTTGGGTGCGAGGTAAGTCAATGGTAGAGAAAAACTCTCTTGTTTAGACGCGTAGGTTTCAGCGAATGTCCTCTATCATCCAGCCCCCGTCTCTTGTGCGTTGTGCAGGTCCATTGACGCGCCGTAGTTTCATGCAGTTTGGTCTTTCAGGCATGGCTACGCTGAGTTGGCCAGGGCTGCTCAAGTTACGCGCCGAAAATGCTGCGAAACCGAAGAGCGAGCGCAAATCCATCATCATGGTGTGGCTGCCGGGCGGACAATCGCACATCGACACCTATGATCCAAAGCCTGATGCCAGCAGCGAGTATCGGGGGCCCTTTAAAACCATCAGCACCAAGGTGCCTGGCACGATTTTCACGGAGCTGCTGCCGATGAACGCCAAGATCGCAGATAAGTTCACGATCGTTCGTTCCATGAATCAGACAGCAGGGGGTCATCCTGCCGGGACAATGCAGATGTTCTCCGGTGACAAGGACACGCGTGATAAGCCCAAGCCGCGTCTGCCAGACTGGATGTCCGTGGCGCATTACCTGCGCGGTAAGGAAGGGGGACGCATCAATCCTCTGCCGAACTACATCGGTGTCCCCGCTGCCTCGCCAGAATATTCTAGTCCTGCTTACCTTGGCGATGCATACGCGCCTTTCGCCGTCAGTGATGATCCAAACCGTCCAAGCTTCCAGGTGCCCAATATTGGACTCGATGACGAAGCAGAGACACGCCGTCTGAGCGATCGCCTCGCGCTACGCCGCAGTCTCGATAAAATGGAGCGAGCTTTCGACCGTGAAGGTGAATTGGGGGCGTTAGATGAATTTGAAGCGCAGGCTGCCACATTGCTCACGAATCCGAACACGCGTGATGCCTTTGACCTCAGCAAGGAAGATTCGGCCACGCGCGACCGCTACGGGCGCAACCGTTGGGGGCAGCAGCTGCTGCTCGCACGCCGCCTGGTTGAAGCAGGCGTAGAAATTGTGACCAGTAGCCTTAGCGGCCCGCTCTGTGGGCGGGTGCAGAATTGGGACGACCACGCGGTGAATCAGCATCAGTTTGAGGCTCTGCGCTTTCGCATGCCGACCTACGATCGTTGTGTGTCAGCGCTTATTGAGGACATCTACGCGAGAGGTCTCGACAAAAAGGTGCTTGTTGTCGTCACGGGTGAATTTGGCCGAACGCCGAAGATCAACTTTGATCGCAGCACTGGCGCAGGCGATGCCAGTGGTCCTACCGGCACGCTCCAGCCCGGACGTGATCATTGGCCGCGCGCCTTCACGAATGTTTGGGCTGGAGGAGGCATCCAGACGGGAGGTGTCATCGGTGCCAGCGATAAACGTGGCGAAGACGTGGTCGAACGCCCGTGCAACGCGGCTGACTTCCTCGCGACGATCTACCACCACCTCGGCATTGATTACCAAAAAGTCACCATCAAGGATCTCAATGGTCGTCCGGTGCACATCGTGGAAAATGGCAGGGCTATACCTGAACTGATGGCGTAAACGGTTTCTGGCTCTGGCCTTTGGCTGCTTTGCAAACCATTAGAGATGTTGTTTGCGGTTAGGCTTCATGGATTCCATGTTCTTGAAAAGAGCCTCAACACAGGCTTTGGCGAAGGCGGGATCGTTGATCTCCACAGGTAGCTCTTGCAGGGGAATTTGTGGCTTCAGTGCCTGCCGAAGAGAATCAAACAGAGCATGATCTGCTTCGGGATTGTGGAAGGCTTTTCCTTCTGCACTGATGACGCTGATGGCTTTCTGCGGCAGCAAAACCGTCACCGGAGCGGAGTAGTGATTGACCTTATCGGCAATGATTTTTCCGAGTTGGCGACATTCATCCGGTGTCGTGCGCATCAGAGTGACCTGGGCATTGTGTTGGTAAAATGTGCGGCCTTGGTAGCGAGTTGGCACGCTGGAGGGCTCACCAAAGTTGACCATGTCCAGGCAACCGGGCGCGACAATGGCAGGCACGCCAGCTTTGGCTGCCGCTTCCAGCCGGTGAGGGCCTGCGGTCAAGACACCGCCACAGAGTTCATCGGCCCACTCTGTGGTGGTGATGTCGAGCACGCCAGACACCATGCCACTTTCGATGAGTGACTCCATCGTTTTGCCACCATTGCCCGTGGCGGCAAAAATCAGCACTTCATAGCCAGCTTCTTCCAGCAGTCGCTTGGCTTCCATGACACAGATCGTCGTGTTGCCAAACATGCTCGCCACTACTAGCGGCTTGTCAGAGGCCGCTGTATTGCGCCTAGATTCGGCGGCTTCGACCATGCCGCAGATGGCTCCAGCAGCGTTTTCGAAAATCACTCGTGTTAGGCGATTGATGCCGGCCACATCTGCAATGGCTGGCATCATCACGATGTCTTTGGTTCCCACGTAGGGTTCCGTATTCCCACTCGCCAGGGTGCTTACCATCAGCTTCGGAAAACCAATCGGCAGTGCGCGCATCGCAGCTGTACAGATGGCCGTGCCGCCTCCACCACCGAGGGAGATGATACCGTGTACACGCCCTTGAGTCGCTAAGGATTCGATGAGCTTTGCCGCGCCTTGGGCCATCAAACTCACGCATTCTCCGCGATCTTGGCGCGCCAAGATGCTTTGCCATTCAGGTGAACCCGCTGCGGCGACTTCTGTGCTGGAAATGTCTGGGGTGATCGTTGGTTCATTTAGGCTGCCAGCGTGGATCAGCAGGGTCTGAAAGCCACGAGCACGAATGAACTCAGCAATAAAGGCATGCTCGATACCTTTGGTGTCAAAGGTTCCTAAAATGGCGATGGTTGGCATAGAGAGCGGTGGGGATGAGAACACAAGATAACGCTTTCGCGCATCTCATCCTCACCGAGCCAGCTAGAATTGCATGCACACGTACCTAGCCAAACCCCACCTTGCTGGATCATGTGCCCGCGATGGGGTTAGGCCTCACTTCACCGCATCAGCGGCGAGGGCTGCGTTGCCAATGATGCCGGCTTCATTACTGAAGCGTGCGGGCACGATTTGCAGGCGCTCCCACACGACGGTGCTGAGCATCGATTGCACTTTTCGCTTCAGCGGGTCAAAGATGAGATCACCTGCCTGGGCGACGCCGCCGCCGATCACGAAGGCGTCTGGGTTCAGCAGCCAGGCGATGCTGGAAATGGCGGTGCCGAGCCAGTCGGCGACTTCTTCCCAGATTTGGCGCGCGATGTCATCGCCTGCTTTGGCGGCCTCGGCGATCTTTTTGGGGGTACATTCTTCGGGCGTTTTGCTGATGTGGGCCTCGGCGTAGCGCTGCACGGCGTGCTCGGCGATCTCTTTGTTGCCGGTGTATTTTTCTAAGGCACCGAGATTGCCGTAGTGGCCAGATTTGCCATCAAAGTCGATGCTCATTTGGCCGATTTCACCGGCGGCACAGCCACTGCCACGATACATTTGGCCATTCAGTACGAGACCTCCACCGATGCCGGTGCCGAGGGTGAGGGCAACGATGTTTTGCAAGCCGCGACCTGCGCCGTAGCGAAATTCAGCCCAGGCCATGGCGTTGGCATCATTTTCAACGACGACGGGCAGTCCAGTGCGCTCACCGAGAATGGCTTTCAGAGGCACATGCTTCCAGCCGGGGACATTGGTTAACACGTGGACGAAGCCATGCTCGAAATCGACCAATCCAGGAACGCCTACGCCAATCGCGCAGATGTCTGGATAGGCCTGGCGCAGCTTTTCCACGCGGGCAGCCATCTCACCAATCAGCGCGGCGGGACCGGCGAAGTTGGCGGTCGGAATGGGATCGTCGGTGGTTAAAAGCTCGCCATCGCGGCAGACGCCAAGTTTCACGGCGGTGCCGCCGAAGTCGATGCCAATGGAAGTGCGGGGTGTGTCAGGCATGGGAAAGGGGCGCGAGAGTGCCCACCAAGCGCAGGCCGTGCAAGGTCAAATCCGGGTCCACGGTGATCTGCTCCGACATGCCGGCGATGATCCATTCGGCATCGCCTCCGGTGGCGATGATGTGGGCGCTGTCACCGTCAGGCAGTTCTTTTTTTAGAGCCTCCAGGATACCTCGGATCATTCCGCGGTAGCCAATCGCCGCTCCGGCTTGAATTGCAGAAAGGGTGGAGGTGCCGATGGCAGAGCTGGGCTCAGCGAGGTCCACGCGTGGAAGCAGGGCAGTCCGCTCGTGCAGGTAGTCGGTCATCAATCGTAGCCCTGGCGCGATGACTCCACCGATGTAGTATCGGTCGTGAGAAAGGATGTCGAAGGTGACAGCGGTGCCAAAGTCGATGACGATGCCCGGCGCGCCATACAGATGGGCGAGCGCGACGGCATTCGCCAAGCGATCTGCGCCGATGGTTTCTGGCTGTGGGTAGCGGATGCCGATGCCCAGCGGGGTGTCATGGCGCAGTACATGCAAGCCTGGTAGAGCTGCCTGCCAGATAGGCACGACGGCGGGCACGACGCTGGCGATCACGGCTTCGCGAAAGCTCCAGCCCTGAAGTTTTTCCTCGATCAATTCCACGGTGATGCCGTGCGTGGGCAGGTCGCGGTGATCCAGGATGGCCTCGCGTGAGGACAGGCCTAGTTTGGTGCGGCCATTGCCCACATCGATGAGAAGTTGGTCGGCGGTCATGGTCCGCGTTTATGCGAGAGACCGGGGGGCTTGTCCAATGCAAGTCTTCGTGCGGCCTATGGCTGATGCGTGGCTCAGCGCATCTGGGCGGATCGCTTTTGGCGATAGTCTTCTCGCAGTCGTTTAAGGCTGGCGGGGATACCGGGTTCATCCACCTCAGGGATGGGTTCGCCATTTTGCAGGCGCTTCAGCTCTCGCTGAAAGGCGGGCAGTTCATTCAGATTTACCTGATCGAGTGCAGAAGTGGCCTCGGCCTGAACGGCGGCGCGGTACTCGGCCTTCAGCCCAGCCAGGGGGTCGGCTTTGGGGGCTGGTGGCGGCAGCGTGATGGGGGTGGAAAGGGGAGCGACAGGGGCTTGAGGGAGCACAGGGGCTGCTGGTAGACTGCCGAGCACCTCGCCAGGCAGAGCGGGCTCTTGCGCGACAGGGGCATTGCCTTCGGGATCGAGGACGATTTTGTCCTTCATCACATAAAAGATCAGCAGAATGACGGCTGTGGCGGCGAAGACGGCCAGGTGCAGGCTGGCGCGCAGGCAGGACCAGAGGAAGTCGTCCAGCTTCTTCATGAAGGAAGGCCGGGCGCGCACGATGGGGGTGGGTGGCCGACCCGGCGCGTAGCGGCGTGGGGGCACGGGGGCGGCTGCAGGTTTCGGCGCGGGACTAGAAGTTGGGCTCGGTGAGGCTAGCGAGCTAGAGGGGTGAGGTTGCTGTGCCTCCACTAGGTTGGGCGCTGCCGCAGCTTCGGCGGCAACTGATTTGGCGGCCGCGCTTTGTTGGGTGCGAAGGGCTTGTACCAGGGCTTCTTTGACTTCAGCTGCGGTGGTGTAGCGTCGGGCCATCTCAGCCTGTACGCAGCGGCGCAGTACGGCTCCAAAGGCTGGCGGGATATTTCGGGAGACTTTGCCGTCTTCGCCTAGGGGTTCTTTGGCGAACATCTCGTGCAGCA
Source organism: Prosthecobacter sp. (assembly GCA_044355075.1). Classification (GTDB taxonomy): domain Bacteria; phylum Verrucomicrobiota; class Verrucomicrobiia; order Verrucomicrobiales; family Verrucomicrobiaceae; genus Prosthecobacter. Next base: position 22,039 of record JBIKYV010000006.1, read on the forward strand.
CGAGGCCAAGGTCGTACAGATCTTGCTCGATGCTGGCATCGCCCTCCTGCAACCAGGAGATCTCGCCCGAGGGGGTCAGGCACATGCCGATACCGGTGACTTTCATCTGGCCTTCCTTGTCCACAAGGACGGTACGTGTGTTCAGGCAGCCATGCAGACTGCCCTGCCCATGCAGTAGGCTTAGGATATCACAAAGCTGTAGCGCGAGGCCGTAGGCCATCTTGGGCGATACGGTGCGCTCTTGGATCAGATCGCAGAGCATGCGGCCGTCCACATGTTCTGTCACAAGGTAAAGGTATCCGTTCAGGGAGCGACCGAAGTCGTAGACAGCGACGATGCGTGGATGCACCAGCCGGGCACGTGCTCGAAGTCGATCCATGAGCCGGGTAGCTGCATCGGCGGTAGTTGGCTCGGCCATGACGCGAATCATGACACGGCGTTCGAGCGCGGGCTGCATGCCCAGGTAGATTGCGCTTTCCTGGCTCGCAGAGAGGCACTGCTCAACCTCGAACTGGGGTAGGCCCGCAGCGAGTTCTTTCGCGGTGGGAAAGGCAGGCGTTTCAGCGAAATCTTGCATGTGGGGGAGTGCGTCTTTGTGGCGAAGGAATGAATCTCTGGCAAGCGGGAAGGGTGTCAGGAACGTCACCGCATAGCGATGCTTGTTCTCTCAAAATGAGCTGCCTCGGAGTTTAGCTCAGTCTGTGCCTGGGCTGGATGATAGAAGTCGCTCAAGTTGCTCCAGAGCCGCATCAGCGGGTTGATGGGCCGTGAGCAGAAGTGGTGGCATCCAGCTCTCGCGTCGAAACCACGTACTCTGACGCTTGGCGTAACGGCGGGTCGCTTGCTCCATCGTGTCCATGGCTAGTTCGAGCGTGCTCTCGCCTCGGAGATGGGCCCGGAGTTCAGCGAGTCCGATGGCTTTTTCCAGAGCCCCCCCACACTCGGCAAAGGCGGCTACTTCGGCGAGAAGTCCACCCGCCAACATTTGCTGGGTGCGCTGGTGGATGCGTTGGTGCAGCACAGGCCTGTCCCAGGTGAGCACCACACCGCGGCCCCAGGGTTGGGTGTTGGCAAAGCTGCGTCGTAGAGCAGACTGAGGCTGTCCGGTCAGTAGGCAGATTTCGAGCGCACGCTCGACATAACGTGGATTGGCGAGTGGCACGTTTTCTGCCGCATCAGGGTCGAGTGCCAGGAGCTGCCGCTGCTTTTCCTCCAGCGGCATGTCACGAAGCTGGGCACGCAGCGTCGCATCGCCCGCAGGTAGCTCGGCCAGCCCGTGGGACAGCGCCTTCAGGTAAAGCCCGGAACCACCTACGACGATCGCCTTGCGTCCTCGGGCCTGGATTTGCTGAATGATCTCCAGCGCCATCTGCCGGTAGCGCTGCGCATCGCAGGCATCATCGGGGGAAAGTACCGAATAGAGGTGATGTGGCACGCGCTGAATCTCCGTGCCACTGGGCTTCGCTGTGAGTCGATCAAGCCCCTGATAAAGCTGGAAAGCATCTGCATTGACGATCTCACCGCCGATGCGTTCCGCCAGGGCCACGGCCAGGCTGGACTTCCCAGAGGCCGTGGCACCGGTGAGGTAAAGCGGAGCGCCGCTTAGTGCTTCAGCAGCCACTCGGTCGTGCGTGGGTTGAAGTCATTCAGACATTCCCAGTGAAAGGCGTGTCCAGCGTTGTCATAGAGGTGCAGGTCCGCGCCGGGGATGGCAGCCGCGACTTCTTCGCTCATCCACTTGGGGGTGAAGGTGTCGTTTTTGCCACCGATCACCAGCGTGGGGCATTTCACGCTTTTTAGCTCATGGATCGTGTTGTGTGTTATGGCCGCAGCGCTTTGGGCCTCCATGGCATGAACGGGTTGGGGGGCGGGATTGGTGGCCGCGTCTTTCAGACCCTGCTGCATGTTATTCCAGCAGTCATCGTTGTCGAACCAGGGCTTTGTGAAGATAAGCATCTGCACGTAATGCATGAAGTCCTCCGGACGCATGGTGGACTTGCACTTCATGAGGTGCTGCCAGGTGTAAAGGCCGAATCGGTCCTGGCGTGCCCAGCTGCACATCAGAATCATGCTTTTCACCTTTTCAGGATGGCGCAGCGCTAGCTGTTGGGCGATGACGGAGCCGAGGGAGCAGCCGACGACACGGGCCTGCTTGATGCCGAGTTGATCCATCAGGCCGGCGTAGTCATCAGCCATCATGGCCGTGGTATAGGGGCCCTCTGGCTTGTCTGTTTGGCCGACACCGCGGTTATCACCCAGGATGCAGCGGAAGTGCTTCGACCACTCGGCGGCATGAGCTTCCCACACGCCTCCAGGCGCGGTTACGCCCATGATGCAGACGAGCGGATCGCCGCTGCCGCGTTCTTCATAAAACATCTGAATGCCATTGGTGCTGACGTGGGGCATGGTGGTGAGGTGGGTAGGGTTGGGGGTGAAGGAGGATCGTAAACGACTGCTAAACGCCGCAGCGCGCGCGAGTGCTACCGAAAGGGCTCTCTTTTGCCAAGAAAAATGCCAGAGAATGCACCCGTGGGCATGTCTCGGCCAGACTTGCGGTGATTTTCAGGAGTGAATCAGACCTCTTGGGGCGTTTAGCCCGGTCTCCATGAAACTCGCTGTCCTGACCGCCTTGCTGTTCGCTACGCTGCTGAATGCCGCTGACTCTAAAGTCTTTAACTTTCCCGGACTGAAGCAAGACATCGAATACACCAAAATGGGCGAGGTTTCCCTGAAGCTGGACGCCTGGGTGCCCGAGGGTGAGGGGCCTTTCCCTACCTGCATTCTTGTCCATGGCGGTGGTTTTACGAAAGGTGACAAGCACTCCTACATCACGCCGATTTTCGAGCCTTTGGCCCAAGCGGGCTTCGCCTGGTTCACCATCGATTATCGGCTCGCTCCGACCCATCGCTGGCCTGCCTGCGCGGACGATGTGTCTGCTGCCATCCGCTGGGTGAAAGCCCATGCGGCTGAATACAAGGTCGATCCCAACCGTATCGCCCTGATTGGGGAGTCCGCAGGGGGGCATCTCGTGTCATGGGCAGGCGTCACTGGGCTGGGAGATGCGCGTGTGGCAGCTGTGGTGCCATTTTATGCACCACACGATCTCATCCTGCAGGTCAAGCGTCGTAACGTGCTGGGTGGACTCGGCGGATTGATTGGCCAAGAAGAGTTGAATGAAGCGGCGCTGAAGAAGCTGACGGAGATTTCCCCCATTCAGCACATCCAGCCAGGCCTACCGCCCTTTTTCCAGATTCATGGAGATGACGATCAGCAGGTGCCGCTGGCACAAAGCGTGAACTTTGAGGCCAAGATGAAAGCCAATGGCAATACCTGCGAAACACTTGTCGTCCCCGGTGGGGCTCATGGCATGGGCGGCTGGGCCAAACTGAACAGCGACTACGCCCAGCAAATGATCGCTTGGCTGAAGAAGACGCTCAAGTGAGGCGTGCTTACTCCATCAACTCCGCAAGCCGACTGCCTTCGACGCGGACAACCCAGTTTTCGATATTTCGGACCTGCTCGGTGTCTTCGTCGTAGCTGCGTTCGACACGGCACTGAATGACCGTGTCGGCATGTTGGAACATGGTGGGCAGGCGATCTTCCGGGAAGGCCATGATGAGCTGGAGGCCAAAGTTCCTTGCCAGGGCAAGGCAGTCGTCGATACGGTCGCCGCTGAGTTTGCTGAAGGCCTCGTCCATGACGACGAGACCGAGGTTTTGCTGCTCTTCACGGCGGCTTAGATCATACACACGGCGGAAGGCGGCGAGCGTGGCGACAAAGAAGGGCGCTTGGTTCTCGCCGCCACTCTGCTTTTTCGCGCTCTTGTTCAGACTGATGGCTGCTGCATCGCCTCTGCCAGCGGGCTTGGCCTCGATGTCCCAGTGGTGGTAGTAGCGGTAGTCGAGCAGGCGCTGGTAGCGCTTGTCTTCGGGTTGGTCAGCAGCATCGATGGCGGCCATGAGCTCGGCCTTGGCGCGCTCGATTTCTTCGCGGTTCACAGCATTGAAGATTTCCATCTCGCTACCGCTGGGCAGGCCTTTTTCGACCAGTGTCCAGATCGCGCTGTGAGCTTTATCAGCGCGGCTGGTGAGCTGGTAGCGCCAACCGCCGATCTCGTGATCCATAGCGCGGTTCAGCTCACGCTTGGTCCGGTCTGCTTCGCTGAGTTTTTCTCGCAGAACATCCAGCACCTGATGTTGCAGACGGTCTTCCCACTCGCGTTTAGCTTCCAGTGCAGCTGCTTTGAAGCGTTCTAGCTCATGTGCTTCCAGGTCTTCGCGGCGCTTGTCAAAGGCGGTGTTGTCCTCTGCTTCAGCATCCAGAGCATCGCTGAGTTCGGCATGGGTGCTGAGCAGTTCCTGTCGTTGCACGTTGCGCAGTCGGCGTGCCTCTTGAGCTCGGGTTTGAAAGTGGAGCGACAGCGCCGCGGACATCTCGATGGATTTGCGCCAGCTGGTGTTTTTTTGGCGCTCAGCCGCAATCCGTTGGGCGATTTCTTCATCGCTGATGCTGCGGATAAGTGCGCGTGAGGTCTGCCGAGCGAGGCGGGTTTGCTCTTCTGCCGTTTGGTCTTCTTTCAGGGCATCTTCGAGCTTGGATTGCTCGACCGTGAAAGCGGTGATGGCTGTCTTCAGGCTGCCGATACGCTCTACCACGCCTTCGAGTGTTGCATTTTGCGCCCGTAGGTTTTCCATCGACTGCACATGATCGGGCGTGGCTAGCAGGTCCCAGGTGGCCTGTAGCTCAGCGCGCTCGGTCCGCAGTCGCGGCAGGAGGTGCAGTTCCTCAGCGGCATCAGGTGCCGTGAAGTGGTCGAGGCGCCATTCGCGACCGCGATGAACAAAGGAGCGTAGGTCATCGCAGTCGAGCCGCACTTCTTGAATCTCTGCTTCAGTGCTGCGGAGTTCTCCTTCACGCATATCGCGAAGGCGGCGCAGGCCTTCCTCTCCCAAGGTCAGCTCTTTCTCCGGCAGCAGCCGGACGCGGCGCGGTGGATCTTTGAGCCAGCCTTCTAGCGAGAGCGCGCGCGGATGCTTCTCTAGCTGTGAGGTTTTATTCACAGCCACGATGCCGCCCAGCAGGTGGTCGAGTACACGGCTTGCGAGTTCATGCCGTGTTTCCACGAAGTCGCGCAGGGAGCCTTTTTCGACTTTGGCGGCGGGCAATTCATCGGGATGGATGAGTGGCTCCGTCGGGCTTGGAGTTTGCTGAGCTTGATCCCAGGCGGCGCGGAAATCCTCGGCCAAAATCGCGCGGCGGTAGGGTCCCAGCAGAGCTTCCAGCAGCGGCCACCATTTTTCTCCCGCAGGCTTGACCTCGACCACACGGCCTAGTGCCACGGCACGCTGTCCACGCGCCAGTAGGGCACTCAACAGTGGCGCAGGGGCGGCCTGTCCTTCCTGGAGATGGCCCAGGTCTTTTTGCAGAGCGGCCTTGCGCGCCTCATGCTCGGCGAGTCTTGCCTCGATGGGGCGCAGCGCTTCTAGCGCCTGATCCCGGAGCTGGTGATACACGGGTGGCATTTCCCGCGCTGCGTTTAGGGCTCGGCTCTCGTCCGCGCTCTGCATGGCTGAAAGTAACGCTGAGGCGCTATCGGGGATATCCAGGCCGAGGCGGGAGGCATGAAGCATCCAGTCCTGCCAGCGGCGCACGCGCTCGCGCATGAGTTCGCGCACCTCACTCGCCGTGGTTTCCAGGCGGCGGATGTCTTTGTCGAGTTCGCGGCGGCGGCGGTCATTTTCTTCCAGTTTCGCCGCCTTGTCACCCAGGGCCGCACGGGCGGCATCTACGGCACTACGTAGCTTTTCCCGCTCCTGCACGGCCTGTTCATGAGCTTCCAGGTTGCTCTGATGATCGGCCCGCAGTGCCTCCAATTTGGAACGATTGCGTGTCAGGATTTCGGCAGCCTCTTCATGCTTCAGTGCTTCACTGAGGTGGGCGTAGAGGGTGGATTCGCGCTGGGAAGTGAGCCAGTCCTGATGATGCGCGGAGATCTTTTTCAGCCGCTCTAGCTGATCATACATCTTCTCTAGCCGCTCTTGCGCACGTCGGTGTGCATCGACGCTGGCTTTGACGGCTTTCACATCCGGCATCCCAGGTTCTAGCAAGAACTCGCGCACGAACTTTTCGAAGTTGCTCTCAGGCTCAAAGGCCATGGCGCGCGGCAATGTTTTGCCCATCTGCTCTGCATCAAAGCCGAGGTGGGAGCGCAGTGCCATCTCCTCTAGGTAGGACTTTTGGCGGTCCCAGACATCACCGTCCAGTTCACGCCGGACGCGCGTGCGAAATGCGTCTTCTGGCAGGAATTGCATCGCTTCGGGCCCGCCTTCACTCTGTAGCAAATCTTGCCACGCGAGCCGACGCCCAGAGCGGAACCACAGGGTCGAAGGCTTCGCGGTCGGGCCTTCGTATTCAATCCGTGCGCCCCAGGTCTCTCGGCGTGGTTCGGTCTCACCCGCCGCCAGTGGCCAGGTGAACTCCAGCGCGGCCAGCGTGACACTGCTGGGGCGCAGGTAGCGTTCCTGCCCATCGCGCCCGGTGGTGTTCGTGTCGCAGAGGCAATAGCCGCGCAGGGAGCGCCCGCTGCCAGCGCCTGCGGCGGCTTTGTTGAAGCGGCTCTGCTGCTCGCCGAGCATGACAAATTGGATCAGGTCCAGCAGCGCGCTTTTGCCACTGCCATTGGCACCCGTGATGAGCGATAGCCCGGCGACGTCGATGAACTGACGGTAGCCATACCAATTCACCGCTAGGATGCGGCTGAGTGTGATGCGTGCCTGGCTCATGCGGACGGCACCTCCTCTTCTTCCGCAGCGTCTTTCGTGGGTTGAAAAGTGTCCACCCTGGCTTGCCAAGCCGCTAGGTCCTCAAACGGAATCACACGTGCCAAGCTGGGCAGCACTTCGATCTGCAGCTCTCCCGCTTGGGTCATGCCTTCAGGCTTCAGCGTGCGGATCAGACGATGCCTGCGTAGTCGTGCCAGGCAGGCCTCGATCTGCGATTTCTCTGGCGTGAGGATTTGGTCAAAGTGAATCTTCAGCGCGGCCCAGAGCTGATCCACGGTGACGATCACAGCTTCCTGGCTACCCGTGCTGATTTCATCATCGTAAAGTCGCCACAGCGTCAGCAGCACCAGGCTCTCGTCTTTGTCAAAACGGCCGAGCAGCAGGCATGACTCCGTGCGTGGCCGTGCCTGAAGCAGGGAATGGTCCTCATCCACAATCAGCTCCAGCGCCAGCGGGGCCAAGTAGTCCTCCACATGCGCGCGGTAATGATCCCGAGCCAGGAGGTAAAGTTCCCGCCCGCTGCCTTCATCCCCAAGCAGCACTCCACGTCCGAGCAGTTCGGCCAAGACCTCCCGCAGCCCAGCACGATCTGTATCTGGTACGTCACTCCAAAAGGAGCGGGGCCAGAGCAGATCGGGGGTCGTGGTGGACATGAGGACGGCGATGATGGCGCAGGGCTGGCTTTGCTCAACCTTCTCTTGTGATGGCAAATCGTTCCACGCGTTGCCCGACGAGGGTATCTTGCTCAATGACGTGAGGCTCAAGGCCATGACGGCGGCGCGGACCATCCACGCTCCAGCGGATGCGTTTGCCTGCCAGAGCGGGTGCATGCTGGTAGGCGACAATGGCGAGCAGATCGAGTAGATCGTCGGTGCTGTTCAGGGTGATGTCCTGGGTGCTTGTCGCGCCTTTTTTGTCAGGAATGAGTCGCGCGACGAGTTTCGCGGCGCGCTGGGGCGTAAGGGCGAGACGCTGGCGCTCCTTCCAGGCGACGAGCACGTCCTCCTCGCTCTGTTTGGCGGTTCCGGCGATACCAAAGGTGAGGTCGGCAGGCTGTTTCGTGCGGCGTGGTTTGTAGAGAGAATCGATGCCGAAAAAGAATCGTGTCTCGAGGCAGCGGGGGCTAAAGTCTGCGGCTCCTCCCGTCAGCTCAGAAAAACGCCCGCCAGCGTGAGTGGCGTTCACGGACTCGCAGTAGGCCTTTACGATCTCAGGTCGGCGTCCGCGCAGCTCAGTCTGGTAGCGGTAGCGCTGCTGGCTCAGGCGGTTGAAGGCAGCCATGCGCAGGTCGATGGCCTCAGCGCGCCGTTTTAGCCCACCGAGATCGCGCTCCAACCGAGTCAGGGACATGACGGCGTGGTCATAGGAGTCACTATCGTCGTAGCCGTAGTGCTCGCGCAGACCAGCGGCTAGGCGTTCCCGCATGAGGGGGTCATCGTGACGGCTTGATACCACGGCTCGAGCGTTTTCGATCCGCGTCAGCAAACCACCCCGGCGCAGGGCATCGTAGCAGACCATGTGCTGCCCCTGGCTGAACTCCTCATAAAGCAGGCTCAAGGTATCCGCTGCGGTCGCGGTCTGCTTTTGCCGTTGCTCAAAGCCCGTGACGATCTTTTCCACGGCGTGGAGTTGCTCGATCGCACGCTCGAGCCGCTGTGACAGATCGGTGATGGTGGACCGCAGTTCCTCGGGTGTGCGCACCTGGGGATCCAGGATATTCCGCTCCTCAAGGGTTTGGCAAAGACCGCGCAGGGTATCCGCAAAGGTCTTGAGTTCCGCCACACGATCTTCGGCCAGGTCGCGCAACATGCGCAGCATAGGTCTCAGCCCAGGGGTGATCACGGCCCAGCGCTCATGCAGCCCTAGGGTCTGATCTTCAAGCCAACCGGCGGCGATGAGGCGGTTGAAAAACTGTCCCGCACGCTGCCGAGCATCACGGAGAGCCGCGCCTTCATCTTCCGCGAGCAGCGAGAGCGGATGGCGTGCGATGACCTCGCGGATGATCTCTGCGGTCTCCCGATGCGTCAGCCGACCTGCCTCGCCAGCTTCCTCGATCAGACGATCCGCGCAGTCCACATAGACCGGCGCAGAAGGCCGGGCCAGGGGGCGGAAAAAGTCTGCCGATACGCTGCGGCTAAGTCGAAAGGATAGGCTATCGGAAGGCATGAAGCGAGGAAAGGCGGAGCTGTGGGGCCAGATCGTGCCGAAGTCTACTCAACGAGACTTTAAACCCACGGTATTCACGGCTGTCACGCGATAGTTCGGGGTGCTGCCCGCTTCTGCCTTGGGGATCGCAAAGCGCATCTGCAACAGGGGAAAGGCTGGCGTGTCGCTGTATTGCTGACCCTGAAACAAGGGGCGGCCGAAGGGGTTTTTCGGTTGTGCAGGCACTGTGCCCAGCGTTTTGCCATCCAGTTCGATGACGAAATGGGCCAGCCCGCTTTCCAGATCGGCCTCGGCTTCCCAGGCCACTTCCCCATCGACCACCCGCACGTTTTTCGGTGCTGGGGGTGGCGTGGCATCCGGGATTTGCGTGTCTTTCACGTAGTGCTGCCAGGCTTGGGCGATGGTTCCATTCGGCAGCCAGACGGATTGGCTAGCCTCACCTTTGAATTCCGGAGCAGGCTGGGCCTCTGCGTCCAGCAGTCCCGCCAGCCAGGAGCCCTCGGTCGGCATCGGCTTCAGAGATTCCCCTGAACGCCTTGGCAAGCGTGCAGTCAGGCAGGCATCTAGCCAGGGAATGGCGAGGTAGCGTGCGTTGCCACACTCATGAGCGGTCAGCGGATCGACCGCCACACCGATGAGGCCGCCCTGCGCACGTACCGCCTTGAAAAAGGTCTCGTTTGCAGGCCACACCCCGGCGAAGCGGCCTTCCTTGACAGTCACGCCCTCTTTTGTGCCTGGGTTGCACATCATCGGCACTTTCAGCGCCGCCTTAGGAACCTGGTGGGGTTTGATCGTGGTGCGCTTTTCATCAGACATCAGCAAAGGCACGCCACTGCGCAGCCAAGCGGCTGCGACGCGCTCGGGGTGGGTCAGGACCATGCCACCAGCCCAGTGCCCGCCGCCACTATGGCCCCAAAGCGCCCAAGGCACTTGCGCCAGTTCAGGGTGGCCACTCTTGGTGCCCAGATCAGCCAGCCCGCGCTGAAAAGCCGCGCCCGATCCATTGCGCGGATCGCACCACATCTGGCAGTCCGCCTTATCAGGCTGTTCATAAGAGGGGGAAAGTAGAGCGCAATCGTGCTTTTTCGCCAGCGCCTGCCAGTGCAGGTCAAAGGCACCCGTCAGGCCCGATTTGCATGACCCCTCACCGCAGCCGTGCTGGTGCACGATGACTCCGCGCAGTTCCTTCACGCCAGGCGGCACCCAGATCGTGTAATTCACAGGGAAAATCAGTCCGCCAGGCTCAGTCGATGCCTCGTAGCGCACCCGATAGTAGGGAGGCTCCGCTGGGGGAAAAACATCGTAAGGGGCCTGCTGGGCCTGCAAAAGACAGACACTGAAGAGCAAAAGAAAGGCAGGAATGCGCATGGGTAACTATCAACAAGGCAAGGAATGCAGATGTTGCACCCAATGGATTCTGCTGAAACGCAGATCCATGGCCGTGAGTTGCCAGCGGGCCGCCTTTTCCCTTGCCAAAACAGCTTTTGCCCCGACTTTCGCGGCCCTCTTGCCTCCTGGCCTCCTGGCCATGTGGGGCGAAAGCCCGCCGCAGCCCTCAGGAGTGGAAGGTCGCGCGCGGTTCATCCCTACCAGCACTCCCAACCCAACAACAAGCTAATGAGCGCACTAACACTCGCGGAGATGATCGCAGGATCCTTCCGTGAACTCTCCGAAGGTTCCATCGTCAAGGGCCGCATTTTGGAGATCAAACCCCAGGTCGTCCTCGTGGACATCGGCTACAAATCCGAAGGAGCCATCCCCTCCAACGAGTTCGAAGACGAAGACATCCAAGTCGGCGACGAAGTCGAAGTTCTTCTCGAGAAACTGGAAAATGACGAAGGCATGGTCGTTCTCTCCAAAGAGAAGGCAGCCTACAAGCAAAACTGGGACAAGATCGCCTCCGTCTTCCGCGATGGCGGCCTCGTCAAAGGCAAGATCAAGAGCGTCGTCAAAGGCGGTCTCACCGTCAACGTGGGCGTGGAAGCCTTCCTTCCTGCCAGCCAGATCGACATCATCCCGCCGAAGGACCTCAACGAATACGTCGGCAAGGTGTTCGAGTTCAAGATCGTCAAAATCAACGACGACCGCAAAAACATCGTCCTTTCCCGCCGCGAAGTCATCGAGGCCGAGCGCGCCGAACAGCGCCAGAAGTTCCTCGAATCCGTCACCCCTGGCGACAAAGTCATCGGTCAGGTCAAGAACATCACCGACTTCGGTGTGTTCGTGGACCTCAACGGCATGGACGGTCTGCTCCACATCACCGACATGTCCTGGGGACGCCTCAACCATCCTACCGAATTGGTGGGCATCGGTCAGAAGCTCGAACTCCTCATCCTCGAGGTCAATCGCGAGAAGGAGCGTGTCTCCCTCGGCCTCAAGCAGCTTCAGAACAACCCTTGGGAAAACATCGAAGCCCGCTATCCTGTCGGCCAGCGCGTGCGCGGCAAAGTCACCAAGCTCGTCGCTTACGGTGCCTTCGTCGAAATCGAAGAAGGTGTGGAAGGTCTCGTCCACGTGTCCGAGCTCTCCTGGGTCAAGCGCATCGCCCGTCCTTCCGACGTGCTCAATGTGGGTCAGGAACTCGAAGCGGTCGTTCTCGGCATCAATACCGACGAGCGCAAGATCAGCCTCGGCGTTCGCCAGCTCGACACCAATCCTTGGGATGACATCGACGTTCGCTACCCGATCGGCACGCAGCTCAAGCGTCCTGTCCGCAACCTCACCGCTTACGGTGCCTTTGTGGAACTGGAAGAAGGCATCGATGGCATGATCCACGTGTCCGACCTCAGCTGGACACGCAAGGTCAACCACCCGTCCGAAATGCTCAAGAAAGGCCAGGAAGTGGATGCCGTCGTTCTCGGCATCGACAAGGCCAATCAGCGCATCAGCCTGGGCATGAAGCAGCTCGAAACCGACCCCTGGAGCATCATCGACACCCGCTTCAAAGTGGGCGATATCGTCAAAGGCAAAGTGGCCAAGATCGCCAGCTTTGGTGCCTTCGTCGAGCTCGATGGCGACATCGACGGCCTCATCCACATCTCCCAGCTCAGCGAAGAGCATGTGGCCAAGGTCAAAGACGTCCTCAATGTGGGCGACGAAGTCGAAGCCCGCGTCATCAAGGTGGACAAAGTCGAGCGCCGCATCGGCCTCTCGGTCAAAGCCCTCAACTACAACGAGGCCGAGATCCAGAAGGAAAGCGCTGCTTTCGAAGCTCTGCGCCCAAGCACCGACCTCGTCGGATTGGAGCAGGCCTTCAAGTTCGCTACCGAAGAATGGCGTCCAGGCGAGTGATCCACTCGCTGCCAACCAAATCTCAATCACGGAGGGGTGCCGCAAGGCACCCCTTTTTCATGCCCATCCAGGACGTTCCAAAAGCGAACTGACTTGGGCCTAGGCTCGGGTGCATCCTGTAAGAGCCGATGGTTCTTTGGCCACCGCCATAGCCTCTCATTCCTCTTTTCATCAGCACCCGCGACCTCAAAAACTCCAAATGGATTCACTTCCCCGCGCGAAATGCGCCACATTGGCGGAGCCTTATGCTACGGTCGTGTTTTTCTGCCACAACGTTGCCGACTCCTAATGAAGCTGACGCGACTTTTGTTCTCACATTGTATTTTGAGTGGCCTCAAACAGCTAAATACTACTCATTAGTTAGCACCTGTTAGGTCATCCAAGAACTCGGATGAAGGCGCCATACTCGTGATCAAAAGGCGATCTCGGGCACGAGTGCAAGCAACGTAGAGAAGTTGGCGTTCGGTGTCATAGACTTCCTTGAGATCGGCTTCGTCACCCACCGTTTCGATGCGTTCTTGCAGCGGGATGATTTCATCGTCGCAGGCCATGACGGCGACGGCGCGGAACTCCAGACCTTTGGCCAGGTGCATGGTGGAGAGGGACACATGCCCGGGTTCGGTTTCCACGTGGGAGTCCAGCACCTTGAAGGCGATCCCGGCGGCTTCACACGCTTCCTTGGCACGTTCCAGTTGGGCTTCGGAGCGGACAAACACACCGGTTTCATGCGGCTGCACGCCCGCTTCAATCTGCGCCGTCAGCCAGGCAGACACCGCCTGACATTCCGCCTTCTCCGTTTTGAAGGCTTTCACCTGAGGCACGGGACCGTTGAAGACGGACACCGTGTCGGCACGACTTTCGATGTTTCCATCGATGTCCGCCACTTCGGGGCCGAGCAGACGGTCGGCAGCCATGCGGATCTGGTGGGAGGTGCGGTAGTTCACGCGCAGCGTGCGGGAGCGGCCACGGATGTCCACGCCGAGGGATTTCCATGAGAAAGGCTGCTGGAAGATGCGCTGCCCGAGATCTCCGGCGAAGAAAAGTCCGTTGGGAGCATCTCCGGCAAGCGCGGCAAAGAAACGCAGGTGGGGCACGGCCACGTCCTGTGCCTCATCCACCACGACAAAATCAAAGGGGCGTTTTTTCGATGAGGCAAGGTGCGTGGCGAGCTGGGTGAACAGCGTCGCCACCGTCAGCAGTTTTCGCTCGGCCAGGCCGTTCTTCACCTTGGCAAAGATCGCCCACAGGACACTGCGCTGGGCTTCGGGTAGTCTTGTCTTTCGTCCGAGGCGGGCCACGTCTCGGTAATCTTCCCAGCTTTGGAGCTGCCACGCGTCTACGATCTGCTCCCATTCCGTGACGAGGAAATGAAGGGTGAACTTGTGCCCGCCCACCTCTTTCGAGGCGGATTGCAGCAGGTCACGAATCACATCACGACTCGCCAGCTTCACCGGACCCTCGTGTGCTTTGTAGAGACGCTGCGCGATGGCGTTGAAGGAGTGAATGTCGATGCGCTCGCCCAATCGAGGCTCGTTCCAAACGAGATGGCGGAACTTCGTCCGCAGGGCATTGGCGAGCGTGTCAGAGAAGGTGGTGAGCAGCACGCGGGCATCAGGGTGAGTGCGGGCCAGATGCACGGCTCGGTGCAGCGCCACCACGGTCTTGCCGGTGCCTGCGGAGCCGGCCACGCGGGCCGGGCCGGAGTAGTCTCGGGCCACCCATTGCTTTTGCTCGGGATGCAGGAAGACCGTCCACTTCTCCCAAGGGGCATCAAGAGCACGTTCGAGTTCCTCCACGTTCGTCATTACCCGGAAGCGGCGCTGCGCATCGGGGTGATCGAAGGGATTGGTGGTCGGTTCGACATGCTCGGCTTTGCGTGGCTTGCCGCCGGTGGCGATCTCCAGCAAGGCCTCGGCAGCTTCGGACGGCAAATGATCCGCCAGCGCCAGATAACTGTCCTCCGTGGCCTCTCGGACATCCTTGAGCCATTCGGGAGGCACTCCGTAGCTGAGCAATTCATCCTCGGGGAGATGAGCAAAGAGCTTCTTCTTCGCGGTGACCACCTTCTTTGGCTCCTCCTGCACATACTGTGGCACGAGGATTTGCTGCACCGTCTCGCGAATCTCCACGAGCTGCGCCGCGCCGGTCTTCGGATGCGTCTCCAGCTTGCGACGTTCCGCCCAGTCGTAGGCCTTGTCGTGGTGGTTCACGTAGCAGAGCAGCAGGCTCCCCGCCGTCTTGTGAACGATGATGCGGATGTCGGCACTGACTCGCAGAGACCAGAAGTTCTTGTCCTTCGCCTTGTCCAGCTTGTGAAAGCTCATGCCCGGACTCGCCGGGTTCATCTGGAGGTCGAAAGCCGTCGTCTTCACGGCTTTCTGCTCGTCGCCGGTGAGGCGGGCAAGGCTGTCGGTGAAGGTGTCGGCGATGCGGAAGTCCATGGGCTTTGTCAATCTCTCCAATCATCGCGTGGCATCACTCGTTTCATGAACTCATCGAAGAGCGGCACGGTGAATGCAGTGTCACCGTGACTGGGGCTCCAGATCATGCCTTTGGCGACAAGTTTATTCCGCACTGGACCAAGCGAGGTTACATCCCGATGAATCACTTCGGCTACGTCACCGGAACGATGAGGGCCTGGGCCCAGTTCGGCCATCGCTCTAAGATAGCGTTTCTCCAATGGAGTCAGTCGGTCGAACCGCACGCGAAAGAAGCTGTCGTCCAGCGCAGCCACCGCCGTGATTGCGGCCATCGCTACATCAGCTACACGGATCGGCGACTGTTTCGCGGCATCCCAGGAGTGCTTCCCCCACTCTTGGAGAAAATAGGCGTAACCATGCGTCTGCTGGTAGATCAGGGCGAGCGCGCCGTCTTCGATCTTCATCCCCTGGGACTCCACCGGGCGGGCGATGGCCTGATAGGCTGCTTCTTGCGAGAGGGGTCCAATCACCGGGAAATCAAACAGCCTCTCCGCATAAGACTTTGCCCTTCCCATCTGCCCGGGAATTTGCGGCAAGCCCGCGCCGATCATCAGCACCGGAAGCTGGCGCTGGGCCATGCGGTGCAGTGTGGTGATCAGAGCCGCGAGTTCCTTTTCTTTGATGTATTGCACCTCGTCGATGAACATGACGGCTGCCGTTTCCGCCTTCACTGCTGCTTGTCCCACGGCCTCCATCAGCATTTGCAAATCCTGCTCCAGGTCTCCGTTATCGGCCAGTCCCGCTTCCGGCTCCAGGTCCAGTCCCACCTCAATATCGTCATACTTCAGCTTCATTCCCTTGGCAAAACCAGCCAAGGCCCGCAGCGCCCGTTCCGCCAATGACTTTGCTTGTTCGATGCGGGACATGCGGAGCAAGGCCTGACGCAACTCGGGCAACAGAATGGCCGGCAAAGAGCGATCTTCGGGGGCTTCCACACGCAAGGTTTGGATGCCTGCATCTTCGGCATCCAACCGCACGCGATCCAGAAGCACCGTTTTCCCCACACCACGCAGGCCCGTCATAACGGCACACTTGGCTGAAAGCCGACGCCTGGTACGCTCCATGGCGATACTCAGGGCTTGGCGCAGATCATCCCTGCCCGCCAGCTCGGGAGGTTGGGTGCCAGCTCCTGGCGAAAAGGGGTTGTTCAAAGGACTCATGTGCTAATTTTATCGAATTTACCTCAGTTTATCGAAAATTGATAAACCAGGATAAACTCATTCAAATTTTCGTCAAGCCATCAATGATACTGAGTTTACCTTAGTTTATCAAAAATCGCTAAACTTGGGTAAACTCATTCAAACTCTGAACACCTTCATCACCTCATCGCCTAGGTGATTAATGACCTTCACGGCGATGCGGCCGTTCTTTGGTTTGTCGAAGGGGCGTGAGGTGTCGCTGTTGAGGGTGGCCCAGGCTTCGGGGTCGATCTCGGCTTTGAGGGTGGTTTTGAGGGCGGTGTAGGGGTCGTTCTGGCCGAGGAAGTAGGCGTGGCGGACGAAGAAGCTTTCTTCGTTGTAGTCGGTGTCGAGGAACCAGCAGGCGATGCCGTCGGCGTTGCAGGATTCCACCTCGCCGGTCTGGGGTTTGAAGACATCCACGCCGCGCACTTTGACGCGAAGGCGGCCGTCCTGGTCGTGGAGGAGTTCGATGTCCGGCTCGCCGAAGATGACGAAGAGGTTGCCTTTGCCGGTGTTTTTGAGGTCCTCGGCCATGTGGAGGTCGGCGTTCATCCGGGCTTTGAGGACGGGGATGCGGCCCAGCTTGCTGAACTCCGTGGTGTGCGCCTCGTAGTTGAAGGCGCAGGCGATGAGCACATCGAAGCCCGCATCTCCCGCCTCGCGGGCGGCGGCGACGAGGTCGGCACGCTGCACGGTGCCAAACTCGGGGCC
Source organism: Prosthecobacter sp. (assembly GCA_044355075.1). Lineage (GTDB taxonomy): Bacteria > Verrucomicrobiota > Verrucomicrobiia > Verrucomicrobiales > Verrucomicrobiaceae > Prosthecobacter. The sequence continues at coordinate 38,650 of JBIKYV010000006.1, forward strand.
GATGAAGATGGCGGCACGCTTTTCCGTCTCGCCTTCGAGGTAGCGGCCTTCGCCGCAGACGAACTGGCCGGGCCAGACGTTGAGGGAGGTGAAGGTGATGCGGTCGGCCTTGTTCGCCTGCTGCACGCCGGCGGTTTTGAGGTTCTCCAGGATGAGCTGGGGGAAGGTCTGCTTCGGCAGATACTCCGCGCCGGGTTCCTTCAGGATCAATTCATCGTCGGCATCCACGCCGAGCACGCGGTGCGGGCTGAGGCTCTCCACGGTGAAGGGACCGGCCACGCGGACGCACTTCTTGTTCCCGTAGGGCTTGTCGTAGAGGTATTCAAACTCCGCCTTGGCCGCGATGCTGGCATCAATCTCCTTCTGCCGCGCAATGCGGGCCTCCCACCAGTCGGCGTGCAGAGTGGAAGCGGCTTCCAGCCGCTTTTTGTCTTCGGGAAAGCGGCAAGATGCCGCTTCCACATTCAAATCCCGCGGAATCTCCCACTCCTGCCAGCTCTTCTTCAGTGCTGCATTCAGCTTCTCGCGCAAGGGTTCCAGCTTCGCCTGCCATTTGTCCCAGATGACATCGATCTCCGCGTTGTTGGCGATGGACTTGAGGGTGATGTGCGGCACGCGCTCATAGACGAAGCCGTGGCGGATGTTCCCCTCTACGGGCTGGCTGCTCGGCGCGGTGCGGGTGACCTCGGCTTCCTTGAGCTGGCCCTCGCAGGAATCGGTCAGCAGGTAAAAAGGATAACGTGCGCCCATGATGCGGGCACGGGCCAGCGCCAGCGCGACGCGCGAGGTGTCAATCGTGATCCAGCGTCGGCCCCATTGCTCGGCGACGGTGGCGGTGGTGCCGGAACCACAGGTCGGGTCGAGCACGAGGTCGCCGGGGTCGGTGGCCATCAACAGGCAGCGTTCAACGGCGGTTAGGGCCGTTTGCACAACGTAAGTCTTCGTGCCACCAAACTGATTCTGTCCAAGAGTATCCGACCATATGTCGGTGAGTTCATAAACCGGATAATCATCGAGAAATCGAATGTAACCCAAGTTGTTGCCCGAGCTCGCTTCGACGCGGTTAGCTTTCATCAGACGATCAAAACCCACTTCGTTGGTCTTCCAACGGACAGAGAGTGAGGGTTTGATGACCTGACCTTCAAAGTTCACTCCGAACCAAGATGCTGCACCATCGCCTTTGGCACGTCCGACACTTTGACTTGTAAGGTTGTCCCGAAAGTAAATTTTGGCACCTGCGTCAAGAGTGCCGCCATCCTCAACCTCGGTCTTTGTAAGTGGTCGTCGATCTAGATTGGCAAGCTGCACACTCTTGTAACCTGTGCCGCCTTTTTGGCCAGGTGCCTTCTTGAGAAGATACTTCCGATACTTAACGGTTTCCTTTCGTTTGGCATACCAAAGCAGGGTGTCGAATGTTGGGCCGAGATAGTCGCCTGTGGAACTCGATGTTTTTGCGAAGACGATTGAACTCACACAGTTATCAGCACCAAACACCTCATCCAACAATACCCGGACGCGGTGGACATTTTCATCGCCGATCTGCACGAAGATGGAGCCGGAATCGGTGAGGAGATCGCGGGCGACGGTGAGCCGATCCCGCAGGTAGGTGAGATAGCTGTGGATGCCGTCGCGCCAGGTGTCGCGGAAGGCTTTCACCTGCTCGGGCTCGCGGGTGATGTGGTCGGCCTTGCCGTCCTTCACGTCGCGGCTGGTGGTGGACCACTGGAAGTTGCTGTTGAACTTGATGCCGTAGGGCGGGTCGAAGTAGATGCACTGCACGCGCCCGCGCAGGCCCTCGCGCTCGGCGAGGCTGGCCATGACCTGGAGGGAGTCGCCGAGGATCATGCGGTTGGACCAGTTCTGGTCGTGGGCGTAGAACTCGGTCTTGTCCGCGCCCTTGGGGATGCCATTGAAGTCGTTGAAGAGGTCAAACTGCACCTCCGGGGCGGTTTCCTTGCTCTGGCGCAGGAGGTCATCAATGAGGGCCTTCGGATGCACCTTTTCCTGGATGTAGAGCGGCGGGGCGTGGACGACGAGGTCGCTCCAGTCCTGCTCATCCTTGCCGCGCCAGTGGCAGCGGCGTTTTCGCCCGTGACCCAGACGGCATCGTAACCTTAAACCGCCACCAGTCCCCAAACGCCTTTGTGGCCGAGTTCACCCTCCGAAACTTTGCGCCCGTTGATCGCATCGGCCTGCGTCTGGATTTCCCTCTGCTTGTTCCTGATGAGTCCCTCAACGTGGATATGCTCAAAGGGGCGCAGGTGCGAAAAGCTTCCACAGCAACGGCAGAAGACATTATGCGCCTGCTGCCACCAACAGAGGGAATGAAGGCTGCCGAACTGGAATCGGCAGCAGGCAGAGTGCTCCATTTGGGAAGATCCAAGTTCTACACTTTGCTCAAAGAAGCCAAAGACCGTGACATCATCCAAAATACGAAGGGAGTGTACACGCGCAACCAGGCCGCCATGCCATCACTTGCACCTGAAACTGGTCTGTGAATCCAAGCTCCACTTTTTTAGTCCACGGACAGTCCACGGACAGTCCACGGACAGTCCACGGACAGTCCACGGACAGTCCACGGACTAAAGGTGGGTAAGTCCACAGTCCACGCGCCCTATAAGGGCGTGGACTGGACTAAACCACTCCGGAAAACAAACAAGTCGAAACCCTACATCCTATGAACTCAGCGGAATCTAAGCCCAAAATTTTTAGTTTCCCCCACCAACCCCAAAGCCATCGTCTTGCATACTCAAGACAACGCTTCAGCTATTCACCTTATCCGGTCTTTCAAACCCGAATGGATCGACGAAAAGCCTGAGATCGCTTCAATGCGTTCCAAGGGCAAATGCAGCATTGCACAGTGTGGGCATTACGACGAGCAAATCCGCCGTGGAATGCTGGTCTACTTCGGTGCAGGCTGCAAGAAGGACGACGCAGGATGGGAAGTCTTAAGCGTCTCCAGTGCATCTGAAGACGAATTCAACATCGTGGCGCTTCCTCACTCTCTTCGCCTGATGATCAGTTCTGCCTCATCTTTGATGTCTTCAAAGATGGAATAGGTGAACACCCGCAGGATAAATTACTTCTCACCTTCTGCATTTTTGAGCAATGGATCATCTTTTGGCCACACTACCGATGGGGCAGATAGAAAAATCAGCCCTACAACTGAGTCGATAAACTGCCACAGCCCCTTATCCAGGTGTACAGGAAAAATTGGATTGAACAGCGCCGCAACTGCCCAGTAGAGCATACTTGCTCCTCGCTCTTTACTCTGCTGTGCCAGGGCGGCCATTAAGATGCCGACGGTCATCACTGACCAGCGCAATCCCTCGTAAAAGTCTTTCGAATAGTGGGAGGGTTTTGTGAAAGATGGTTCTCCATCTCGTGTCAAATGCCATCCTCCCGAAGACATGGCAGCAGCATAGCAATAGCCAGCCACGAACAGGCATAACGGACCGACAAAAAGGAGAACGAGGGTTTTACGAGATTGATTGCTCACAGTCAAAATTCAGACTTGTTTACCGTTGAAGTCGGTTTGAGCTAATTTGCGTTTGATAAGCCTGCTGGCTTCCTGCGCTTTTTCCTTGGTGAAGACGACGTTCGAGGCACCAAAGTCTTCCGGCAGTGATGCTCCGTTTGAATCCGCTGCAAAATTGGCAGACAACGAACCCGATAGAGTATAAAGGGATGACGTCTCTTTTTGGCATTCTAAATTCTTTTCGGCCTCATATTCATGGAATGAAGTTTCCTCTCCGAAATCCTTCTTCAGGTTGTTGTCGTAATAAGCCTGTGATGCCTGACGGACTTCCTCAAGTTGGTCATCTGTGTATTCAGTGAACTCGGGGTTTTCATCCCGCATTTCCTTCATCCACTGAACGGCGTTGCGGACGCCCTTGGCAATCTTGATCGCCCCAAGGAGAACTTCGTCAATGGCATCAGCCAGAGCATCATTGATGAGAGATGAATCTTTTTCTTCATTAGGCTTTTGAGTGACTGACTTCTCGCCAGAATAAAGAAAGAGTTTGCGAATCTCTCTATCTGTAATGCCTGGAATCACCTTCTGTGCATCTTTCGTGATGGCCTGAATCACGTCGTCAAGCGTCGTGAGGCCGGACTTCACCTTCTCCTTCACCATCTCATAGACGAGGCGGCCACAAATTTCCCAGTTTTCCTTGAGCTGCTCCATGGCTGGCTTTCTGCCCTTGGGCTTGGCTTCACCTTCAAGAGGTTCCTCAAGCGCGACCTTGTCCAGCTCATCATAGATCACCTTGGCTTCGCAAAAAATCTTCGGCATGTGCTTCTCAATCGCAGGGCCAAACTCCTTCACCATTTTGACAGTGACATCCTGGAGCGTGATGGCACCCTCCGCGATGTAGGACGCCCCGATGATCGCATAATCGTCTAAATCTTCGGGCTGAAGAGTATTATCCGTGTTTTCACCACTGGAAGAAACTTCATTGGCCAGTGGGTCATGCATAATTTGAAGAGAAAGTTTTTTTGGATGACTCAGCAATGCCGACATCGGGGAGGTGGCAACCGTCTTGTTCACTGCCCCAAAGATTGATCTGCAATGCTGTTTGCGGCTTGTCCAGCCCCAGCTGCCGTCGAGCAAGCCTGTCCATTGTATCAATCCGCGCCACGGCATCGAAAGCCACCCCATCGGGCAGACCCGTCGCGTAATCACTGAGCCGCTGGGACAGCGCCAGCATGTTCATCAAATGCCTCTCCATCAGGCGACCGTGACTGATTTCCAGTGATTCCTCCTGCGCCCGCTGCGGGAGGATTTTAGCCAGGGCAGCACTTCGCTGGTCGCTCCACTTCTCACGATGGGCGCGGACTAGAATCGTATTTTCTGAGATGCCAGCCTCGCGAGCCAGCGCCCGAAGGCCGCCGCCACACAGGTAGGCAGCTTTGATGTCTTGCCATGCCTGAGCTGAGAGTTTTGTGGGAGTCTTTTTCATACGGCAGTTTAACCGCAATCAGTGGAGAAGGAAGCGCCAACTCTTTTGTGTCACATCTCACAAAAGTCGTTCTAATAACGGCTCGCTCAGCGCCGGAATCCGCAAATGAGGTTGTTATTCAACCTAATTGTGTGATTTTTCCAGTTTGCGCCCCTGACCATGCAACTGCAATCCAAGTTGAACCCTAAAATCGCAGGATTAAATATAGCGCTGTTTAAGGCGCTAGGTTTCTTGAGCTTATTTTTGCTGTTAACCTTCCCCAGTCAAAGTCATGGGGAGCTGCTGTTTTTGAAGAGCGATGAATTTAAATTCTCTTGGCCCTTGCCGTCAGAATGGGAGGAAACACAGAGCCTTACTAAAGGGCAATATGCGCTGAAACTCAAAGGTGATAAACTCATGACGCTTGTCTTGTTTATCTCTACTGAAGATAAAATGACTCTTCCTGTCATGCTGAATCTCCACAGTCAAAATCCTCAGTGGTTATTTGGAGGTATCAAAGCCCGCTTCCCCGAATCTACGTTTATCAGCTCAGCTGTGGTGAAAATTGGCTCTCACGATGCAGTTCAAACACAGATGGAATACACTGTGAAAAACCTCGATAGCAGTATCACAATATATGCCTGCCATCACACCACAATTTGGAGAGGGCTGATGTTCTCCCTATGCTTTGAGTGTTTACCTGAAAATCGTGTGGAAGGCCTCAAGCACCTACAGGCCGCACTTGTTGGATTCAGTTTCTCAGGACCGTAGCTTTCATTCTGTAAACATGTTTGGTCTGGTCTCTTTTAGTTGTGAGTTTTTTGCATAAAATCAGCCATGAGGGATGATTGAAATTATTCCCGCCCAGCGCTTGCAAACGTGCTTGATGAACTTGTTGTATCTGAGGAGACCAGCACTTTCTTGCCATGCCTGGGCTGAAAGCTTGGGGCTGCTTCCTCATGACTCAGTATAACAGCAATCAGCCAAACGCTGGAGGAAAATTTTCCTGAGGCATCCCCCCCCTCCGCACCAGCGCCAGGATTGGCCCTCCCTACGCCACCCGCGTGGTGGGGCAGCCGCAGCACAGGAGGGAGCGAGCGCACGATGGCCGGAGTCAGCAAACCTCAGAGACGCGAAACCCTTTGTCAGAGATGGGGGATAGCCAAAAAAGTGGCTGGAAAATGGCTGTAACGAAAATTTTTCAGAGACAGTTTCTCACGCATTAGAACGTCTCAAATTGCTGATAATCAGCCAATTAAGATAGAGCGCACCCGGCAGGGATCGAACCTGCGACCAGAGGATTAGAAATCCACTGCTCTATCCACTGAGCTACGGGTGCATGACTTTCGATTTACTAGACACTGCCCGCGATGGCAAGTGCGGGATGGTTGGGCTTTTCTGAACATGAGGAAGCGTTCGCTGTCGTGGATCGCACGTGCTTTTGCCATCGACAGCGGGCAGGGGCTTCGCTTGGATGGTGAGACATGAAGATTCGCGTTTTTCTTTTGCTGGCTGTTGCTTGGGGGTCTTGGGCTTCTGTTCAGGCTCAGCCAGCCAAGGAGCCACCGGTAAAGCTTGGCCAGCGCTCGTCCCTGAAGCTGGTGTCAACGACGCCGATGGCGGGATCGCAGCAGCTGAAGATGCGGCTGCGTGCGGCGGAGTCCCCCACGGAGCTTGATGTCAGTCGTGAGGCTTATGAAATCATCGTGCCGCGCAGCTACAAAAAGGAAGTGCCGCATGGCCTCTTCATCTGGATCAGTCCAAACGATCAATGCGCTCTGCCGGCAGACTGGGAAAAGGTGCTGGCGGAGAAGAGGCTGATTTTTGTCGGTGCCCTGCGTTCGGGCAATCAGCGGGAGGTTACTAGCCGCATGCAGTTGGCCATCACGGCAAATGATCAGCTACGCCAGCTTTACCAGATCGACCCAGCGCGGGTTTATGTGAGTGGGCATTCTGGCGGATCACGCGTGGCGTCGATGTTGGCCGTGGCCTATGCGGATATGTTCAGCGGGGCAGTATGCTTCATGGGGGCGAATTTCTTTTTTCCGACCCAAGGGAAGGACGGAACGATGTATGAAGCGCGTTACATTCCCCACCCTGAGATCGCCACGCTGGCGCAGGCGGAGTCACGCATCGTGCTCGTCACGGGAGATAAGGACTTCAATCGCGATAACACGCAGGCGGTCTATGAGCAGGGCTTTCAGCAGAATGGGTTTCAGCATGTGCAGCTTTTCGAGATACCAGGGCAGGGGCATGGAGCGCCGGGTAAGGAGTGGCTGGAAAAGGCACTGGATTTTCTGGATAGGGGGAAAAAGCTAGGCCGCTGATTTGGCATCATGCTTCGGCATCTTTTGTTTTGGCAAATGAGCGCAGAGAGGTATGTCCAAGGCAAGTTTCATGACTCATCCTACTCCTTATCAATTCGGCCCACGCGACTCGAAGCAAAGCATCGAGGAAGGTTCTGCTTTTGCCCCCAAGTTTGATGAAAATGGTCTCATCGCGGCCATGGCTGTGGACGCTGATACGGGTAAGCCCTTGATGCTAGCCTACATGAATGAGGCGACGCTGCAGGAGACGCTGGCCTGTGGTAAGGCGGTGTATTGGAGCCGCAGTCGCAACCAACGCTGGCTGAAAGGGGAGACAAGTGGCGAGGTTCAGCACCTCGTGGAGATCCTCACGGATTGTGATCAAGATGCACTCATCCTGCGAGTGCGCCAGATGGGTGGCGGCTGCTGCCATACGCACCGGAGTACTTGCTTTTACCGCCGGGTTTCGATCCCTGCGGAAGGCGGTTTGGTGGGGCTGGAAAAGGTCTGATCCCCGCTGCCCATGCCCGCTTTGGACTATCCCCCACCGCTGCGGCGATTGATCGCCCAGCTGAAGTCGCTGCCGGGTCTGGGGCCACGCAGTGCAGAGCGTTTGATGCTTTGGCTGATGCAGGATCACGGGCGCATTGAACCGATGCTGGATGCGCTCGCGGGTGCGTCGGCGCGCATCGTGGCGTGTGGGGATTGCGGCTTTTTTATGGAAAAGGGCCAGGAGTGCGTGCTGTGCCATGATTCAAGGCGGCAGCGTGGTGTCATCTGCGTGGTGGAGCAGGCGGCGGATGTCCTGCGGCTGGAGCGTTCGGGGGCCTATCAGGGACAGTATCATGTGCTCGGGGGGCGTTTATCACCGCTGGACAATGTGACGCCAGAAGATCTGCGCATCGAGCCGCTGATGCAGCGCGTGCGCGTGGCTGGCATGGAGGAGGTTATTTTGGCGGTTGGCTCGGATGTGGAAGGTGAGGCGACGGCCAGCTATCTGGGCGATCTTTTGCGCCAGGAAGGTGTCGCCGTGACACGGCTGGCGCAGGGGCTGCCTGCCGGAGGTGGTCTGGATCATGCCGATGAGCTCACGCTCTACCAAGCTCTGCATGGGCGCAGGCGTCTCTAGGAGCGAGGCGATCCAGGGCTACTTCAGGATGAGAATCCCAGATGGAAATGGGATGCTGGCTTGCGTTTCGGCAGTGTCCCTGGGAGACTGCACGCCCATTTGATATGAAATCCTCTGCCAACCGTCGTCAATTTCTCCAACACATCACCACGGCTGCTCTGGCCTCGGCTCTCGCCGGAACCACTCGAGCGGCTGAGCAAAAGGAACCCTTCAAGATTTCTCTGGCGGAGTGGTCCCTGAACAAGCGCATGTTCAAGAAGAACGGTGCTGAGCCGCTGGACCACCTCGACTTCTGCAAAACGGCCCGCAGTTTTGGCATTGATGGCGTGGAGTATGTGAACCAGATGTTCTTCGATAAAGCTACCGATTCGGCCTACCTGGGAGAAATGAAAAAGCGCCAAGAGGGTGAAGGGGTGACGGGACTGCTGATCATGTGCGACCGCGAAGGCAATCTGGGTGACCCGGATGAAGCGAAGCGCGCTAAGACGATCGAGAATCACCTGAAGTGGCTGGACGCTGCCGCCACGCTAGGCTGTCACAGCATCCGTGTGAATGCTGCGAGCGATGCCAAGCTAAGCTTTGAGGAGCAAATGAAGCTAGCCGCGGATGGGCTGCATCGCCTGTGCGTAGAGGCCGATAAGCGCGGTCTCTTTGTCGTCGTGGAAAACCACGGTGGCCTGTCTAGCAACGGTCTTTGGCTGACCGGCGTGATGAAAGCTGCCGATCATGCACGAGTCGGTATCCTCCCTGACTTTGGTAACTTTTACACCGACCGGAACAAAGGTGAGCTCTACAATCCCTACAAGGGGCTGCGTGAGTTCATGCCCTGGGTGAAAAAGGCCATGAGCGCCAAGGCCTATGACTGGGACACCGGCGCGGGTGCTTTTTATACTGAAGATCGCCGCGAAGGCCGTGAGATGACGCTCGACTACCAGCGCCTGATCGACATCGTCGTGAAAGCTGGCTACAACGGCTACATCGGCATCGAGTATGAAGGCGATAAGCACAGCGAGATGGAAGGCATTGCGCGCACGAAAAAGGCCTTGGATGAACTGAAGGCACTGCTCTCTGCTTGATGCCATCGCTTTGGATCTGAAACCAATCAGGGGCGGCTGTGAGGCCGCCCCTGAGCTTTTGGGTAGTGTGAGATTGGGCTGGTTCAGCGATTACAGCCCTTTGTCCGTCACGGCACCTTCGCTGGCGCTCGCGCAGAGTTTGGCAAACTTCGCCAGCACACCGCGGGTGTAGCGAGGCTTGGGTTGCTTCCAGGCTTTGAGGCGTGCTTTCAGCTCCTTGTTAGGGATGCCCAGGGTGATTTGGCGCTTCTCGGCATCAATCGTGATCGGGTCACCATTCTTGATAACTGCGATCGGCCCGCCGACAAAGGCCTCTGGCGTGACGTGTCCGACGACGAAGCCGTGGCTGCCTCCGCTGAAGCGACCATCGGTGATCAGCGCCACGTCTTTGCCCAAACCCTTGCCCATGATCGCAGAGGTGGGGGAAAGCATTTCTCTCATGCCTGGACCACCTTTGGGGCCTTCCATGCGGATAACGATAACGTGACCTTTTTTCACTTTGTCATGCAGGATAGCGTCCAAGGCTTTTTCTTCGCTGTCGAACACGATGGCCTTGCCGGTGAAGCTCAGGCCTTCTTTGCCGCTGATCTTGCCCACGGCTCCTTCGGGGCAGAGATTGCCACGGAAGACAACGAGGTGACTGTCTTTTTTGATCGGATTGGAAAGCGGGCGGATGATGGTCTGGTCTTTCGGATAGACGATCTTCGAGTTCTTCAGGTTCTGCTTCATCGTCTTGCCGGTCACGGTCAGGCAGTCGCCATGCATGAGGCCTTCTTCGACGAGGATGCGCATGAGCGGAACGGTGCCTCCGATGCGGACGAGGTCGTTCATGAAGTATTTGCCGCTTGGCTTCAGATCGCCCAGCACTGGAGTCTTTTTGCCGATGCGGACGAAGTCGTCGATGCCAAGCTTCACGCCTGCGGCGTGGGCGATGGCGATGAGGTGGAGCACGGCGTTTGTGCTGCCACCAAGGGCGATGATCAAGGTAATGGCGTTTTCAAAGGCCTCCTTGGTCATGATGTCGCGGGGCGTGATGCCGAGCTTGATCATGTTCATCACAGCAGCTCCTGCATCGAAGCAGTCGATGAGTTTTTCGCTGCTGATGGCTGCCTGCGCACCGGAGTTTGGTAAGCTCATGCCCATGGCCTCAATGGCGCTGGCCATGGTATTCGCAGTATACATGCCGCCGCAGGAGCCCTCGCCAGGAATGGAATGCTCTTCGATGTCTTCGAGTTGTTTGTCGTCGATCTGGCAGTTGGCATGTTTACCCACGGCCTCGAAAACGGTAACGATGTCAGCGTCTTTTTTGTCAGGGCCGATGCAGCCTGGCAAGATGGTGCCACCATAGACAAAAACGGCGGGGCGATTCATGCGTGCCATGGCGATCATGCAGCCAGGCATGTTTTTGTCACAGCCACCAATGGCCACGTAGCCGTCAAAGCCTTCACAGCCGACCACGGTCTCGATGGAGTCGGCGATGACCTCACGAGAGACCAAGGAGTACTTCATGCCCTCGGTGCCCATGGAAATGCCATCGGAGATGGTGATGGTGTTAAAGATCAAGCTCTTGCCGCCTGCTGCATCCACGCCTTTCGCCGCTTCTTTGGCCAGGCGATCAATGTGCATGTTGCAGGGGGTGACCATGCTCCACGTGCTGGCGATGCCGATTTGAGATTTTTGGAAGTCCTCCCGCTTGAAGCCGACGGCGTGCAGCATGGCGCGGCTAGCAGCGCGCTCCACACCATCGACGATGATGGCGCTGTGTTTGCGGTGGAGGGATTCGGGTTTTTTGGAAGCAGCTTTTTTGGCCATGGGATGAGCGATTATCCTGCCAGCCGCCACGCAGGGAAGCAAGCAAGACTGCATGTAGGTTGCTGAAGAATCGACTCTTTCTTTGACTCGTGTGGGGCTGGATCACGCAGCGACTTGGATAAGCTGCATGTAGAAGGATGCAGGCCGTTTGGGGTCAGAACAGCAAGGGGCTTCCATACGCAGAAATCACGCATAGGAGGAGTGTTCTTCATGCATGAGGATCAAGCCTATTTAGGCGCACCTGAGTGTGAATGGGCTTTGCCCCCATCCCAGAAAAAAGCGGGGTCGAGCCTGAGCCCGCCCCGCTGGATGTGTGATTTTGACGACGTGTTTACGCGGCAGGAGCGGGGTGCGCATCGCACTGCTCAGGTTCGGGAGCGGTCTCTTCGATCTGCGCGTTGTCCTTCAGGAATTGCAGGGCGTTTTCCAGGATCAGGTCTTCGCGGACGCCGTCGACCATGCCGTTTTTCTGCGCTTCTTGCAGGAATTTCTTCACCGGCTTTTTCTGGCGAGCTGAGATGTTGGCTAGAGCCATCATCAGCTGCTGATCGTTGACGGTAATGCCTTCTTTCTTGGCGACTTCTCCCAGCATGAAGCTGACTTTGACACTGTTGCGTGCTTGTTGAGTGGCGCTGCTGAGGATCTCGTCTTGCTGCTTGATGAGTTCTTCTTGAGGCACACCCTGCTGGAGAGCGCGCATGGCGATGTCGTTGGTGCGGCGCTGGGCTTCGCGGTTCACGACTTCCTGTGGCAGGTCAAACTCAAGCTTTTCCAGAATATGGGCGATCACCTGATTGGCCTTGGTGGTTTCGCGGTTCTGCTCTTTGCGGCGGCGGATGGCTTCTTTGACTTCAGCGCGCAATGTTTCTTCGGTCATTTCCTCACCACCCACTTTTTTAATGAACTCTGCGTCCAAGGCAGGCACGACCTTGTTTTTGACGCCCTTGCACTGCGCTGTCAGAGTCAGGGTCTTGCCGCGCAGAGGCTCGAAGGCAAAGTCTTCCCCTAGCGTAATCGGAAGGCTGCGCTCTTCCCCTTGGGAGACGCCCAACAAGCCCGAATAGAAGCCGGGTAAGAAGTTTTCCTCCGCATCGAGGAGAAACCAGTTTTCCTCAATGCTTTGCAGGTGTTTGGGAGCCTCGGGCATGGCTTCTGCCAGTGGTTGGCCGTCCAGGCTGCCATGGCAGCTGAGCACGACGACATCACCCATTCCTGCGGGGCGCTCTACATCTTCAAAGCTGGCGTAGCGCTCACGCAGGTGGAGTAAGTCGTGGTCGACATCGGCATCCGTGACTTCGATGCGGGGCAGTTTCACGGGGATACCTTTGTACTCGGGTAGCTCAAACTTGGGGGACAGACTTAGCTCGGCGCTGAAAGAGAAGCTTTGATCGGCCTCATGCGTCATGCGGTCGTTTACGCCGAGCACGTTTAGGACTTCCAGGCCTTCACGCTTTACGGCCTCGCGCAGACCTTCATTGATCAACTGGCGTTCTAGGTCGGACTGGATGTCAGTGCCGAAGCGCTTTTCGACAGCGGAGGTAGGTACCTTTCCTGGGCGAAAGCCAGGCAGGCGGACATTCTGGGCGTAGTAAGCTACGATGCTTTTGCGCTGCTTGGCGACTTCCTCTCCGGGCACGCGGATGTGGGCGATGGCTCGGCAGTTGGGCTGATGTTCGACGTTGATGTTCATACGGAAAACGGGGGGATGAGTGGGCAGGCAGGGAAATCTTTTTCGGAGGCCACAGTCACGTGCCGGAAAAAAGGGCGCGCAGGCTAGGCGACTTTGCCGGTTTGGCAAGGGCGGGGTACGTTTCCCCTGAGGTCGGATTTTTACTAAAAAACAAATGGCCCCGAGGTCTGCACCTCGGGGCCGTTGATAGGGCTGGGGGCGCGGGCTCGATCCGGATCAGATCAGGCCCAGTTCTTTCACGGCGGTGCGTTCTTCCTTCAGCTCGTCTTCGGTGGCCTTGATTTTCTCTTGGCTGAACTCGTTCACAGGCACGCCTTGCACGATTTCCCACTGGCTGCCGTTGGTGCGGATGGGGAAGGAGAACATTAGGCCTTTTTCGATGCCGTAGCTGCCATCGCTGCAAACGGCGACGCTAGTCCAATCACCCTCTGGCGTTGGGCTTGTCAGGCTGCGCACGGTATCGCAGGCGGCATTCGCGGCAGAGGCGGCGCTGGAAAGGCCGCGGGCGGCGATGATGGCGGCTCCGCGCTGTTGCACGGTTTTGATGAAATCACCCTTCAACCATTCGTGGTCGCTGATGACGTCTGTGGCGGCTTTGCCGTCGATCTTGGCATTGAAAAAGTCAGGATACTGCGTGGCGCTATGGTTGCCCCAGATGGCTAGGTTGCTGACGCTACTGGCGAGCACGCCTGCCTTTGTGGCGAGCTGACTCTTGGCGCGGTTTTCATCCAGGCGCGTCATGGCGAACCAGCGATCCGTAGGCACGCTCTTCGCGCTGTTCATGGCGATCAGACAGTTCGTGTTGCAGGGGTTACCCACGACGAGAACGCGCACATCGCTAGCGGCATTTTTTTCGATCGCCTGGCCTTGGCCGGTGAAGATTTTGCCGTTGATGCTCAGCAGGTCTTTGCGCTCCATACCGGCTTTGCGAGGAACGGAACCGACGAGGATGGCCCAGTTCGTGCCGGAGAAGCCTTCATTGATGTCGGAGGTGGCCGTGATGCCATGGAGCAAAGGGAAGGCGCAATCATCCAGTTCCATGCAGACTCCACGCAGGCCATTCATGGCTTTCTCGTCAGGGATTTCGATCAGGCGAAGCTTCACGGGTTGATCGGGGCCAAAGAGGGCACCCGAAGCGATGCGGAAGAGGAGGGAGTAACCGATCTGTCCGGCGGCTCCAGTGACTGAGACGGTGATGGGGGCTTTGCTCATGGTAGGGGTGGGGGAAGGGAGCGCGGACGATTCGCAGGCGCTGCCTTGCGGCAAGGAGAAAGTCGGTGCGTCTGGTGTGGTGTGCACGATTCTGAGAGAAAAAGTGTGCACAAGATATGCCCAACTGTGCACAATCCTTGCAAGACCCTGGCTCAGCGGCACGGTTAGAAGTGCGCCCAGATTCCCGGCCGGGCTTCTCTCTCCTTTTCTTTTCTGTTTTCTCTGCCTCCTCTGCCTATGTCCACGGTCGCTGTTCGTTCTGCCACCCTTCCCCCACCGATTCCTGGCCTGACACGTCATGTTCGTCCGCCGAAGAAAAATATTCCCCAGACCAAAGCGGACCGAGATTATGTCCTGAAAAGTGTGCGCGAATACATGGAGCAAAATCGCCTCGTGCCGCCCGTGCCGATGGATGAGCTACAGACTCACACCGAGAAGATCCTTGCCCTTTACGGTATCGAGAAAGTCTATCGCGACTACACCGGGGTGCTGCTGGCGAATGAGACTTGGCGGGAGTCGCTGGCTTCGGTTCCTTTTGAAAAAAGGCTGCTGCTGATGCCAAAGTGTCTGCGGGTGGAGAGCAAGTGCCCTGCGCCTTTTGATGAATTCGGTCTTTTGTGCAAGCAGTGTGGGCTTTGCTCCATCCAGGACTTTCAGAACGAGGCTGAAAAACTTGGCTATGCGGTGCTCGTTGCCGAAGGTAGCGCCATTGTCATGTCTCTGATCCAGACGGGCAAGATCGAGGCCATCGTCGGCATCTCTTGCCTTTCGGTTCTGGAGCGCACCTTCCCCTATGTCGAGGCAGCGGCCATTCCCGCTGTTGCGGTGCCCTTGCTACAAGACGACTGCATCGACACTACGGTGGATGTGGACTGGGTGTGGGACTACATCCACCTAACCAGCGAGGACAAAACCCGCCGCTTGAACCTGACGGCTCTGCATGATGAGGTGAAAACCTGGTTCACTCCAGAGGCTCTGGATTGTTTGCTCGGCAAGCCCACCTGCAAGACGGAGGAAATCGCTCGCGAATGGCTAGTGCGTGCGGGCAAGCGTTGGCGTCCATTTTTGACCATTGCTGCCTACCAGGCACTGCGCGAAGACCCGGATGCACCGATTTCTGACGATCTGAAGCTGGCAGCGATCTCGGTGGAGGCTTTCCACAAGGCCTCGCTGATTCACGATGACATTGAGGATAACGATGCAGAACGCTATGGCGAGCCGACCCTGCACTCTGAACACGGGGTGGGCGTGGCGCTGAACGTGGGCGATCTGCTCATCGGTGAAGGGTATCGCCTTCTGGCAGAGATGAAATGCGCTAGCCACCTGCGCTCGGAATGCTTGAAAGTCGCTGCTGAGGGGCAGCGCGAACTATGCCGCGGCCAAGGGGCCGAGCTTTTGTGGAATAATCATCCCGTTGCCTTGAATGGCACGCAGGTTCTGGAGATCTTTCGCAGCAAGACTGCCCCGGCTTTTGAGGTGGCACTGAAAATTGGCGCTTCACTGGCAGGTCATTTGGATGAGACGGCAGAGGTGCTGCACACCTACTCCGAGAATCTCGGCATCGCCTATCAGATCCGCGATGATTTGGATGACCTTGGGGATGACTCGGCGGCTGACAATAAGGTCAGCATTCGCCCTAGCATCATTCTGGCACTGCTCCGTGAGCGTGGCAAAGACGGAGTCAAAGAGGTCATGGAGGCGCTCTGGAATGGGCAAGTGGTGTCCGCCTTGCCGGACAAGCCGACCATTCGCACTTGGGCCGAGGAAACGGGAGCCTATGAAAAGGCAAATGTGCTGCTGGAAAGCTACAAGGAGGCGGCCATTCGATCATTAGCCGAGGTAGAATTGCCAAATCTCAAAGGCTTGCTGCGGCGCGTCATTGGCAAAATATTCAATGAACTCGAAATCAAAGGCTGGTGCCGTGAGATCGAACAGCAAAACACTGCCGCCACGGAGGCCCGCCGTCAGGAAGCCGCGAGGGAGGCCGAGCATCTCGTGCCACAACCTAAACAGGCCTGATCACAAAAAACCGCCCGAAGCACGAGCTTCGGGCGGTGTGGGCATGAGCTTTAGCTCAAATTAGTGCTTGTGGCCGCTCTTGCAGCAGGTGCCGCTTTTGCCGCAGCATGCTGCTGGCTTTTTCGAAGCATCGCAAGAAGAGCACTCTTTCTTCGTCGCGCAGGAGGCGAGGAGAAGAGATGCAGAAGCCAGTGTAACGGTGAGGATACGGATCATAGTGTCGAGTGTTGGTTGGGAACGCCTCAGCTACGAAGCCAGGCCTTCAGGCCGTTAGCTTACTTAGTGGCCTGCACTGGAGCAGGAGGTGGAGGTGGGGTCTTGGAGGCGCAGGAGACAAGGCCGCCAGCGATGACCGAAGCCGCAAGGGCGAGGAGGGCGAATTTCATAGTGTGTTGTTTGTTGTGTTTGTTCTTGTTCATACGAACCCATTGAGGGCACGCATGGAATTGTCGAGAATTAACAACCCTCAGGAGTTTTGCAAACAGGTAAAACACCTGAGGTGCTGAAACCTTGATGGGTATCTCTCAATGAGGCGAAGCAGGAACGCTCTCAGAGCTGCGGATGATCGTTTCCCGCTGCGACGGCGGCGGCTTCAGTAAGTTGTAGGCTGGGATCTTCTGATCCGGCACCGCGGAGGGCATTGGCACGGGCAGCTCTCCTTCTGCGGGTAAGGCTGGCACCTTAGGTGGAGCGATCGCTTTTGGCGTTGCGGCGGCTTCAGTGTCTTTTTTTACCTGAATGGCCGTGGCAGCGGATGGATGCCTTGATGTCTGCTGCCAAAGTGCATGCCCTGACAGATGCGCCAACACTGCGCCAGCGACCATGGAGCCACCGAAAAAAACGGCCATGCGCAGCCAGCGCGGCACGAGCTCGTCAGGCAATAGCGTTTCGCTGGGATGAATCGTCGGTGGCGCATCAATGGCTGTGCGTGCCCAATCGGGCTCCGAGTCTTCTGTTATCTCGCTCGTGCCATGAAAGAGTAACTCCGCGAAGCCAGCAATGGGCTTTTCCGTGATGGGGGTAAGGATTGGGGCGGCTGTCTCAAGTGAAGTGCTATCGTGATGCCTTTCCCCCGATGGATGGGAGACTCCGCTTGAATTGATGAGCTGTAATCCGCCCCGCTTTGGCTTGATTGCAGGTTTCGCCGAGGGCAATTCCTGAGGGGTTGAGTCTTCCCCCTTGATGAGCAACTTCGCGAGATCGTCATGAGGAACAAAGCGTGCGTAGCGTGCGAGGAAATCTCGGCGATTGGTGTGCCCGCCTTTGCGGCTTTGGGCGATTTCATCTTCGAACAGTCTGGAGACAGCTTCCCTATCGCCGCCAAACGCCGGGACTGCTGGGTTCGAACTGCCGGGTAGCGGCACCAGTGATAGCAAGAACTGACCTAAAGCTGAAAGCCAAGACGCATCCCACGTTGCAGGGTGATTGGATGGCAAAAGTACAGCTGGATCAGTGCCGCGGCCTGACATGGAGGACAGGGTCGGGTGGGCCCGTAGCACCACTGCAACGGCTGGCCAAGCTGTGAGTTGAGTCGTGACTAGCTTTAGACTACGCGCATCCTCGCGTGGAAAACCTGTGATCAGCTGGATGTCTTCTAGCCTGAGGCGAGTTGTCTCAAGGCCTGAGGCTTCCAATTGCGTTAGTGCCGCATCCACACTCGCCAATACGAGGTAAGTTTCACGAAGATCCAATGCCTGCCTACATCCCAAAAGATCGGCCAAGCTGATGCCTTCCACCACTTCTTCAGCCAAGCAGCTGAGGCCATCTTCCTCTTGTATCAGTGGCAGTCTTAGCCACGCGCCACCCGAGTCTCCTTGTCGCTCGGAGTGCCGCTCTAGGACCGCGCGCACCTTCTCAGAGGCTAGACGCTCTGGTAGGATCTGTTCGACGAGAACAGCACGGCCAGAGTGAATCAATGTGCCGCGCATGGCATAAGGGTTTGCCGGATCGAGACGCTGGCTTTGAAAGCCAATCCGATTTACCAAAATGCGTGCCACTTGTTGATAGCCTGCTAGGTAGGCTGAGAGTACATGACGTGGCTTGAGCGCAGTGGCGATCACCTCAGTCGGAGCCTTATTGGCAAGCTCCTGCAAAAACGCGAGCAGCTGCTCGAGAGTAGTTTTTGACTCGGCACTGACGGCCTCTAAACAACCGCTCAGCAGCTCCATAAAAATCCCACAGGAAAGTGGATGCCCGGCTTTTTCCGATAAAAAATCTTTGAGCAACCTACCTGACTTCTCCAGTTCATCGTTCAGTCCTTTCTCTCGCCGTGCGCTCGGCAGCAAAGGATAGTCGGCGACTTGCACAATAAGGTTTTGCTGACTCGTCTGCACCACCCGCAGAGAGGTGAGTGGCTGATGCAGGGGCACTTCAGACTGCTCCTTGAGAGCCGCAGCTGCACACAGAGAACGTATTGAAATCAAAGTCGCGAGCCACAGCGGAATCTCCCCTAACCTTGTCAAATAATCGCCCAGTGTCTCACCATCAATGTGATGGGTGATGTAGTAGGGGGTGCCTTCATCTTCGCCGTAGTCGGAGAGCTTGGCGAGCAAAGGATGGCCTCTCATTTGAAGCCGCTCAACAGCCTCTTCGATGATAAGGGGTTCTTTTAGCGGCTCCAGCAGCACATGGCAGTGGACGAAAGCTAGTCTGCGTGTGTCAAAACCAAGGATACAGACTTGTTCAGCATTGCGCAGAAGCTCCACATTGCCGCCGTCTGCGTCTTGCGCGATAAGGTAGTGCCTGAAAAGACGGGGCTCTGGCATGTGACTGCGGGTAGGGAGGGAAAATCGTGCCAAGTCTGGCTGCGGTGCTGCATTTGACAAGGGCTGAATGTAACACGGAGCTTGCCAGGTCATCTCCCTATCTGTTAAGGCGATAATTCTTCCATGAAATTCCTCCCTTCCTTTTGCTTCTTCCTGGCATGCTTGCCTGCTTCTGCGGTGGACTTTAGCCGCGAGATCAAACCTATTTTTGACCAAAAGTGCTACGCCTGCCATGCCGTCTCCAAGGGTAAAACTAAGGGCGATGTCGCCCTGGATACACCTGAGGAATTGGCCAAGGTGATCAAGGCCGATGGGCCTATCGTTCCGGGAGATCCTGCCAAGAGTAACCTACTGACGATCTGCAAACTGCCAGATGACGACAGTGATGTGATGCCACCCAAGGGAAAAAACCGCCTCACCGATGCCGAGGTCAGCAAGCTCGAAAGCTGGATCAAAGAAGGCGCCTCATTAACGGGCGGTGGCGCGATGCCTGCGGCTCCAGTCGCCACAGCGCCGGTCGGCGGGGTGCAGACCTGGACTAGCAGCGATGGTCGTAGCCTTCAGGCGACTTTTGCGGGTATCAAGGATGGTGGTGTGATGCTGAAAATGGCAAGCAATGGGGAGGTCTTTCTCGTGCCATTGAGCCGACTTTCTCCTGAAAGCCAGCAGCAGGCCAAAGCGGCAGCAGGCCAATGATCAAAATCCAAGCGGCCTGATTTGACCGTTATGAAACCCACGGTAGATGAGAAAATCTCATGCGTTTCCTCATCACCGCAGGCCCGACTCGTGAGCCCATCGACCCCGTACGGTTTCTTTCCAACCGCTCCTCAGGTCGCATGGGCTATGCGTTAGCAGAGGCCGCGCGTGATTTCGGCCATGAAGTAGTTCTGATCACGGGGCCGGTTCATCTTCTCGAACCCTCTGGAGTGCTGATCCACCGAGTCCAAACCGCGCGGCAGATGTATGAGGCGGTCGAGGCTGAAATCTCACAAGCTGAGATCGCCATCTTTGCCGCGGCTGTTGTCGATTACCGGCCCAAGGTAGTCCATTCGCAGAAGATCAAAAAGGCAGAGCCAAGCCTGATGCTAGAACTGGAGCGCACCGAGGATATTCTCGGTTCAGCACGCAGTCGATTTGGCTTTCAAGGCATCTTGGTTGGCTTCGCGGCTGAAACGGAAAAGCTGATCGAGCATGCCCAAGATAAGCTTGTGCGTAAGGGTTGTGACCTCATCATCGCGAATGATGTTTCTCAGTCTGGCATCGGGTTTGACAGTCAAGAAAACGCCGTCACCCTCTGCTTACCCAGCGGGCAGACAATCGCGCTGCCTCGGCAGGAAAAATCCACGCTCGCCCGCTTTCTGATCGAATCCATCACTAGCCTCGGATCATCTCCCCCCAAAAACTCTAATGTCTGAACTCCTTCCTATCGCCATCGACGCCGCCCACCAGGCTGGACAGCTGATCAAAAGCAATTTTGGCTCTGAACTAACCGTGAATGAAATGCAGCGTCATGACATCAAGCTAGAGCTGGATGTGCGCAGCCAGAAATTGATCACAGAGATCATTCTTAGCCACAATCCCTCTCATGCGATACTTGGTGAGGAGGAGGGTGACGTTGGTGGCAATGGTGATGTGGAATGGATTGTCGATCCGATTGATGGCACGGTGAATTACTTCTTTGGCATCCCGCATTTTTGCGTCAGCATCGCTGCACGTGATCGGCAAACGAAAGAAATGCTGCTCGGCGTGATCCATGATCCGATGCAAAATGAAACCTGGACTGTGACCAAGGGCGGGCAGCCACTTTTGAATGGAAAAGTTATCTCCGTCAGTCCTCGCTCCACGATGGCCGAGGCCGTGGTCACCGTCGGCTTTTCTAAAAGTAAATCTGCACTCGATGCAGGTTTTGAGCGGTACAAGAGGATCGCCTACGAAGTGCGCAAAACTCGCATGCTGGGCAGTGCAGCGCTCGCGCTGGCCTACATCGCTTGCGGGCGGCTCGATGCCTATGTGGAGGAGCAGATCAGTTTATGGGACATCGCTGCTGGTGTCATGCTGGTCGAGGCAGCAGGAGGCAAAGTCACCACCTCCGCGAGTCAAGTGAAGCCAGGGACGATGTTCATTTGTGCGTGGAATGGCACCCTGCCGATCCAGCCTTATTTGTAACAGATTGCACCGCTAAAGACAGCTGCTGCTAATTGTGAAATGAGCTTGTGAAATTTTTCACAAATTCGTCTTGCCCCAGATTTTCACGCGTAGAATACTCACCATCCCCCATATCCTGAATGCCTACCGTCACGAGAGAGTATGATGCCCCTGATATCGCCGCGAAGGCTGCGATGCAGGCTGAAGGCATGGATGAATCGGCCAAGGACATCGTGGGTGAGAAGCTTGTGCTCAACATGGGGCCGTCTCACCCCGCAACTCACGGGGTGCTGAGATTGATCCTTGAGCTTGATGGTGAGATTGTTAGCAAGGCCGAACCTGACGTTGGTTATCTGCACCGTGGTGATGAAAAGATCGCCGAAAACATGCACTATAACCAATTCGTGCCTTATACGGACCGTTTGGATTACCTAGCTCCCCTCGCGAACAACGTGGCTTATGCCCTCGCGGTCGAGAAGCTTATGGGTTGGCAGGTCCCAGAGCGTGGGCAGGCCATCCGTGTGATCTGCTGCGAACTCGCAAGAATTTCGGCACACCTCCTCGGCGTAGGTGTGTTTGCGATGGATGTCGGCGCGATGACCGTCTTCCTTTACACCTTCACTGAGCGCGAAAAAGTTTACAATCTTTGTGAGCAGCTGACGGGTGCGCGTTTCACCACGAGTTACACTCGCGTGGGCGGACAAATCCGTGATCTTCCTGACGGATTTACCCGCGCCGTCCGTAAGTTCTTAAGCGAACTCGAGCCCGTCATTGATGAGGTCGAGAAGCTTATGACGCGCAATGCCATCTTCATGGCAAGAACCCAAGGCCTTGGAGTAATATCAAAGCAAGACGCGTTGGCTTGGGGATTGAGTGGGCCTAACCTTCGCGGTTCGGGCGTCGAGCATGATGTTCGAAAAGCAAATCCCTATCTGGGTTATGAAAACTACGAGTTTGATATCCCGATCGGCACCACAGGTGACTGCTATGATCGCTACCTCGTGCGCATGGAAGAGATGCGGCAAAGTGTTCGGATCTTGAGGCAGGTTTTGGACAAACTGCCTGGCGGCCCCATCAATGTAGCGGACGCCAAGGGCTTGCTACCCAAGAAAGAAAAAGTGCTGATGAAGATGGAGGAGCTCATTCATCACTTCATCTTGGCGACTCAAGGCATTGATGCTCCGGCCGGTGAAGTCTATTTCGGTGCGGAAAATCCAAAGGGAGAACTTGGTTTCTACATTCATAGCAAAGGTGGTGGTGTTCCTTATCGTCTCAAAATTCGCAGTCCCTCCTTCATTAATTTAAGCATCCTTTCCACGATGCTGCCAGGGCATTTGCTCAGCGATATCCCGTCGGTCCTTGGTAGTCTCGACTTTGTGATGGGCGAATGCGACCGTTAATAGGTCCCACGATCATTTTTCCCAACTCTTATTCTTCTTACGATGGCTTTCGAAATCCCTGCCGAACTCTCTAGCAAGATCGACGAGGTCATCACCCACTATCCGGTATCGAAGAGAAGTGCGGTCCTTCCTTTGTTGCACCTCTTGCAGCACCAATTTCGATACATCAATGAAGAGGCTGTAAACTGGGTGGCAGCCAAGCTCGGATTGGAGCCCGTTCAGGTTCTGGAAGTTGTCACTTTCTATCCTGGCTTCCGCCAAAGCGCACCCGGTAAGTATCACATCCGTGTCTGTCGGACATTGTCCTGTGCCATGGCTGGCAGTTACGAACTGATGGAGTCATTTTGTAAAGTGGCAAACATCGACCGCAGCCATGTCGATCATCATCATCCGATCGCCGTCAGTGCTGATGGAAAATATAGCATCGAGTTCGCGGAGTGTTTGGCAAGCTGCGGGTTTGGTCCCGTTTGCATGGTCGAAGATGACTTTTATGAAAAAGTCGATCCTGCCAAAGCGGGCGACCTTCTTGCCAAATACGCATAAAAAAGCGCGCCCCACAGAGCGCGCTTTGAATGTTTGGAGTGATGTGGATTATCTCCAAGAGACAATATCATCGCGTGTATTGAGGATCTTATCGGGGCCTGTGCATTGTACTCCAACACTCGTTGGCACAAATTGAGGTGCTTTAGAAGAGACACGCTGATCCACATTGCTCGCGTCAGGGTTTTCGATGCGATTGTCCAGATTGGTATCCATCATGATGTAATAAGGGAACCCCCAGATGTCGAGCAGTCGGACATTGCCACCATTGCCCGAGCCACCGCTTGGATCGACGATGCCGAACGAAGCTCCATTTTTCGCGATAGGAAGATCGATAAACTTGATGCCGCGTGGATTGAGGTTGCCACCAGAAGTATCAGAACTGTCCGTCATCGCCATCAAGACGTTTACGATGTCGCTTGTTCCATTCGTTTGAATGGGGTCAACATCATCGGCTCCACTATCGCCACTCAAATCAACGGGGAAACGATTGTATTCTGTGCGGTAGTGACCCACAGCCACCTGGAGGTCCTTCATGATCGCTTTGGTTCGTGTGGTGTTGGCCATTTGCATCACCTTGTTAGTCACGGGAACAGCTAGGGAAGCTAGGATGGCGATGATCACAATGACGACAAGAAGCTCCACCAAAGTGAAGGCATCTTGGCTTGCGCGCTGATTCATATGTTTTGTTTTCATGGTTTGTGATGGGGGGCGCTGGAGACTTGCAAGGCATCAGAAGTGCGCTGCATTTTTTCCTCAGACTTGCTTCTTTAAATCATGGACACAGCCAT
>JBIKYV010000176.1:0-7443 GCA_044355075.1 Prosthecobacter sp.
ATGATGGGTAAGGATATCGACATCATTTGTGAACAGGAACGACTCCGCCCAAACAAAAGCGAAGTAGAGAGGCTTTTAGCATGCAATAAAAAAGCGAAAGAATTAACGGGCTGGGAGCCACGCATAAATCTTGAAGAAGGGCTACAAAAAACGATCCAATGGATCCAAGAAAACGCTGAGCATTATAAGACCAAAGGCTATGTCGTCTGAACTAGATTTTATTCCCTTAAGCGTTCCACAGCTTACGGGCAGAGAGTGGTGTTATATTAAGGATTGCCTGGACACAGGCTGGGTTTCATCAGCAGGTTCATACGTAACGCGTTTTGAAAATGAAGTCGCCAAAGCAGCTTGCACAGCTCATGCTGTAGCAACTCAATGTGGCACCGCTGCTTTGCACACAGCTTTACTCGTATGCGGGGTAAAACCAGGTGATGAAGTTCTTGTATCAACCATGACCTTTATTGCTCCAGTGAATGCCATTCGGTACGCCAACGCAATACCAGTGCTTATCGATTCGGAAGCAACTCATTGGCAAATGGACGTAAATTTGGTTCGCCAATTTCTCACTGAGGAATGCCGACAGGAATCAGGAAAAACATTTAACAAAAAAACAGGGCGCCGTATATCCGCTCTTCTACCCGTTCACATTCTAGGACACCCAGTTGACATGACTAATCTCATGCAGCTCGCACAAGAATATGGATTATCTGTCATCGAAGATGCAACTGAAAGCCTTGGTTCTTATTACTTTGGGAAGCCCACAGGAGGTCTGGCACATATAGGATGCTTCAGTTTTAATGGTAATAAAATCATAACAACTGGAGGGGGTGGGATGCTCGTTACTGAAAATTCAGAATGGGCGAAAAAAGCTCGCTACCTAACCACTCAAGCCAAAGATGACCCCAATGAGTATGTGCATCATGAGGTGGGTTACAATTACCGTATGACAAACATACAGGCAGCTTTTGGCTGTGCACAGATTGAAGCATTAGGCCGTTACGTAGAGCGCAGACGACAGATTCGAAGTTTATACGAAACACATCTTAATCACGTGCCTGGATTGTCTTTTCAGGAAGAAGCAAAAAATACCGTGAGTAATTGCTGGCTGACGACCATTTACATCAACCCACTCAAATTTGGAGTCAATGCGCGAAATCTACGCACAACCTTGAAAGATCATCGAATCGAAGCAAGGCCTCTTTGGCAACCAGCACATTTATCGCCGGCTCATCAAGATGCAGTCAAATTACCATGTCCTGTGTCTGAGGATTTATATCAAAACTGTCTGTCCATTCCTTCGAGTAGCTCTTCGTCAGATAACGATATTTATCGTGTAATCGATGTAATTCAAAAAGCATCGCTGTCTCGGCTTTAGTTTCCATGATGAATCAATCCATTCATGGAATTCAGGCTGGATCACTCCCCCAATACACTGACGACGATGGATCGACTGTGGGGTGCACGGCGATGTTCAAACAGAAAGATGCCCTGCCAAGTGCCGAGAGCTAGGCGGCCTTGGATGATGGGGATGACTTCGCTCGTTCTGGTTAGTGCCATGCGTAGGTGGCTTGGCATATCGTCAGGCCCCTCATCTGTGTGGACAAAGTAGGGCGTATCCTCGGGCACAAGGTGGTCGAAGAAGTGATGCAAATCGGTCCGCGCAGAAGGATCCGCATTTTCATAAATGACGAGGCTGCAACTGGTATGTTGCACGAAGATCGTCGCCATCCCGGTTAGAATCCCTGAAGCAGAGACGATCTGATCGCAGACCGAAGTGATCTCGTAAGTGCCTTTCCCTCGCGTTTGGACAATGAAGCGGTCTGCAAAGGCTGCCATGGCTAGAGAATACGGATGACTTTATTTTCCGGGAAGACTAGGCAGCTTCATTTCTTGGTAGCCTTCAGGTGCCTTAAAGACATCATCGCTCACAGCTTCTTCTTTCGCAGAGACCAGCTCGGTGAGGGTCGTTTTGCCCAGCATTTTCATTTCTGACTTCACGACCATTCCAGGGAAATCGCTCGACTGCGGGGCAAGGCTAGCAGCGGGGTTGCCCATGGCTTTGCTCATCTTGTCCTGCAGAGCGTTCAACGCTTGGTAGTTAGGGAAATTGGCAGCGACCCAGAATTTGCCAGCACCGAGTTTCCCCTTCCAGCTGTAGATCTCCGCTTCATAGCTGCCTATTTTTTCTTTCTGGCCAGTGGCCTTGGGCTTGTTGGCTTTTTCATCCATTTTGCCGAGAAATTGACCGGCGAGGGCCATGGCTGTCTTCACTGTATCTCCGTTCATATTCATCACCATTTTCTGCGCATGGAGATACATTTTCATTTCTCCAGTGGTGCTATTGCTCAGTAGCGTCATCTGGGTGCCCAGGTCCATGCGGGCTTCATCACCTTTGAGTTTGATGGTTATGTCTTGAGGCTCACCCTGGCCTTCGATGCTGGTTTTTTGCACCATAACCCAATCGGCAAGTAAGGGTTGGGTCAATAGAAGAGTTAGGAGGAAAAAGATGGCTTTCATGGCACTGAATCAATCCGGTCGTGATGCTAGGGCGCTGAGCAAAAGCTGGCAAGACACTTCATCTCAGGAAGCAGCGTCACACCCCAAAAAACTGCAAACTTAAAGAGGAAGCACTACGGAAGCGCCATGCGCCCTAGCGCTAGAGAGCCGAGCAATCCTGAACGCGAACCTAGGCCTGGCGGCAGAATGTATTGATCCATCTCGCGCTGAAGCTGGGGGATTAGCAGATAGCCGTTCAGGTGACTCATCAGTTTGCCACGAATCAAAGGTATGAGCTGGGGCTGCGCCATGACACCACCGCCAAGAATAATGCGCTTCGGAGAAAGGGTGAGCGTCAGGTTCATCAGGGCATGAGCCATGACGTCCGCGATTTCTTCCCAGGCAGGGTGATCAGAGGGCAGCATGTCTGCACGCACACCCCAGCGTTTCGCGATGGCAGGGCCACAGACATAACCTTCGACACAGCTTTTGTGAAAGGGGCACTGGCACTCGGGATTCACGGCTAGACTATTCACGGGGGGCGGGACGGCTAGGTGGCCGATCTCAGGGTGCAATGCCCCGTGAAGAAGCTGGCCATTCACCCAAACACCACCGCCCACACCAGTGCCGACCGTGATGTAAATCAGTGGGTCCATTCCCTGCCCGGCTCCCCAGAGAAACTCGGCGAGTGCCGCCGCATTCACATCGGTGTCAAAGCCAACAGGCACCTTAAAGCGATTTTTCAATCGGGTTACGATGTCCGTTTGCTGCCAGCCTGGCTTGGGGGTACTGGTGATGTAACCGTAGCTCTCGCTTCGAGGATCGAGATCGACCGGGCCAAAGGTGCCGACTCCGATGGCCGCGAAAGGACCATGCTCTTGCTTCATTTGAGAAAACCAATCAGACACCAATTCTAGCGTTTCATCAGGCGTAGTCGTCTCGACACGATGGGTAGCGAGAATTTCGTCAGGGCCACGGCCTATGCCACAAACGAATTTGGTCCCACCGCCCTCAATGGCAGCAATCAGGGGCTGTTCACTCATGCGGGGCGGACGGCAGAAGAATCACGAATACCGAGGCTGGCGTAGATCTCACGAGTCGCCTGGGATTTGTTCAGAGTGTAGAAATGGATACCATCTACACCATGTTCCAAAAGGTCACGGCACTGCTCAGTCGCATAATGCACGCCGACACGCTGAACAGCCGCTTCATCGTTGCCAGCGCGCTGAATAGCACGCAGCAACTTGGCAGGGTAACGGGCTCCAGCGGCGAGCTCCGCCATGCGCCTCATTCCTGACGCACTGGTGATGGGCATGATGCCGGCAATGATGGGAACGTGGATGCCTGCCAGGCGGCAGCGGTCACGGAAATCGAGAAAGTCGTGATTGTCGAAGAACAATTGAGTGCAGATGTAGTCGGCACCTTCGTCGCACTTGGCTTTCAGGAAGTCCATTTCCAGAACGCGGTTCGGTGTGGATGGATGCCCCTCTGGGAAACCTGCGACACCAATGCCAAAGCCGCGCTTATCAGGATGCGCACCACTGTCGTTGAACTTCTTGATGAAGCGCACCAAGTCGGCTGCATGCTGAAAGGCATCTTTTTTGCGATCATACCCGTCTAGGTTTCGGGGGGGATCACCACCGAGAGCCAAGATATTGCTGACACCAGCCTCAGCATATCTTTCCAAAATAGAGGCAATTTCAGCCTCAGTGTGGCAGACGCAGGTTAGATGCGGCACAGGATCAAGCGTGGTGGTTTTCTTGATCCTCACCACCAGATCATGGGTCAGCTCACGCGTAGAGCCACCAGCTCCGTAAGTCACGCTAACAAAGGATGGCTTGTAGGCTTCAAGCTCTCCGATGGTCTGAAAAAGCGCCTCGGATGCCTCCGAAGTTTTGGGAGGGAAGAACTCGAAGGACAGCGTGGGCCGCTGTTGGCTGAGGATGTCGGCGATGTGCATTCCAGAAAGTAGAGCGCGAGGTATAGAGT
Source organism: Prosthecobacter sp. (assembly GCA_044355075.1). Lineage (GTDB taxonomy): Bacteria > Verrucomicrobiota > Verrucomicrobiia > Verrucomicrobiales > Verrucomicrobiaceae > Prosthecobacter. The sequence continues at coordinate 4,486 of JBIKYV010000176.1, forward strand.
GTAGCGGCGAGAGGCGCAAGGAGGTGCTGCAGACTCCCCCCGGATTTACCGTGAAGGCAGATCTCTTCGAAGCAGGTCTCGATTCCATGGCCATCATGCGGTTGCAGCTGCTTGTGGAGGAGCACTTTAGAAAGCTATGCCAGCGCGTCTGCTGGCCGGTGAATTAGGAACCCTGGAGGCTACCGCGGAATCTCTGCATCAGCGGCACACCCGATTCATCAAAAACAGAATCGGCGATGCCTTCCTTGATCGAATGTGGATGATGAGCCCGATATCGCCCTAGCTACAGATGGTTTTCATCAATTTCCATATGAAGGGCAAGTTCAGCTCCTTTGACCATAGCAACACCGGCCCTTCGCGCCGGAGCTGACTCGCTTTGCAGGATCTCATGTAACGAATGCCTATCAGGTGCCCAGCTTCTCCGATCCATCAGGAACAGGAGTGTTTGCAAATGAGAAAAACGGCCACCTCATGCTCACGCTCTGCTGGCAGGATGGAACCCTAACGGAAAATAAGCGCCAGCGCTACGACCGACAGCTGATGACGGATCTGGGGGTCGCCTGAGGCTAGCCCGCCCCTCTGGCCAGCTTTCTGCGGTAGGGGGAAGTTTCCTTTGCCAGAGAAAAACACCCTGCTAGCATCACCCTCCCATGAATTCAGAGGCCCAACAACTTGTGGCAGCAGGAAAGCTTGCCGCCGCCGACGCAGAGAAACTGTCCAAGCTCGAACCCGGAACTTACGTACTCCATAAAAGCTGGGGCGTAGGACGAATCGCCGAATGGGATCTGATGGGAGACCGACTCCTCATCGACTTTGAAGGAAAGCCAGGCCATGGCCTCAAGCTGGGCTTCGCCATCAGCAGCTTGGAAGTATTGCCTGCTGACCACTTGCTTTCCATCCGCCTTTCCGACCTGGAGAGCCTTAAAAAGCTGGCCAAGGACGACGCCACCGCCTTGGTAGAGCTGGCACTGCGGTCTAGCGGCGGAAAAATGTCGCTTGATCAGCTCGAGGGCCTGCTGAAGCCCCGCATCATAGCGGAAGCAGATTACAAAAAATGGTGGGAGTCAGCCAAACGCACCCTCAAGACCGCCCGCCACATTGTGGTGCCCTCCAAGCGCCAAGATCCGCTCGTACTGCGCGACTCTGCTGAAAAACCAGGTGCAGTGATGGTTCGTGACTTTCTCGCAAAGCGCGACTTGAAGGGTAAGTTAGGCGTCCTGGCCCTGATCCAAAAAGATTTGGACCTCTTCGAAAGCGCCCTGGAAGAGCTAACGCCCGTTTTCCAGGACATCTCTGACACGGTGCGCAAGGCATGGAAACTCCACCTCAAAGAGAGCCTGCAGCTTCTGCTAACTCGGGATGAACTGCTCGAGAGCATTAACAAAGAAGCCAGCCTACCACTCGGATCATTCAAGATCTCCGATCTCGTCTGTGAGGCTCGCCAGCAGATCACCGAGAGTCTATCTGGTCTTCCCGCGGCCCTCTACGGTCGCCTTTACCGTGCCTTCCCTGCTGCCTTCCCTGATCGCGGTTGGGTCAGCGAACTCCTCAGCCACATCGCCCGCACCGGCGGTCGTGCCGTGGCAGAAATCGCCACTGTGCTTGATGCCAATGGGGAATTGGATGCTCTGGCCGAGTATCTGAAAAAGGCCGTACGTAACCGCACCCTGACTCAGGACCTCCTGATCTGGACCTGTAAGGAGCGTGATGGCCTGGCAAAGTCCGTTTTCAGCATCGACCTTGCCCACGCCGTGCTTGATACCATCGAAGACGACCACGTCAGTGGCGGCCCGAAGCGCACCGGTCGCCTCGTCGAAGTGCTGTCCTCGGAGAAGGCCCTCATCGGCGAATGGGCTCAGGACCAGGACGAGGAAATGGTTCAGCTTTTCATCAAGCGCCTGCTCACCAGCACCGTGCTGGACGAACTGACCCGCCGCTCTCTCATGGCTCGCGTCATCAAGGCACGTCCCGAGCTAGAAAAAATCATGGAGGATCAAGCCAGCGGTCGCGAAGACAATTTCCTTATCGTCTCCTGGGACAGTATGGAAAAAAAGAAGGCCGAGCTGCATGAACTGGTCAGTGTCAAGATCCCGCACAACCACCAGGAAATCCAGATTGCCAAAGAAGAAGGTGACCTTCGTGAAAATGGCGGTTACAAAGCCGCCCGCGACCAGCAGGCCGTACTGAACCGCATGCGCGATGAACTGGAGCGTGACATCAACCGCGCCCGTGGCACCGATTTCGTCAATGTCTCCACCGCTGTCGTCGGCATGGGAACCATCGTGGACTACGCCGATGAATCCACAGGCAAGGTCGAAACACTGACCATCCTAGGTGCCTGGGACAGCGACATCGAAAATCATGTCGTTTCCTACCTCTCCGAGCTGGCCAAGAGTCTTTTGGGCAAGGCCGTCGGCGATGAAGCTGAGATTCCAACCGACACTGGAACCCGGAAGGTTAAAGTTACCGCGATCCGCGCTTTCAACACAGGAGCCTGATCAAGCGTTCGCCGTCCTCAGCGGTGTTCCTTTTCTTCTCGGAAAGGGCACCGCAGGACGGTTTCTTTTTTCAAAAGAGCCCCAGCCACTCTACGCGCCGCGCCCAGAGGCTACGGGGAAAGTGCCTCAAGGGGTCACCGTGACTTTCACGCCGATACTTTTGTAGGCCTCCATGATCTCCTGCGATAGCTGCGGCCAGGGCTTTTCCTCCAGAAGAATAGAGAGATGCTTGAAGGGCGCTGTGTCAGGTTTCATGTCTGGCGGCGGAAAGTCACGAGGATAGCGAAAACCACCACCAGGGACCCTTTCCACACGCGGATCGGCAAAGAACTTTCGCATGGCATCCACTTCGCCAAAGACTGCGTCCATGTAGCGGATGAAGCGCTGACCATTGCCATCCAGGTGGCAAAAGTAATACACCAGCAACTGTGAGCGGTGATACATGTTTCTCATGTCCTGA
>JBIKYV010000045.1:0-23857 GCA_044355075.1 Prosthecobacter sp.
TCGGTCAGCCGACTCAGAGAGCGCTGTGCGTCCTCATACTCAATGGCGAGATGGCAGGTGTCGTAGTTCAGCCCGATGAAGCGGAAGAAGTCCTTGTCCCTCGGGTTCCGATCAAAGTAGTGCGCGAAGAACTTCAGCGACTCGCCCGTGGTCTCGAATAGGCCGAGCGGTTCTGGTTCGAAGCCGAGGTGAAGATCATGCCCGGAGTTTTCGCTGACTTTTTGGATGTGCTCGCGGCAGAGGCGCACATGGCGAAAGATGGTCTCCATCTCCTCGGTGCCGATGGGAAAGGTCTTGTGAGATCCCGGAAGGGTACTGACACTACCGCCAACCCCGGGCGGTAGCAGTTTCGCCAGCAGGTCAAATAGCAGGCAGGTGTAGTCTAGCCGCTCGCGCGTGCTCCAATCTGGCTGGAAGACCTGTTCCTTGACCCGCGTGCCATGAAAGGAGCCGTAGGGGAACCCATTGATCGTGAAGACATAGCAGTTCTCCTTTTCCAGCCAGCGCTGGAACTCCACGAGCTTCTCTGGCGAGCTCAATTCCTGAGCTGCCTGTGCACTCAGTCGCAGGCCGATGCCATAAGGCTTGCCCGCACTGACGCGCTCTTTGACCCGCAAGGTGTGCTCACGCAGACCGCGCCAAGTTTCCTCCCAGGTTTCGCCGCGGTGGATGTTGGTACAATAGCCGAGATGGATTCCGTGTTGGAGCTGCATGGTGGTTTTACTCTGGCTTAAGCACCACTTTGAGCAGACCTTCTTTGTTGTCGTAGAGGCGGTGGAACCAGCCAGCGCCTTCTTCCAGAGGGGCTACAGCGCTGAGCAGGGGTTCCACCTGGATGCTTCCGTCTTCGATCCGGCGGATGGCTTCAGGGTATTCTCCAGCGCAGGAGCAGGAGCCACGAATGGTGAGTTGGCGTGTGACGACTTCCTGCAAAGGGAAGGGCGTATTCGGCTGGAGGTTGCCGACGAGGATGACTTGCCCGCCTTTACGCACGCAGCGGATCGCCAGATCAAGTGGAGCGGCCGCACCGACGACTTCAAAGCTCGCATCAGCACCATCGCCCCCGCACAGTTCACGCAAGTGCATGGCTAAGCCTTCTTGCTTGGCGTGAAAGGCCTCGGCCGCGCCCAGCTGTTTGGCGAGTTCGAGGCGTTTTTCGTCGAGATCCACGGCGATGACTCGCTCCCAACCACGGGCCTTGAGCGCTTGGATGACAAGCAGACCGATCAAGCCTGCGCCGACGACCACGGCTGTGCCACCCCGGGCTTCTTCGCCATGACAGTCGCAGCCATGGCCACAGGCTTCTTCCTCTTCGACAAAGGCTTCACCGACCTCAATGCCATCGGCTAGATTCACGGCGTGCAGAGCGATGGAGACAGGCTCGGCAAAGGCTGCCTTTTCGTAGGCGAGTGTGTCCGGAATGGTGTAGAGGATGCGCGTTGGTAGCACGATCTTTTCCGCAAAGCAGCCGTGGCGGCGGTATTCACCAGGAGACACGCCCAGGACTTTGCGCTTCGGGCATAGGTTGACATAGCCCGCCTGGCATTCTTCGCACTCCCCGCAGTATTCTGTGGAATCGAAGGTCACACGTTGGCCGAGCTGCCAGTCGGTCACGCCATCTCCTAGCGCGATGATTTCTCCGGCTGCCTCGTGACCCATGACGATAGGTGGCTGGCGGCGACCACTGCGGCCGTCCATGCCGTGGATATCGCTGCCACAGATGCCACAGGCTTTGATCCGCACCAGCACCTCGCCCGCACCTGGCACAGGATCGGGGAAGCCGATGTCATAGTTGAATTCAGAGGCGGCGGTGAGGACGAGAGCTTTCATGGTGGAGGGTAGCCTCAGGATGGAAAGAGATGTCCTAGCTGGCAAGTTAGCGTTTGCAGCCCAAGGCAACCCGCGACTTGCATGAAAACACCGACGGTTCTTTTTCCTCTGCCAGCAGTGGCTCTCCTTTAGCGTATTGGAATCCCCTCATGCATCTTCGTCGCCTTGCCTATTTTTTCATCACTCTGCTCCAGTTGCTGAATGGGGCGGTGGTTGCGCAGCAAATCCCAGCGCGTGAGGTGAAGGCTACTTCGAAAGTAACGCTCTATGTGTCAGGCGTCGAATGCCCCAGCTGCGTCTATGCCGTGACTTACTCGATTGGCCAACTCAAAGGTATTGGCGATGTTACGGCGGGCCAGATCGTGGAGAATTTCGTCAACGTTCAGTATGACCCCAAGGAACTGACAGTGGGCAAAATCGCGCAAGCTGTGCTTACCGCTCCAGCCCTGCATGGCACGCCTTATCAGCCAGCTTTGAAGATCCAGATTCCGGCTTATGCGCAAAAGCAAAACAGCGCTCGTGTTGATGCATTGTGGAAACGCTGGAAAGGGGTTTTGGAGCCCGATTTGATCGACAAGGAGACAGGTGAGTTTGTGCTCTACTTTAGCAGTATGCCGACTCCAGAGAGCCTTAGTGCGCATAGTGCCTGGAGTCTGGAGGAACTGAAACTAGCCATCTCGGCACCTGCGCCGAAAGGTTTGGGACTCGCCCTGCACATCTTGGAGGAAAAGGACCCCGAATGATATCCTCAGTGCCTGCGGAACCCCAAGTCGCCGCACTGCTCCTGGCTGGGGGTAGATCGATCCGCATGGGGCGGGACAAAGCCATGATCGACTGGCACGGGCAGCCGCTCTGGAGGTATCAGGTCGAAAAGCTCATCGCCTTGAAGCCCAAGCGCCTCGTCGTCGCCTGCCGGCAAGAGCAGCAGCTGCACTGCCAGCCCGGTCTCTCCACGGCCCTGGAATGGTGCTTTGATCCACCTGGGCAAGATCTCGGTCCGCTCGGTGCCATCCAGCGGGTGCTGGCGGGCACAGCCGAGCCCTGCTGGGTCATGGCCGTGGACTTGCCCCATTTGCAGCCAGCCCGCTTGTGGTCGCTTTGCCAAACGGCCCTGAGGTCAGGTCAGGCCTGCTTTTTCCGCACCAAGCAAGGGATCGAGCCTCTTGGAGCTATGTATCACCCCTGCCTACTGCCTTCGATGGAGCAAAGAATCGCTCAAGGGCAGCTCGCCGTGAAAGCCGTCGCCCATGCCGCGATAGAGGCGGGGCTCGCCCGACTGGTGCCCGTGCCGCCAGAGCTGGAGCCTAGCTTTCATAACATGAACACGCCGGAAGACTATGCAGCCTCTGCCTGACATGCACCTGCGGTACGGATTGCCCATGAACGATTGTTCCTGAGTTCCGCGCCATCCCATGGGCTGCGTGTTAGAGCATTATCCAATCACTCCCACTCGATGCTCGCCGGCGGCTTCGTGCTGATGTCGTAGAGCACGCGGTTCACGCCTTTGACGCGATTGAGGATCTGGTTGGAGGTGTTGGCTAGCACTTCATAGGGCAGGCGGACCCATTCAGCGGTCATGGCGTCCTCGGAAATGACGGCGCGGAGGCTGATGGCCTGCTCGTAGCTGCGCTCATCGCCTTTGACGCCCACCGTTTTGACGGGAAGCAACGCGGCGTAGGCCTGCCAGGTCTGCTCATACCAGCCGCTTCGGCGGAGTTCGGCGATGAAGATGGCATCAGCCTGCTGCGTGATGGCGACGCGTTCGGCGGTGATTTCACCCGGGATGCGCACGGCGAGACCGGGGCCGGGGAATGGATGACGCCAGAGGGCGCGATGCGGGATACCGAGACTAGCCCCGAGGGCGCGGACCTCGTCTTTGAAGAGCTCGGCGAGAGGTTCGAGTACCTTGCCCTGCTCCTTGAGCTCCATGATCTTATCGACGCGGTTGTGGTGCGTCTTGATCTTGCTGGCGATGCTGCCGCTCGTGGCGCTTTCGATCACGTCTGGATACAAAGTGCCTTGCGCAAGTAGCTCGACATTGTCGGCCACTTTCCAAAACTCCTCGACGAAAAGTGTGCCGATGATGCGGCGCTTCTGCTCGGGATCGGTGACGCCTTTGAGCGCTCCGAGGAAGATGGCGCTAGCGTCGATCTGCTCGATGGGCACGCCGACCTCGTCGAAGAGCGACTTCACTTCTGCGGCCTCATTCAGGCGCATCATGCCGGTATCGATGAAGATGCAGCGCACCTTCACGCCTGCCTTCGCGAGCAAAACGGCGAGCACGGTACTGTCCACGCCCCCGGAGACACCGCAGATGACCTCTCGATTGCCGACTTCCGCCTTGATGCGTTCGAGCATCTGGGCCTTGAAGGCGTTGATGTCGAAGGCAGCGAGCTTCGCACCGCTCTTGGTAAGGAAGTTCTTCAAGATGGCCGTGCCCTCGTGCGAATGGGTCACCTCAGGGTGAAACTGAATGCCCCAGCAGCGGTCAGACCATTTCAGAGCGACCGGGACAGCGTCCTCATTCGTGGCGATGACCTTGGTTGTGTTGGCGAGATTCGCGCAGGTATCACTGTGGCTCATCCAGACCTGTGATTCGTGCGAGATGCTGCTGAAGAGGTCCTCGTGATCGGTGACGACCAGTTTGGCGGGACCATACTCGCGTGTAACACCGGGCTTCACGGTGCCGCCGTGCTTGATGTTGAGGAGCTGCATGCCGTAGCACACGCCGAGTACGGGAACGCCAAAGGACATGAGTTTCTCAAAATCGACATCGGGCGCGTCTTTTTCGGACGTGCTGCGCGGGCCGCCGGAAAGGATGATGGCACCGGGAGATTGCAAATTCGCCAGCTCCGCGGGCGGATACAGGTGCGAGGCAAAGCCGAGCTCGCGCACGCGGCGGACGATGAGCTGGGAATACTGGGAGCCGTAATCAAGGACGGCGACTTCTTGGGGCGTCATGGGGAAGTAGCAGTCTTACGGAAAGCCGCGATGCTTGCAAGCGAGCTTGCATGGGCCGTGCTGTCGGAATGCTAGCTAAGGACGGCATTTGCCAAATGCCCAGCCCAACTGCATAGCTGGCGGCCTGACTCCATGATTGATCTCCAAGGTAAACGTATCGCTGTACTTAAAGGCGGCCCAGGCAATGAGCGCGCTGTGTCTCTGAAAACCGCTGAAAGCGTGGCGGAAGCCTTGCGCAGCCTAGGAGCTGAGGTGGTTGAAGTGGATGTGGCAGGCACTGACTTTGAAGTTCCCGAGGGCACCTTCATCGCGATGAACCTCATCCACGGCACCTTCGGCGAAGATGGCCAGATTCAGGAGATCCTGGAGCAGCGTGGCATCCCCTACACAGGTGCGGGTGTGGCTAGCAGCCGGACAGCGTTTGACAAGGCCTTGAGCAAAGAGCGCTTCATCGCTGCTGGGGTGCCGACGCCGCGCTCTCAAAATTACAAGCTGGATAACAGCGAACCTCTGGCTATCGAGCTACCTCGGGTGTCGAAACCTCCACGGGAGGGCTCCAGCGTGGGCGTGAACATTTGTCGCACAGACTCCGAATGGAGTCAGGCGGTCGAGGCTGCACGTCAGTTTGGCGATACGACGCTGGTGGAGGAGTTCGTCGAGGGTAAAGAGCTGACAGTGGGCATTTTGGGTGATCAGGTGCTACCGGTCATCCATATTGAGCCAGTCGATGGCTTTTACGACATCAACAACAAGTATCCCTGGATGACCGGAACAGGGAAGACGCTTTACCATTGCCCCGCAGAACTGAGCGCGGAGACGACGGCTCGTGTGCAGGCAGCTGCGCTGGCGGCTTTTCAAAGCTGCGGCACAGAGGTCTATGGCCGTGTGGATGTGATGCTACGCGCAGGGGATGAAGCCCCCTTTGTTCTGGAGATCAACACGATCCCCGGTATGACCAGCAGCAGCCTGCTGCCCAAGGCGGCCTTGGCGGCGGGCATTGGTTTCCCGGAGCTGTGCGCTCGGATCATTGAGTTATCTCTCGCGGCTAGATCGGCAGCTGCTTGAACGGCTAATTTAGCCTGGAGACATCAAGGCGCCGTGAGTTGTCTCTTTAGGCGGCTTTTTCTGTTTCAGCGGTCTTGCGTTCGTGGTTGGCGCGCGCGACGCCACGGGCGGTGGAGACGATATGATTGCAGGCCTCCATGCAGAAAAGCGGGATAATGCGCTTTGTGACCTCGGTGGTATCGCCGCCATGCGGATGACCTGCGGCAATGCCTAGCTTGGCCTCTGCTGGGCCGAACAAAGGTTGCCCTTCCTGAAGGGGGAAGAGAACGCGGCGCATGCAGCGCGTGCAGGTCTGGCATTTGTCTGCAATGATCTGGCAGGCCTGTTCATCCGTGATGCCATTGGCAAAGCGATACATGCCGGTCTGTCGGCCTAACAAGTGGCGCAGGGGCACAGGTGCCAGTGCGTCGAGCTCGGCGGCAGCGGCCATGCCGACGGCAGCAGGGTAGAAAAACTCTAGTGCCAGCAGCAGGCTGGCAGTGTCGGTTAGGTGCAGTTCCCAGCCTTGGCGCAGGGTTGGAGCGGTTTTGATCGGCCGGAATTCCCCAGCTGCATCGCAGCGCGCGATTTCGCGTGCTGCTTCGGCACCTTGAAAGATGGGCAACTCCGTGGCGTCGAGGTCATGAATGTGACGCAGCACATAACCAGAGCCTTGCGCCGAAGGACGAATGGATACCTGACCAATCTGATCGCGCCCTGCGGCCAACCATTTTTCCAAAGCCTGCGTCAGAGAAGGACGCTGGGCGCTCGGCGGCTGTTGGTGGAGCAGATCCGCCGTGCCATGGCGGGCATCGAAATCATGGACTTGGTCTAGGATGACATCGGCCATAAGGGCCTCGGTACCGATGGCTTGGCTGTAGTAGAGCTGACGTCCGCGCAGTGAAATGGGATTGAGGCGAAAGACATCCATTTGGCTTAGTGCCTTGCCAGTTTCTTGTTCGATGCCTAGCAGCACGGGAATATCCTGGAAGCTGTGCAGGCCATCCGCGATGAAAAAGGGCACCACAACGACATTCGGTGCCGTGGTCAGCTTGTCCCAGTCCGCGACAAAAGGAGCCTCTTCCATGTAGGCATCTACCACCTCGGCAAATCCATAGCCGCCTTCGCGAATGAGCTGCACCTGATCCTGAATGGCCTTGGTGCTGTTGTCGTTCAGGTTCGTGCCGTGGCCGACAATGACAAGACCGGTTTGCTCTCGAGGCACACCAGGTGCGACTTCATCGGCACGCTGCAGCAGCAGCCGCGTCATGTTCGGATGGATGCCGACCGGGTCACAGTAGAGGATGGTGCGTCCATCCCGCCGAGTCACAGGGCCGTCGAGGCGCAGCTCTCGGGGCAGGACTTGCTGACAAAAGTAGCCTTCGCTGATGAAATTCGGCACGATGTAGATCAGGTCGCTATCCACAGATTCAAAGACCTCGGTCATCGTTGGCTCTTCTTTCCAAAAGCAGCAGGCGACCTCGCGAAAGATACCCTGGCGGCGCAGAGTGTCGGCATGCTGGTGCGTTGGGGCGCTGGAGTCAGGATTCACGGTAGAACCATGGCCGACCACGATTAGCGCGGCTTGGGAGAGATGGGATGAGGAAGCGCTCAAGTAGGGAAAGGAGAAAGTGAAAGTGGCAGGTGAATACGCTGCGTGAACCCCAGAGGCGCGGCTTTTTTATCTCCTTAGGGTGAAGATGGCTAGGCTCAGTCCGCCAAGCCATAAATTCGGTCGATCATGCCCGTGCACTTCGGCCCAGGCAGGGCACCGGTTTCCATCTGGTTCATCACGTAGGCAAAGCTGATCTCATTTTCAGGGTCGGCAAAAGCTAGGCAGCCGCCTGCCCCAGGGTGGCCGAAGGCCTGGAAAGAGGGGCCATAGTGGCAGCGGCGCTTCACATCGGGCAGATTGGGTTGGCAAAGTACAGGGTCTTTCATGACCCCACTGCCAAATGATACTGGGGTCATTAGCACCAGATCTTCGTCCTGCTCGGACAAGGTCACCGAGAGTTGCTGTAGGACGCCGCTGGGCACGAGAGTCTGGCCACCCCAGGTGCCACCTTGGGCCAGCATGGCGTAAAATTGCCCCAGCCCGCGTGCACTACCCACACCGCCCATGCTAGCGTAGCCAGAGTGCCAGGTCTCCGGCAGATTGAAGTCCTGCACGGCCGTCAGACCCTGGGGAGAACTGAAGGTGCGCTGGGTCAGGGTGCCGCTCGTGGTGAATGCCTTCAGGAAAGGACGCTCCCCATCCGCGATGCTGATCTTCCCCGGATAAACGGTGGCTACACGTTCATGCTCGGCGGTGGGTAGACCGATCCAAAAGTCCAAGTCCATCCGGCTGCCGATGCTCTCGCGGAAATATTCTCCCAAGCTGTTGGCACCCGTGATCCGCCGCACGATCTCGTCCATCAGGAAGCCGAAGGTGCGCGCGTGATAGCCCTGTTTCAGGCCCGGCTCCCACAGCGGGCACTGGCGCTCCAGGGCCTCGATCACGGACGGGTAGTTCATGATGGACACGCGTTCATCCAGCGCGCAAAGCCCTGCCGTGTGGGAAAAAAGATGGGCAAAGGTAACGTTCTCCTTGCCGCCAGCGACGAATCCCGGCCAGATCTGTCCCACCGGGCAGTCGAGCGGCAAACCCGCCTTTTCCAGCGCCATCAGGGCACAGACCGCAGCAGGGCCTTTGGTGGCTGACCACACCGGCACCAGAGAATCTGTCTTCCACTCGCGCGAATGCTGCCGGTCCGCATGGCCATGACTGAGGCTCAAGATCTCCCGCCCACTCTGCCAGATCGAGATTGAAGCTCCCAGTTCCCCACGGGAGCGGAAATTGTCCTCAAACCAATCGGAAACGGCAGTAAGGTGACTGGAAGCGGGACGAAACATCGGCTGAATTAGAAGGCTAGATTTTCAAAAGAAATCAAACTTGAACTCATGTCAGAAACCAAGAGGGGCAACCAAAAATAGATGCCAGTGATTGGCTTTGGCACCCCATCGACGCCACAACGTCGAAGTTAATTTTAACTCAAGCGCACTCTTGCTTTGCCTGGGCTCAGATCGTTTCTAGCTTTTGCCGTAGGCTCAGCAGGTCAGGGTCGTGGCGTGCGTCACGGCGCAGATCTCCATCCATTTCAAAAGATTGCTTCAGCAGCTTCAGCGCCTGTTCTTCCTGACCGAGACGTGCCAGATAGCAGCCCAGATTGTAGTAATAGACCGGTTTTGTCCGGAGTGTCGTGGGCCCACGCGAAAGCACATCCAGCGCCTCTTCCGTGCGGTCCAGCTCGTGCAGGCAGAAGGCGGAGTGGATGTAGCCTCCCGGCTGATCGGGTTCCAGCGCGCATAACTTTTGTGCAGCAACCAGAGCCTCTGCCCAGCGATGGCCATTCATCAGGCAGAGCACGGAGATCTCTAGCACATCAGGCCGTCCCTGAAGGCTAGGCGGCAGAGGTGAGAGTTCGGCCTTGGCCTCCTCGTGAAGCCCGAGTTCTACATAGCCTTGTGCGGCTGTGATGCGTCGATCCCATTCGTTCATGGTGCGTTCTATGCTATGGATACGCTTGTGAACATCAGGCTGGAGCTAAGGACAAGCGCTTTGTCATCGCCTGACCGCTTGCACGCTCCCCATCTACCGCTAGTCTCGTATCCACTTTATGGCCCTCGCAAAAGCCCCCACACCGAATCCAGCCTCCGCCCCGATCAACCAGAAGCTCACCGCTGAGGACAAAATCGGGCTTTATCGCCAGATGGTCCGCATTCGCAGGTTTGAGCAGGTCTCTCTTCAGCACTACCAAGCCGGTCGAATGGGAGGTTTCCTGCATCTATACATTGGCCAAGAGTCCGTGGCCGTTGGTTGCATCTCGCTCATGGGAGAAAACGACCATGTCATCACCGCCTACCGCGATCACGGCCACGCCCTGGCTGTCGGCATGAACATGGATGAGTGCATGGCTGAGCTTTTCGGCAAAGCAACTGGTTGCTCCAAAGGCAAGGGTGGCTCCATGCACTACTTTGCCCCGGACAAAAACTACTGGGGTGGCCATGGTATCGTCGCCGGTCAGACTCCTCTCGGCCTTGGTCTCGCCTATGGCCTGAAGTATCGGGGACTCAAAGGAGCCGCTCTGTGCTTTTTGGGCGATGGAGCCGTGAACCAAGGAGCCTTTCATGAGTCGCTAAACCTAGCAGCTCTCTGGGATCTGCCAGTCATCTACGTGATCGAAAATAACGGCTATTCCATGGGCACTAGTCAGGCTCGTAGCTCTGCGTTTGATGAATGTCTTGCCAAACGAGCTGAAGGCTACGGCATGGCCTGGGATCACTTCCTGGGAGAAAACATCTATGAAGTGCGCGCGCGCGTGCAGCAGGCCATGGAGCGCGCTCACGAGGAGAGTAAGCCAAGCATCCTCGAGATTGCCACTTATCGCTGGGAAGGCCACTCCGTCGCAGATGCCAACAAGCTCAAATACCGAACCAAGGATGAAGTGGAGCGCTTCCAGCGGGAGCATGACCCCATTCAGGTCTGGAAAGCTACCCTGATCAGCGAAGGCGTCGCGACCGAGGAACAGTTGAAAAAAATCGACCGTGAAGCCCAGGCTGAAGCTGAGGCCAGCGCCGAATTCGCCAAAGCTAGCCCCTATCCCGAACCCGAATCCATTTTCGAGGACGTTTACTGGGAAGTGGACAACAAGACCGAAGCCGGCCAGACCGGACGGCACTTCTTTAACGACTAAGCTCACGCCAAAAACCGCAAAGCTCAGTGGCTCATTGCCCACTGAGCTTTTTGTCGGCAAAAGTCTTTCCGGAGGCCAGCGAGCGGCCTAGCTCTTAACGACTTCAGTGCTTGAGCTTGGCGTGAATGATTCGTCCGTCTTCGGGGGCGTAGGCTGATTGCGCAAAATGTTTATCGCGCCATTCAGCTCACCGCCGGGTTCGATCGAGACTGAGCGCGCCGTCACATCCCCATTCACAGCGCCTCCTGTGGCAATCACCAGTAGGCCAGTGCAAAAAACCGTACCTGTGATCTTGGATTGGATCTCTACTTCATCCGCATAGATCGGCTTCATGAACACAAGATCGGCCCCTTTTTCGACGACAAATCGACGGCAACGAATCTCTCCGATGATGTTGCCCGTGGTGCGGAGGAAAACGTCTCCCGTAGCCTGCACATGGGCCTCAAGTATACCCTGGCAACGTAGATCTCGACACAAAACTACGTCCGTGGACAAACGTCCGCGTTTGCGAATCAAGACATCTCCGCGTGTTTTCACCTGTTGCGTCGAGTTCATGTTGATCTCGACTTCTTCCATGGAGATGTGAGCGCCGCACTGGGGGCAGTTGGTTGATCGTGAGGATTTTCCAACTTTAAATTGATGGCGGCATTCGAAGCAATCGGCGTCTTTGAAGTAGGCATTTCGGTAGATGCCTTGCTCCTTCATTCGCTGTAAAGTCGTCGCCGACACTGGCTCTGGGACTGGTGTTGCTGGCGGTGACGGTGACTTCTTCCGCCGCAGGTAGCCTAGGCTTGGCTCAGCGGGTGCTTGTGGCATCAGCGTATCAGGCTTTTCTAGGTTAGCATTTTCCTCGGCGGCCGCCTCTCCTGCCCCTGGTAGCTTAGCAGGTTCAATGTGCTCTGAGGCTTCGGGGGCCATTTCTAGTGAGGCTAGGTCTGCGGTCTGCGGTTTCAAAAAGACACCGAATCCTCCATCCTCGGCCTCTTGAGCACTCGGAGAGCTTTGCAGGGATGGTTTCTCTTCCTCTCCAATATCAATGCCATGAGCGGCATGCGAGTTCGTTCCGTTCGTCTCGGATGCATGACTCGGAAGGGCTTCTTTGTTTTCGCAGGTCGTGGCTTGGTCCCAAGAGCTGTTTTTTCTGGCCCAACCAGCTCGGGTAGCCGTCGAGGCAGACACTTTGCCACGCTTCACCGATAGATGAACGCCACATTTTTTACAAAAAGTAGAAACAACGAGGCGCGACTCATACTGAGCCGCGCCGCATTCAGGACATATCAGTTCGATCTGCCCTTTCGGTGGCGTGGGACGATCGCTTTTTTTTCCGAAAAGTCCCCTAAACACAAAATTGGGTGGGTGTATTAGTGACCGCTGCCGGCGGCAACTGGCCGGGCTGGGGCAGGTTTCGCTGAATCTGCCTTTTTGCCGACGGATGATTGACCCATGAAGGTGGCACCTTCTTCAATCGAGAGGGTGCCAGCGGCAATATCTCCCACAAGAATGGCGTTGCTCTTCAGCTCGCAGCGTTCGTTGACGGTAATGTTACCTTCGACTTTTCCGAAGATCACAACCGAGCGCGTTTTGATTTCACCTTTGATCAGGGCGTTTTCCCCCACCGTAAGGGCACCATCGGAGTGTACTTCACCTTCGATTTTGCCATCGACAATGAGATCGTGAGAGAATTTGATCGAGCCTTTGATCTCGACGTCGTTTGCGAGCACGTTTTTGCTAGAGGTCATGGAGTAGGAGGGTGTAGGGGCACGTGGAGCTGGAGTCGCCGCCGGAGCAGGAGCGGGAGCTGCTGGCGCGGAGATGATGGGAGTGCGCTCGGTCACCGGAGCAGGGACAGGGGAAGTCGCTGGACGCAGGTCTTTCGCTTTGAGCGCTTCGCTAGGTTGACCAATAATTAGCTTGAGCATTGGACCGAAACATACAAGGGCTCTGAGAGAAGTGTCAATGTCGCGGTCAAAATTTTTGTCACGCCAGCACCCAGAAAGCGTTTCGAAGAGGCTGATGCACCATTTTGTGCGCTGCTTGCTGCGCTAAGTGATCTTTTAGAGGCTTGATGGCATCGCGTAATCGGTCGGGTCGGGCACGCCAGCTAACTGAAAAGCTTCAAGTCTTTCCACGCAGGTGCCGCAGCGTCCGCAGTGCCTCTCTCCACCTTTATAGCAGCTCCAAGTGTGTGAAAAATCCACGCCAAGGGCACAACCTAGCTTCGTGATGCCTGCCTTATCCATTTGGATGAAGGGACGCAGCAGCTCGATTCGCGCATATGTGCCCTCACGCATCGCGCTGGCCATTGCCTGCATAAAGGCTTCACGGCAGTCAGGGTAGATGGTGTGATCTCCTGCGTGCGCCGCGATGACGAGCGCCTCAGCTCCGGCTGATTCAGCTAGGCCACAGGCAATCGCGAGCATGATGCCATTGCGAAACGGCACCACCGTGCGCTTCATGTTGTCATCGGCATAATGTCCTTCCGGCACCTCTCCGCCGCTTTTCAGCAAATCGGAGGCAAAGAGATCATTCACAAACGGTAGATGCACCACCTCATGCCTGATGCCCAGGCGGGCTACCTGCCAGCGTGCTTGCTCGAGTTCACGATCATTGTGTTTCGAACCATAATGAAAACTCACGGCCCCACTGAGCTCATGCTCTCGGGCTGCCCAATGCAGAGCTGTCACGGAATCCATGCCACCGCTCAGAAGGACAAAAGTTTTCATCGCGGTAAGGGCTCAGTGTTTGGGTATTTCCAGCTTTCCTGCATCATCTGGGAAACGCGCTTCGCAGGTTAGCTGAATGCCACCCCGAGGTGCGAAACGCCCACGCACCACGGCCTGCTGTGGGGCACAGGCCTTGACCAAATCGTCCAAAATGCGGTTCACGATCGCTTCATTAAAAAGCGCGTGATTGCGGTAGCTCGCGAGGTAAAATTTCAGTGACTTGGTCTCCACGCAGCGCTCGCCCGGAATGTACATGATTTCGATATGCGCCGCATCAGGTTGCCCCGTCACTGGGCAGAGGGATGCAAAATCAGGCTGGCTCAGGTGAATCGTGTAGCTGCGTCCAGGCGTGCGATTCGGAAACGTTTCCAACACAGCTTCATCCGGATTGGCTGGCAGTCGGTGCTCAGATCGACCTAGGAGAGAAAGTTCAGTGGAGGGGACAGACATGGGTGCCGATGATGCCCGCGAAAGCCCAAGCTGCAACCGTGGTATTCAGTCATACTCCAAGTTCAAACATAACCTGAAGCCTCGGCGGCTTCAATCGCGTGCCTCGCTGCAGGGTATGATTCATCCCAGGTCGGCACGTGTGCCCTTTTCCCAGCTGAGGCCCCACCCCTTGATGGTTTGGAGCACTGGTCCTAGCGCCATGCCTTTGTCGGTAAGTTCATAGGCCATGTGGCGGGAGCCCTCGTGGTCTTTGATCTGTACGATCACGCGATATTCAAGCAGACGCTTGAGACGGTCAGTGAGGATGTTAGTAGGAATGCCTTCGGGCGAGGTGAGGAAATCTTTGAAGCGATTTTTACCGAGGATCAGATCGCGGATGACCAGCAGAGTCCAGCGATCCCCAAAGATTTCGAGCGCACATGAAACCGGGCATGATGAACGGCGAACCAGAGTTTTGGCCGATTGGGATGCGTTGGAAGATCGGGCTTTGGCTAAGGGCATGCCGAAGAATGGGTAAAGTGTTACTTGCAATCAACAAGTGTTTAGGTTTTGATGGTTGCGAATTGCAAGTATGAAGCAGAAATCAGAACATCTCCCTATTCTTGCGGCTCCTGGAGCAGGTCTACCTAAGATTGAACGCTTTGTCGCCAATCTCATGATTCGCGGGAAGGCAGCGCTCACGAGTCGTGAGCAGGCCGCAGTCACCTTTGATGCTGAGCGTGCGGCAATCCTCCGCTTGTTGGCCGGTCATGATCCAGTGGCATTGGCCCAGCCGGTTCTGATTGAGCGAATGCCCGGCCTTGAGGATAGCAGCCGATATTGGTCACTGCTGATGGTGCTGGATCATTTGCGCATGGTAAACCGCGACATCACCGAGGTCATTGTTAGTCTTGGCGCAGGTCATCTGCCAGAGCGCGAGGCGAGCATAACCGCTGTGAAACCTAGTCCGCTGGTGACAGAGGCAGTGATTGCTGAGTTTGATCAAGGATGCCGTGACTTCACTCATGCGGTTGCTTCAGTCGCAAATCTGAAAACGCCGTTGAAGTTCCCACACCCTTGGTTTGGTCCGATGAATGCTGCAACTTGGCATGTCATGTGTGGCATTCATATGCGAATCCATCACCAGCAGATAAAGCTTATTCTAGCCGGGCTAAGCAGCTCCAGTTGACGAAATGCCGAGCTTTTCTGTGTAATTGTCGGCATGGCAGGTTTAAGAAATCCGAACTTGGTCAATGGCACGGCATACGATTTCTCGTAAGTCATTCTGACTTCCCGAGATGGCAAAGAGCTCATCGTTGTGCATGGTCATCGCGTTTGAAAATTCACCTGTATCTTCTGCTGTCGCTGCTCCCTCACGCCTCGTGCGTGGAGGCGGCATGGCTGGATGTCTTTAGTGGTGAGTTGAAGGAGGCGAGGGCACAGCTGCTGCAGACAGAGAAGGCGTTGGCTGCGCTTGGTCAGCCCATGATCGGGAATACAGTGCCTGAGTTTGGCATCCAGCACCGGATGATGGAAGAACCGCCGCCAGAGTCGCCGTTTGTGCAAGTCGATCTAGGGGCTACCCGGTGCTTCGATAGTGTGGTGCTGATTCCGGCGGTCGTGGATTTTCAAGGGGTAACGCAGTCGCCCTATGCCTTTCCGGTGCGGTTTCGACTTGATGCATCAGACGATCCGGAGTTCGCCACATTCACACCGCTGCTGGTGCGCACGGAGGTGGATCATGCGCAGTCAAGCGTGGCACCTGTGGTGGTTCATGTAATGGAAACGCGTGCGCGATACCTCCGGCTCACGGTGACAAAGCTGGCACAAGTGGAGGGCCGATGGACCTTTGCGCTGGCGGAGATGATGGTGATGCAGGGTAACCTGAACATCGCAATCGGGGCCAAGGTCCAGCATCAAGGGGGCACGGGGCTGCCACCGCGTTGGCTACTGGCGAATCTGACGGATGGCCGTACGCCGTTGGGGCCGCCGATTGATCGCAGCTCCGTGCCTGAGTTCGATGCGCTGTTTGCGAGCATCCATCCGGATCAGCCCAATCCATGGATGACCGTAGATCTAGGTCGAGAGATTCTGCTGGATGAGGTGCGGCTGCATCCGCTCCATGCGCGGCAGGGTGCGGATGTGCCTGGCTTTTCCTTTCCGGCACGTTTCAAGGTCGAATGCGCCAAGAATAGCGACTTTAGCGATGCGATCTCACTCTTTGAAAACCCGGTTCTGGACTACCCTAACCCTGGAAATAATGTGGTCACTGTGCCTGCTGAAGGTCGCATAGCCCGTTATGTGCGCGTGGTCATGCTCGCTGCACAAAGGCCGACCATGCAATCTTTCGCCATCGCCGAGTTAGAGGTATATGCCAGTGGCATAAAGGTCTCACGCGGAGCCCGGGCGATGTTCTCCGGTGATGCTAGTCGCGAGCGAGTGCGGCCCGTCTCGTTGCTCACGGACGATCACACCAGCTATGGCCGCCTGATGGATCTACCGGTGTGGTTGCGGCAGTGGAAAGAGCGTCGCCGACTGGAAGAGGAGGTCGTTAGGCTCTCCACACAGATCACGGAACTCACCACGGAGGCACAAACACGCCTAGCCTGGGCGCTGGGTTCTGCGGTACTGTTCGTCATTGGCTGCGTGAGTTGGTTGATTTGGAGATCTCATCAGCGCAGCGCCCGAGATCAGGAGCAGTTTCGGGCACAGCTCGCTCGCGACATGCATGATGAGATCGGTAGCAACCTCGCAGGTATCGCTGTCATTAGCGAAACCTCTGCATTGCAGGGGGATGCCAACGCGGAGGACTGGCGGGAAATCCACCGCATCGCCCACGAGACTACGGATGCAATGCGTGAGGTGCTTTGGCTTGTCGGTGCACGGCAGGAGTCCGGTATCGACCTCATGGAGCATATGCAACGTGTGGCAAAGCGCCTACTGCCAAGCCATGAGGTGAAATGGAAAGCCCTGGCCACCGAGCTTCCTGCTACCTGGTCGGTTGAATCGCGGCGGCAGGTGTTTCTCTTTTTTAAGGAAGCGGTCACCAACATCCTGCGTCACGCCCAGGCCACGCAGGTCGAGCTTTCGGCTCAGATTATCGGCACTAGCCTTGAGCTCGTCATTGGCGATAACGGACGCGGTTTCGATCCGGCCAAGACCTCTGTCGGCATGGGTCTGAATAACTTGCGCGAGCGTGCACAGCAGCTTGACGGCACCTTTAGTTTGAGAACATCCCAGCAAGGCACCACTCTCACACTGCGAGTGCCGTTTGCGTCTTAACTTCATCATTCCCCATCATGTCCAAAGTCTGGATCATTGAAGACAACGCGGCTTTTCGACGGGGTACGGAACGTGCGCTGACGATGAAGCCTCATGCCCATGTGGTGCGTTCGTTCGCGAACTGCGAAGATGCCATCGCGGCTTTGAGAGCAGATGAAGCTCCGCAGGTCATCCTGCTGGATGTGGGCCTGCCGGGCATGGATGGCATTGAGGGTATTGGTTACCTGAAAAGCCGGGCTCCCACTACAAGTATCCTGATTCTAACAGTGTTTGAGGACGATGATAAAATCTTCCGTGCCATCTGTGCCGGTGCGTCGGGCTATTTATTGAAGTCGGAGCCCATGGCACAGGTCATCACAGCTATTGATCAAGCCATCGCTGGAGGTTCGCCCATGAATCCGCGCATCGCCACGCGTGTGCTTGCCATGTTCACGAAGCTCGCCCCAGCCAGAAAAAATTATGGTCTCACCGAACGTGAGCAGGCCGTGCTGAAGTGTATGGTCGCTGGCATGGCCCGCAAACAGATCGCTGATGCTACGGGCCTCAATCCCCACACTGCCGACTACATCACGCGTAGCATCTACCGCAAACTCCATGTCAACTGCGCCACCGCCGCTGTGTCCAAAGCCGTGGCAGAGCGGCTCTTGCGGGAAAATTGAGCCGTTTATAAGCCATTACGCCTTCCGTTCTTCCATCACCATCTCATGAAAGGCGCGAATTTGGTGGCACCTTGGCTCCTTAAAAGCGTGGCCGCGATTTGATGAATTATCGCGAGGTATCGCGTCGCATTACGCCTAGAGCAAAGGTCATTAGGAAAATAGAATCGAAAGCTCATGAAAAAGAACGGCGGATTCCATGTATTTTCATACCTGGCGTCGCATTCGTGACGCGCGCTTATTTTTCGATCCCTGATGAAGTTCGCTGCCTTGCTTTTGATTCCGCTCATCACCACTGCGGTGGAGCCTTTGCTCACGTTTGAAAAAGACGTGCGGCCTATCGTAAAGGCGCACTGCACCCATTGCCATGGCGAGGAGGATAAGCCCGAGGGCGGTGTCGATTTGCGACTGCGGCGCTTCATGGACGACATCATCGTCCCTGGCCAGCCGATGAAGAGCAAGCTCGTCGAGGTCATCCGCAGCGGTGAGATGCCGGAGAAGGGCAAGCCGCTCACGGAGGCGCAATTGGCCGTGATCGAGAAATGGATCGCTCAAGGAGCCAAGACTGCAAAGTCCGAGCCGCTGGCGCTCGCGCCAGGAGCGGTTATTTTGGATGAAGATCGCGAGTATTGGGCCTTCCAGTCGGTGAAACGGCCAGTGGTTCCCCGAATTGTAAATCACAAATCTAGAATCATTAATGCTGTTGATAGCTTCATTGTGGCTGAAGCCTCGAAGCAAGGTCTTACGATGGCTCCTGAGGCCGATCGACGCATTTTGATCCGTCGCGTGACCTTGGATCTCAACGGTGTGCTGCCGACTCCTGAGGAGGTCGAGGCTTTTGTGAACGATTCATCGCCTCTGGCCTATGAGCATTTGGTGGAGCGTTTACTGGCTTCAAAAACTTATGGTGAGAGATGGGCGAGGCACTGGCTGGATGTTGTTGGCTATGCGGACTCAAACGGCTACACCGAGGCTGACAGTCTGCGTCCGCATGCATGGCGCTTTCGTGATTATGTCATCCGCTCCCTAAATGAGGACAAGCCTTGGGACCAGTTCATCCAGGAACAGATTGCGGGTGATGAACTCGCCAGCGCTACGCATGGCGATTACCAGCAGGCCGTGCTTGATCCCAAGCGCACGGATCAGCTCATTGCCACCGCTTTCCTCCGCATGGCTCCCGATGGTACGGGCGATACGGTAGATGATCCAAAGCTTGCGAAAAACAACGTGATCGCTGAGCAAATGAAGATCCTCGGCTCCTCGCTCATGGGCCTAACCATTTCGTGTGCGCAGTGTCATGATCATCGTTATGATCCAATCACGCAGGCCGATTACTACCGCCTCCGCGCCGTCTTCGATCCAGCGTATCATTGGGAAAACTGGAGGGCACCAAACAGCCGCCTCTACTCGCTCTACTCGCCTCAGGAGCGCGCGAAAGCTGCCGAGATCGAAGTGAAGGCCAAGGAGATCGAGGCCGAAGCCCGCGCGATGTCGAAGAAGTTCCTCGATGAGATCTTCGAGGTCGAAATCAAGAAGGTGCCGCAGGCCGAGCAGGCCGCGTTTCGCGTGGCTCGCGACACACCGACCGCCAAGCAAACTCCAGAGCAGAAGGCCCTTATCAAAAAGTATCCCTCCGCCCTCGCCACCTACTCGCTCGATCTCTACGACGCGAAAAAGCAGGAGATCGTGAATGCCAAAATGGCCGAGGCGACCAAACTGCGTGCCACGAAGCCCGCGGAAGGCTTTGTGATGGCGCTCACCGAGGTCAAAGGCCAGGTGCCCGTGTCGAAGCTCTTCAATCGAGGCGATCACGAGCAGCCGAAGGCCGAGGTGAAGCCCGGCGAGCTCAGCATCCTCGCCAATCCGATGATCGAGCCGTTCAAGCCGGTGCCGGTGAGCAGCGGATCGAGCGGCCGACGTCTCGCCTACGCGCAGTGGCTCACCAGCGGCAAACATCCGCTCACGGCTCGTGTGCTCGTGAACCGCTTCTGGATGAATCACATGGGTCGCGGCCTCGTGAACACGCCCGGTGATTTTGGACGCCAAGGCGAGTTGCCGACGCATCCCGAACTGCTCGACTACCTCGCGGATGAGTTTGTGAAGAGCGGCTGGAAGCTCAAATCGCTGCACCGGCTCATTTTGCTCAGCGCCGCGTATCGCCAGTCCTCGGTGCATGATGCGTCGTTGCGTGCCGATCCTGAAAATCGCTTCTACACTCGCTTCAAACTCCGCCGCCTCGATGCCGAGACGCTGCGTGACTCCATGCTTGGCATGACGGGATCACTCTTGCAGACCAGCTATGGTCCGCCCAGCGGTATCGGCCGTGATCCACAGGGCCGTGTCATCACTGGCATCGACAAGGGCACCATCACGCTGAATAAAGTCGATCCTGCCGGTGATGCCGATTTCCGGCGCTCGATCTACATCCAGGTCCGTCGGAGCAAGCCAGTGACCGTTCTTGATACCTTCGATGCGCCTGTGATGCAGCCGAACTGCGAGATGCGTGCCCAGACTACCGTCGCCCCGCAGTCGTTGCTGCTCATGAATGACACCTTCATTCTCGAAAGCTCACGCCGCCTGGCCGACCTCGTCGAGAAAGAAGCGCCCAAAGACCGTGCGAAGCAGCTTCAGCGCATCTGGAGCCTGCTTTATAGCCAGCCCGCCACGGAAGGCGATATCTCCAAATGTCTCGCCTACCTCGACGAGCAGACGAAAGCCCTTACGCAATACCACCACGACATCCAGCACGCGAAAGGCGTCGTGCCAAATCCTCCCCAGGAGGCCATGGCCAGCCTCTGCCAGGTGCTGTGCAGTTCAAACCGCTTCCTTTACGTTGAATGAAATCCTCGAAGCTCTGTTCCCGCCGTCACTTTCTCCACGCTAATGGCTACAGCCTCGGCACGTTAGCGCTTGCCTCGTTGCTGGAGAAAGAGGGATTGCTCGCTGCGCCGGTGAAGCCGGAGAGCATTACTGGTGAGCTGCGCTACGATTTGCTGCCGAAAAAGCCACACTTCGAGCCGCGGGCCAAGGCGATGATCTCCCTCTTCATGATGGGCGGGCCGTCGCAGATGGACTTGTTTGATCCGAAGCCGATGCTCACGAAGTATCACGGTCAGAAATTCCCTGGTGAGATCAAATACGACAACCTCGCCCAGGCTTCATCGAAGTGCTTTGGCTCGCCGTGGAAATTCGCGAAGCAGGGCCAGTGCGGCATGGAGATCAGCGAGCTATTGCCCAATCTGAGCAAGGTGGTCGATGAGATCACGCTGGTGCGCTCGATGACCTCTGGCGTGAGCAATCACGCCCAGGGCCTCTATGCAATGAATGCGGGGCGCGTCACGGCTGGACGCCCCGCGCTGGGTTCATGGCTGACCTACGGCCTGGGTAGTGAGACCGATGAACTGCCCGCCTACATGGTGCTCTCGCATCCCGGAGGTCTGCCCACTTTCAGTGGAGAGCATTACACCAATGGCTGGCTGCCCGCGCTTTATCAGGGTACGCTCGTTCGGCCCACGGAGCCGCGCATTCTCAATCTCGATCCACCCGCCTCGCTCGCTGGGGGGGCGCAGGCACGCCAGCTTGCGCTTTTGAAATCCTTCAATGAAGAGCATCTCGGTGCGCATCCTGGCGAGCTAGATCTCCAGGCGCGCATCTCCAGCTACGAACTCGCGGCGAAGATGCAGACGGCAGCCAAAGAGGCGCTCGACATCTCCAATGAGCCAGAGCACGTCAAAAAGCTCTATGGCGTCGATAATCCGATCACGAAGGACTACGCCACACGCTGCATCATCGCGCGGCGGCTCGTCGAGCGCGGCGTGCGCTATGTGCAGGTGCTCAATGCAGGCCAGTCCTGGGATCAGCACGGCTCGCTCATCACCGCACTGCCGAAGAACTGTGAGGCTACTGATCAGCCGAGCGCGGCCCTGCTCGTTGATTTGAAGCAGCGTGGTCTGCTCGACACCACCGTGGTGCACTGGGGCGGGGAGATGGGGCGTCTGCCGGTGCTGCAAAACGATGCGGGCCGAGAAAAATGGGGCCGCGATCATAACACCTATGGGTTCAGCATGTGGCTGGCAGGTGGCGGTTTTAAAAAAGGCTACGTGCATGGAGAGACGGATGAATTTGGCCATAAAGCGGTCATTGATGAAGTGAGGCACTACGATTATCACGCCACGCTGCTGAAGCTCTTCGGTCTCGACCACACCGCACTCAGCTACAAGCGCAATGGCCTCGCTGCTAGCCTCACTGATAACCAGGGAGCGAAGATCGTGGATAAGCTCTTGGCGTGAAATGGGGGCAAACTCTTTGCCAATTTCTGATGTAACGGGCTGCCCTACCACCAACCTGCTTGTCACTTTGGCTGAGACCATTCGACTGCATCTGTAGAAATCGCGTGTGTTCCAATGAAGCAGGCAAACCCTGGTCCTCTATCGTGCGCTGCAGACAGCGATGAACTCGCACTGCGCCTATAGGCCGGAGACGCCTGACTACATCTCTCCTTATCCTCGCTGGCGATGTGAAGGACCACCAGCCAAAGTATGATCTTCATCCATACAATCCAGAATTCTTTCTGCGGCAGGGCAGTGGGATCGTGCCATCACCAACACTCACTCCAAGATCGGTGTTAAGAATGGATCGAATAAGGTCAGCGACCTCTATAATCGTTATCGCCGAGATGATACGATGCCTTGGCAAGTGCAAATAGCGCAGCGCTTTACCCAGAGGTCGATAGAAGTTTTTTGATTCGCGCGTAACTGGTATGACCTCCTACCTCTAGCTTTCTGCCTACCATGAAACTTGTTTGCTTCAGCTCCTCTGAGCGTGAAAAGTCATGGGGACTGATGAAGGACGGTTGTCGCATGGATGCTTCGGTCTTTGGAGCTGAAGACATGGAACGCTTTTTCGCTAGTGAAGCCATGCCTAAGCTGGTGGGATGCATTAGCCAGTCGATGGCACCAGTGCCAGCTGTTCAGATTGGCGCGGTTAGGCTAATGTGCTTGATTTGCAGATCACAGGCCTCGGTGAATCAAGCCGGCTTCCAAGGGTCATCGCAGTGGTGAAAGCAACATTCAATGACCTCAACGGTGAAATCCTCTCTCGAACAACAACTCAAAGCACTGCTGCCTCGTGGACGTGTGCTGACTGCGCCGGCTCAGTTGGCGGGCTATGGCGCGGATGGGCTGGGCTATAAGAATCACTTGCCCGATGCGGTGGTGATTCCGGCGGACGCGGAGGAACTCGTGGGCTTCATGCGTGGAGCGAAGTCGCTGTGGGTGCCGGTGGTGATGCGGGGGGCGGGGACTTCACTTTCAGGTGGACCGGTGGCGGTTCAGGGCGGTGTGATTGTTCATACCTCGGCGTTGAAGAAGATTCGGGAGATCAACACGGACGGGTTCTGGTGTGAGGTCGAATGCGGTGTGGGGCTCAATGACCTTGATGCTGCACTGAAGCCGTATGGAGTATTTTATCCGCCTGATCCATCGAGTGGTCCGGTCTGCACGCTCGGGGGCAATGTGGCGTCGAACGCTGGCGGTGCGCACTGCTTTCGCTACGGTGTGACGAGCAACTATGTGCTCGGAGTCGAGGCGATTATGCTCGATGGCAGCGTGCATCGTTTTGGTGGGCCTGCGGGTGGGCGCGGACCTTGGCGTGAGGATTGGAAACGCTTCATGATCGGTTCCGAAGGCACGCTGGCGGCCTTTACTCGTTTCTGGCTGAGATTGCTGCCGCTACCCGAGAAAGTGTGGACCTTTCGCGCGACCTATCCCGATTTGAAAACCACCGAGGCGGCGATTCATGCGCTGGTGGCGCACTCGTCCTATCCGGCGGCGATCGAGATGCTTGATCCGCGCGGTGTGGCGATGGTGGAGAGCAGTCAGATGGCTTGTGGATTGCCCGAGGGTTCGTTCATGCTTCTCGTGGAGATTGATGGCCCGGAGGCGCTCGTGAATGCGCGGGTCGAGGCCGTGGCTGAGATTTTGCGTCATGCAGGATCGCAGGACGTGATGTTTAGCGATGAGGATGCCCTTCGCCAAAAGCTCTGGAAAGCCCGCAAAGCCTCCGGTGGGCTGCTCGGCCAGTTGAGCCCCAGTTACGTCGTGCAGGACGCGGTGATACCGAAGCGTGCCTTAGCCGAGGTGCTTCAGCTAGTCTATGATGAGGCCGATGCCGCGAACATCCGCGCAGTGAATGTCTTCCA
>JBIKYV010000177.1:0-7394 GCA_044355075.1 Prosthecobacter sp.
GACGCAAAAAAGGCTCGGCACCAGCAGCGAAAACACCCTAGTGATTCGTATTCAGCCCGACGAGGGCGTAGCTCTCCGCTTCCTCTGCAAGCAGCCAGGACAGGCTATGAACATGCAGCAGGTGAAGATGGACTTCCGCTACTCATCGAGCTTTGGCAAAGCAAGCCCTGAGGCTTACGAGCGCCTACTGCTCGATGCAATGGCTGGAGATGCCACCCTCTTTGCCCGACGCGATGAGGTCGAAACCGCTTGGAAGTTCATCGACGAACTCGAACACGCCTGGCACAAGTCGGAAAATCCACCACCCATGTGCGAATATCCAGCCGGCAGCTGGGGTCCGAAAGAGGCCGATGACCTGCTGCGGGAAAATGGGCACGAGTGGCGGCTTTTGTAAAACCTAGACCATGGATTAGTTTGCCTGCCTTTCTTGGATGAGAAAAGGCAGGCTTAACCCAAAAATTAGGCACGAATTCATTTCTGGCCAATTCTCCAGAGCGACTTCTCCGTACGAATGATGAAGTCGTTTTGGAAAACCGCATACGAAGCCAGGGAGCGCTCGCCGAGATCATTCTTATGCAACAGTTGGTAGGTCTTTCCCGCCTTTACCACATAACCCATGCCTTTTTCGTCCTGTAGGTAAAGACGACCATCTGCATGGAGAATCGAGGCACTGATCGGTCCCGTGCAGCGCTCTTGATAATGAACAGTGCCCGTCTTCACATCCGCGCAGGTGAGGATGCCATTGTCCGCCACAAAATAAAGCTCACTGGCAACTGCAACCATGCTTGGATTATTGGGAGCATACTTGTCCAGCGCCCAAGCCACATGAGTGTCCGTGACATCGCCTGATCCATCGGCCCTGATGGCCAGTACGCGTGCCTTATCGTAACCCGTGGAAAGAATGACCATACCATCCGCAAACAGCGGTCGCGGTACCACGGAATATCCCTGGTCGTAGCGCACCTTCCAAAGTTCCGCCCCAGTCATGGGATCCAAGGCATTCACCACTCCACTGCCCGGTGTGATGACCTGCCGACGGCCTTTGATCTCGATCACCAGAGGCGTACAAAACGAAAATTTCTTCTTGGCATCGCTCTCTCGGATGAACTTCCAGCGCAACCGCCCCGTCTTTTGATCCAAAGCTATCACTGCCGGATCAGACTCAGCATCAGCATTGAAAACAAGAACTCCATCGACCAGTACCGGACTCCCACCATTGCCATGAACTGGCGTGTAAGAGAAATCACGCGTACTCCAAATGAAGGTGCCATCTTCGGCCTTCAGGCAGGCAGTGCCTTGGTGCCCGAAATGAACGTACAAGTGACCTTCCTGGTAGATCGAGGTTGGGCTCGCATGACTATTTTTACGGTGAATGTTCGGCGCACTAATTGCCTGCTGAGGAAAGACTTCCTGTTCCCAGATCACCTTTCCATCAATCGCAGACAAGCAAAACGCACGCAAACTGCGATCCACCACGGGCTTTTCTTCGCCAGCTAACGGCACGGCTGACGTCAAATAAATACGATCTCCTACGATGATCGGAGAAGACCAACCTACACCTGGCAGATTGGCTTTCCAAACAACATTCTTTGAACCCACAGCACCCCATTCCACAGGCAAACCTACAGCCTCCGATTGCCCTTGCTGACTTGGTCCACGAAACTCAGTCCAATCTTGAGCTTTCAGCGAGAAGATAGCGTTTAGCGTGATGAGGCAGGCAAGTGATCGAGTAAGCATGGCGATAGATTTGAATGTGAAAAGAAAGCCGTTTAGCCTTCGAATGTTGCGACAAGTTTTTTCATCAGTACCTTGGCCCTAGCAGAAGGCAAGTAAGCCCAAATGCGGCTAGATATAGGAGCAAATATTTCTCGTGATACATAACTAGCCGGCTCAAAGCCGCAGTGAGGCGAAGGCAAACTGAACTTTCCTGGGGGTGCAGTGTGACGTAAAAAGCGACGCATGAGGCTCAGTCCAGTTCAGTCCGTGTAAAGGAATTCATTCGAGCTCAGCAAGGCATGACTGAGAGTCGAAAGCGCCAAAAATTCAGGTGAAACCGTTCGATTTTCAGAAGGGCCACTGGCTTTTTCAAGCTTACTTGGATGGGCTTGATAGTAGCTCGTCTGAGCTTTGAGAAACTGCAAGGCTTCTTGTTCCTCTGCCATGCTAGGCTGACGCTGAAATGCGAGCCACCAAGCTCTTCCCACTTGTTGCCCCACATCACCTCCAGCCTCCGTGATGACACGTTGAGCAAAATCTTGAGCATGTTCACGCATGTAAAGATTGTTCATCAATAGAAGACTTTGAGGGCTGACGGTCGTGTTTGGACGAATGGCGCAGTTTGCTTCCGTCATGGCAGGTGCATCGAATGCAGCAAACATCTCTAAAGGCGTGCTGCGACGTGCCTGGATGTAGATGCTACGACGGTGTTCTTCGCCTTGAAGTGATATAAACTTCCCAGTTTGGCGCCCAGCAGTATCACGGGTATCAATACCAATGATGACCTGACCTTCCTCATTAAAAGTAACTGGCACGGACTTACCACCCACTTTGGGATTCAATCGCCCAGAGATCGCGAGAAGACTATCCCTGAGAGTTTCGGCTTCCAGACGGCGGACATTCATGCGACTAAGCCAGCGATTGTCTGGATCTATCTGATCACGTGAGTCATCACGCAGGGATCGTTGACGCCATGTCCGACTCAGGAGAATCTGTCGATGCAGGCGCTTTAGACTCCAGCCTTTTTCCATGAAGTCAGCTGCCAACCAATCCAGCAATTCGGGGTGGCTCGGCTTTTCTCCCAGTTGGCCAAAATCATTCGGCGTATTAACCAAGCCACGCCCCAAATGGCGCGACCAGACTTGATTGACCATAACACGCGCTAACAAAGGATGACTTCCATCCGTCAAGCGTTTGGCAAAGGCGAGCCGACGGCCTGTAGTCGGCAGCGCTGGGTTCTTTTCCGGAATCTGGATCGAGCGATGCGCAGCCAAAACACTGAGATCGCTTGGCTTGACGGCTCCCTTAGGCTGATCAGGCTCACCACGATGAAAGAGGTAGGTGGCTGGAACAGCTTTTTCATGCATCGGCAGTTCATCGAAGGCCTGCAAAAATTCCTCTCTCGGTTTTTTAGCACGCACTGCAGCAGCTTCATCCATCATGCGCTTCAGCGTGTCGGCGTGTTTCGTTTTGTAAGTGGTATCGTAAAGATATAAAGATCCTGCGCTTAGCTGCTGAATACGTGGCCACGCCTTCAGCAAGGCAACTTGTGTAGGCGTGCGTTTCTTAACTTCTGTCCGGTAAGCCAGACGTAGCGCCTCTCGGTCTTTGTCTGGAGCTTTACCCAGTTCTTTCTCCAGGACCTCGGCAATGAATGCTTCTTGTTGTTTCAGACGCTGAACGTCTATTTTCTTGGCTTCATCTTCGATTGTCGAGCCGATTTGACGCTCTTGGTCGGTTAATAGCGAGACCAACCTAGCGGCTGGCACCTTCCAGCTCGACGTATTGAAGCCAGGCTCAAAGATCGCACGCAGTCGGTAATAATCTGCCTGCGTGATGGGATCATAGCGATGATCGTGGCACTGTGCGCACCCGATCGTGATTCCGTAAAATGCGGTGCTGATGATTTTGATCGTATCCGCGATGTTGGCATTTTGGGCCACCTTGTCATTCATGGCACCTGTGCCGTCAGGCGCCATGCGGAGGAAACCGGTAGCAGTAATTTTCTCGATATCTTGGGGACTCAGGTTTCGATGCGGCTGAGGCACCATCTCATCCCCCGCGATCTGCTCACACACAAAGTCATCAAAAGGTTTATCCTTATTGAAAGCAGCGATGACGTAATCGCGATACTTCCAGGCCCAGGCACGCTCCAGATCTTTCTCGGTGTAGCCATCAGAGTCTGCATACCCAGCAAGGTCAAGCCAGTGTCGTCCCCAGCGTTCACCGTAGTGAGGCGAGTTTAGAAGCCGATCCACGAGGTTCGTGTAGGCAGCCTCGGCTTGATCAGGAAAATGGGAAGCTTTGACAAAAGCATCCACCTCTTCAGGGCTCGGAGGAAGGCCTGTCAGATCCAAGCTGAGACGACGAATCAGAGTGCGAGCCTCAGCTTGAGGCGAGAAACCAAGTCCCGTTTCTTTAAGTTTTTTTGCAATGAAAACATCAATGGAATTCGACAGAGATTCCTTAGCTAACTCATTCTCAACTTTAGTTTTTCGTATGGGCTGAAAGGCCCACCAAGCGCGCTCTTCTTCCGTAAAGACATGCTCTGGCCCCAGTTTTTCTGGCTCTGGGCGCGCGGTATGAGCACCTTCAGCGATCCAAGTTTCCAAGATCGCAATTTCCTTACTTTTGAGTTTGGCCTTTCCTTTGGGCATCTCACCAGCCTTCACGAGCTCCAGGAGGTGACTCTTCTTCGCATTCCCAGGCTGAATAGCAGCTCCAGATTCACCACCCTTCACGAGAAAGCGCACCAGCCGCACATCCAACCCACCCTTCAGTTCACCTTCCTCACCATGACAATGAAAGCAGTGCGCTTTGAGGATTGGCCGCACATCCTTTTCAAAAGTGAGGCTGGCGGCATGACAATAGGAGATGAGAGAGATGGCTAAAAAAGCGCGAATCACATTCGGCATACGAAAACGAGATGAACCGTCTTGCTGTGCTATCCTCAAGCGACCCGGAGAAAGTCATCTTTGCAGGGGGATTCGTCACAATTAGCCTTCTTTAAGGGCATCCCAGCAGCCCATGAAAGCAAAACGCCCTAGAGGATGGCGGTAGGTGAAGATGACCAGATGTGCAGTGACCTTGCGCGAATGGATGAATCTAATCAAAGGTGCGGTTCGAAAAGACGCGACTCAGGCTCCATCCAAGCCCCCTCCTTCGCGGAATGCGGTCGGTGTCAGACCTGTGTGACGCTTGAACCAAGCTGTAAAATGCGGCGGATGCCGAAAGCCAAGGGTAAAGGCAATCTGCTTCAGCGGCATATCATGACTGGTCAGTTCCTCGCAGGCCGCATTGAGACGGCGGCGCTCCATCCAGGCCTGCGCTGTCATGCCCAGATGTCCACGTAGCAGATCGCGCAATCGTCGTTCGCCTAGAAGCAAACTAGCGGCTAGAGAGCTCAATCTTAGCGGCTCATTTAGTGGCCAAGATTCTAGCTTCTTCAGCACACAACCAAGGCTTTGATCCATCCGACCAGTCGGTTGCAGCCGCACACCAAGACCTTCCACCGTGTCCAGGTATTGCTGAAACCAATGGCGAAAGGCTAGCTCGCGTTGGCTCCAACGCTTCAGTGTCGCCGGCTGCGGATGGATTGCCTCCCGGTAGGTCACTTCGGCACGTTGACCATGAATAATCTGAAAAAGCTGCCGTGTCGCTGCCAGCAGGACTCCACTTTTAGCAGGAGTAAGCATCACATTCAGCCCCGACTGGAAGACCGGTTCCCCCGATGGCCAATCGCAACGAAACCCCACGGAAAGTAGCCGTGTGCCCTTAGAGAACCATTGCTGGCGAATCCCAGGCGCAGAAAAGAAGCTCTGCCCTGGCTTCACGATGCTCTCTCGACCTGAGGTTCTCAGCCGAGCACAACCAGCTTCGACCCAAAACCAACCCGCTGGTACGGTGATGAGCTTGGACCATGTCTCCGTCACCGGAACTGCGCCATGATAGACCCAGAGCCAGTCAAAGCGTAGGCTTTGCCAGACCGTCTGAGCTTGGAGAAAAGGAGTCTTCATGACACAAATTACGTGAAGCCACGCTCACGCCAAGTCTTGTCTGTGTCGCCAAATGCTCTGCTAAACTATGTAAGCCTTTTCCATACAGCATAAGTGTGCAGGCTTGCCACCGCACAGCCTTTCATGCTCGACTGGCCGGATGCATCGCCTAGCCCCTTTCTTTGTCTTTGCCACTGCCCTGCTTTCCGCCGAGGAACCCCGCCAGATCAGCGGCATCTACCCGCACCTAGCTATGTTCAACAACGAAGGTGAATGCGGCACAGGGGCCGTGGTGCCCTGGGCGGACCGACTTTGGGTCATCACCTACGGACCACACCTGCCTTTTGGCAGCAGTGACAAGCTCTACGAAATCACCCCTGAACTCCAGCAGCTGATCCGCCCGGAGAGTGTGGGAGGCACACCGGCGAATCGCATGATCCACCGTGAGACGCAGCAGCTGCTTATTGGTCCTTACGTGATCGATAAGCAGCGCCAGGTGCGCGTGATTCCGCCGAATAAGATGCCAGGCCGACTCACCGGCAATGCGCGCCACCTTTTGGCCCCAGGCTCCAAGGCCTACTACGCCACGATGGAAGAGGGGCTCTACGAGGTGGACTTGAAGACGCTAGAGGTCACGGGCCTAATCCAGGACGGCAACAAGCCCAAGAAAGGCTTTTCGAAAGAAACCCAGCCCGCGACGCTGGCTTCACAACTTCCAGGTTATCACGGCAAGGGGCTCTACAGCAGCCAGGGGCTACTGGTCTATGCAAACAATGGCGATCGCGACAAGCGAGTGGTCACCGATCCTTCCACGCCAAGCGGTGCACTGGGCCAATGGATGAAACCAGGGGGTGACTGGCAGCTTGTGCGCAGGAATCAATTCACTGAAGTGACCGGCCCAGGAGGGCTTGAAGGCAATCCACAGCCGGAAAGTGATCCCGTATGGAGTATTGGTTGGGACCATCGGTCTCTCATCCTGATGTGTTTGAGTCGCACGGACCGCCTAGCTCATGAAGGAATAAATTCGGAGGTTCGCTCCACCTGGCAAAGCTATCGCCTACCCAAATCCAGCCATAGCTATGATGGCGCCCACGGCTGGAACACAGAGTGGCCACGCATTCGAGATATTGGAGAAAAAGAGATGCTGATGACCATGCACGGCGCTTTTTGGCGCTTTCCAAAAGGCTTTAGCCCCACGAACAGCGCAGGCATCGTCCCACGTAGCAATTACCTAAAGGTCATCGGTGACTTCGCCCGCTGGGGCGACCGGTTGGTGCTCGGCTGCGATGATTCCGCGAACAAGGAATTTCTCAATATTCGCAAGGCCAAAGGCAAACTTGCCGGCCCTGGCCAGTCACAATCAAATCTCTGGTTCATCACACCGGAGAAGCTGGACCAGCTCGGCCCAGTCATCGGGCGCGGCGCAGTCTGGCTAGAGGATGCAGTAAAGGCCGGAGAGACTAGCGAGCCTTACCTTTTCAGCGGCTACCAGCATCGCTCGCTGCATCTCGTGGCTCCGCAGACAGCTGCCTTCACACTGGAGGTGGATGAACAAGGTAACGGCAAGTGGATAGCGAAAAACACCTTAGCCGTAAGCGGTGAGAGCAGCCTAAGGCTGGACTTTCCCACCCACGAAAAGGGAGTGTGGGTGAGGCTGCGAGCGCAAAAAGATGTCGCGAAGGT
>JBIKYV010000179.1:0-7300 GCA_044355075.1 Prosthecobacter sp.
GTGGTCGCTGCAACCGCTTCGTGATGCGAAATCTAAAATCTCAGATTTCAAATCTGCCGTTATCGATGACTTCATAGCGGCTAAGCTCAGGGACAAGGGGCTGGGCTTCAATGCCATCGCCGATCCGCGTGCGCTAATCCGCCGCATGACGTATGACTTGCACGGTGTGCCACCTACACCGGAGGAGGTGGAGGCTTTTGTACAGAAGCCAGATGTGCCATCTCTTGTAGAGCGGCTTTTGGCATCGCCTCGTTATGGCGAGCGTTATGGACGCCACTGGCTTGATGTCGTTCGCTTTGGCGAATCCAACGGTTTCGAGCGCAACTTCATCATCGACGACCTTTGGCCCTTTCGAGACTACGTGATCCGAAGTATTAATGACGACAAGCCCTTCGATCAATTTTTCACCGAACATCTCGCTGGTGATATTGTTGGTAAGGGTAAGCCTGAGGTTGAAGTCGGTAGTGCCTTTCTCGTGGCTGGACCTTATGATGATGTGGGTAATCAAGACCGGGTGGCGCAAGCGAATATACGCGCGGCTACTTTAGATGACATGGTGACAGCGACGAGCGGTGCTTTCCTGGGTCTAACTATCAACTGCGCTCGCTGTCATGATCATAAGTTTGATCCTATTCCTGCTGAGGACTACTATCGAATCAAGTCTGCCGTTGAAGGTGTGAGCCACGGCCGCCGTGTGGTTGCTACGGATGAGGCGCTTGCTGCTCATCAGCAGGCTCTGAAACCGCTGCAAGCCGAGTTGTCGCGTCTCACGGTAGAGCACGACTCTTTGGACAAGGCGCTAAATGCTCGTGCTAAGGCTGCTGTTGCCCATCTCAGCTTCACTCGGCCTGCGGTGGATGCGCATGGCACCGAGGAAGCCTTTGCCCCAGTCAGAGCCAAGTATCTTCGTTTCGTCATTCGTAGCTTTACCAGCGATTACCAGGGCACACCTACGAAGCGTGCGGGTGGTGGTAAATTGACCGAGTTTGAAGTTTTTGACAGCGCAGGCAAAAATGTCGCGCTTGCTAGCTATGGAACTCAAGCTCAAGGCGCACGCTCTGCAGTGGCGGAAGATTTTCCTGAAGCCTATGGCCCGCAGTACTGCATTGATGGTGCAAGGGGCGAGGCTTGGTTTATCGGTAGCCCACCCGTGCTTAATCTTACCTTTGCTAGGCCGGAACGCATCACTCGCGTGAACTTCATCAATGCACGTGGTGAGCGCGGCACGGATGAAAGCAAGGTTCGTGGTGCTACGCCAACGGAATATGAAATCCAAGTTTCTGACGATGGCCAGACCTGGAAAACGGTGGCTACCGATGAAGGACGCCAGCCGGCTACTCCTGGCCATGCGTTGGCAAAGGCCAGAAAATCCATCATCACGCAAGAGGATGAGGCCCGTCTTGCTGCTCTGCAAAAACAAATGAACGCTATCCAGGGGAAGATCAATCGTGTGCCGCCCCTGCCGCAAATTTGGGTCGGCAATCATGCGCAACCTCAAGAACCTACGAAGCTTCATAAGGGAGGCGATCCTATGAAGCCAGGGAACATTATTCCTCCTGCGAGTTTGAAGGTATTAAGCGAGGTGACACCTGCTTACGAATTGCCCGCTGACGCGCCCGAAGGCGATCGTCGTCTCGCTTTGGCTAAGTGGATCACGCAGGACAACCCGCTGACGGCTCGTGTGTTGGCCAACCGTGTGTGGCAGTGGCATTTTGGCACGGGGATCGTGGATACGCCCAGTGATTTCGGCTATCTTGGTAGCCAGCCTACGCATCCTGAATTGCTTGATTATCTTGCTGGGCGGCTCGTCGCGCATGGTTGGCGTTTGAAGGCTCTGCACCGGGAGATTTTGCTCTCGAAGACCTATCAACAAAGCGCTGCGTATCGTGAAGACGGAGCGCGTGCGGATGCAGCGTCACGATTGCTCTGGCGTTTCCCGCCGCGAAGACTGCAGGCCGAGGAAGTGCGCGACACGATGCTTTTTGTCGCAGGGCAATTGAAGTTCGAACCGATGGGCGGTCCTGGTTTCAGGCTCTACAAGCACATGCAGAATAACGTCAGCACTTACTCACCGCTGGAACAACACGGGGTCGAGACGTATCGCCGGGCTGTTTATCACCAAAATGCACGAGCTAGCATTGTTGATGTGCTGAGTGATTTCGATTTTCCTGATACCGCGTTTGCGGCGCCTAGGCGAGCGAATACGACCACACCGTTGCAGGCTTTGACCTTGCTAAATCATAGCTTTGTTATCGATATGGCTGGTGCGCTGGCTCAGCGCTTGCCTACGGCGAGTCCTGTGGAGGCGGCTTACCGTTTTGTTTTTCAGCGCAGGCCGCATGCGACGGAGCGACAATTAGCAGAGCAGTTCATCTCCAGTCATGGTTTGCGCGCGTTTTGCCGTGCTCTTTTGAATGCGAATGAGCTGATTTACCTTGAATAAAACTGATCTAACAAAGTGCTGAAAATAAGAAGCCGCGCAGAGGTGATCTGCGCGGCTTGGGGTTGGCCGGGAGGGCTGGTTTGAGAGTTGGGGGGATTATTTTACAGCTTTTTTGAGGGCGTCTGCCTTGTTGGTGGCTTCCCAAGTGAGGTCGGCGTCGGATTTGCCGAAGTGACCGTAGTTGGTGCTCTTGCTGTAGATCGGGCGCAGTAGATTGAGCTGTTTGACGATGTCAGCCGGCTTGAAGGAGAAGACTTTGAGCACGGCATCGAGGATCTTGTCATCACTGATGACTCCTGTGCCGAAGGTGTCGATGTGAACGCTGACGGGCTTTGGATGGCCGATCGCGTAGGCGAACTGCACTTCGCAACGAGCCGCGAGACCTGCGGCGACGACGTTCTTGGCAACCCAGCGGCCCATGTAGGCGGCGCTGCGGTCCACTTTGGATGGATCTTTGCCGGAGAATGCACCACCTCCGTGACGGCCCATGCCGCCGTAGGTGTCCACAATGATCTTACGGCCAGTGAGACCGCTGTCGCCCTGTGGTCCGCCGACGACGAACTTGCCGGTTGGATTGATGAGATACTCGGTGTCCTTAGTCAGCATGTTCTTCGGCAGCACTTTTTTGATGATCTGCTCGATGCAGAACTTCTCGATTTCCTTGTGTGTGGCGCTTTCGGCATGCTGCGTCGAGATGACGACGTTGACAATGCGGGTGGGTTTGCCATCGACGTATTCGACAGAAACTTGGCTCTTTGCGTCTGGACGCAGCCACTTGGCTAGCTTGCCAGCTTTGCGGACTTTCGTCAGTTCACGGCCAAGGCGGTGAGCAAACATGATCGGCGCAGGCATAAGCTCTGGCGTTTCATCACAGGCGTAACCAAACATGATGCCCTGGTCACCCGCGCCCTGCTCAGCGTGTTTTTTGCCTTCGGCAGCGGCTGCGTCCACGCCCTGTGCGATATCGGGGCTTTGGATGGTCAGGTAGTTGTTGATGAATAGTTTGTCGGCATGGAAAACATCGTCGTCATTGACGTAGCCGATGCCGCGAACGGCTTCACGGATGACTTTGCCGATGTTGATGACTTCGTCGATGGGCTTGGTGGTGCCGAGTTTTTTGTTTTGGAGCTTTGGAATGGTTATCTCCCCCCCGACGACGACGATATTGCTCTTCGCGAAGGTTTCGCAGGCCACGCGGCTGCTCTTGTCCACGGCGAGGCAGGCGTCGAGGATAGCGTCAGAGATGGTGTCGCAAACTTTGTCAGGATGGCCTTCGCCGACGGACTCGGACGAGAAGATGAAACTACGGGACATGGTGTGGGTCGTGTGGGTGATATGGACGAATCATGATTTGTTGATGCGTCCGGGACGAGGCGGAGAGTAGTGCCCAATGCGAGAGCGTCAATGGCCTTTTCCAGCTCTCCATTTTTGCCTTTGACATCGTGCTCAGCCTCAGGAACGCCCTTGATTGGCCAAGGCATCCCAGGTGGGCTGTCGGCTCAGTTTCACCTCTAACTCTTCTTTTTTCATTCCGCATGTCTGTCTCTGCTGTCCTCCTGTTTGCTGGTCAAGGTGCTCAGAAAGTTGGTATGGGCAAAGACCTCGCTGAGGCTTTCCCTGCTGTCCGCGCTTTGTTTGATCAAGCCGATACCGCCTTGGGCTACTCGCTGACGCAGGTTATGTTTGAGGGGCCGATGGAGGAGCTCACGCGCACGAGCCGCTGCCAACCTGCACTTTATGCTCATGGCTTGGCGATTCTCGAGATTTTGAAGCAAAGGGTGCCCCATCTGAAGATCGCGGCGACTGCGGGTTTATCCTTGGGAGAGTTCACGGCTCATGCTGCAGCGGGCACGTTTGATTTTGCAACGGGGCTGGACCTAGTCTTCCAGCGTGGCAGCTTCATGGAGGAAGCCTGCGAAAGCACCCAGGGTGCGATGGTGGCGATGCTTGGGGGGGAGGAAGCGGCGATCCGTGAGCTGGCGGCGGAATGTGATGTCGATGTGGCCAATCTGAACGCACCTGGGCAGATCGTCTTGAGCGGTGCTGTCGAGGGGATTCAGGCCGCAGCAGCGAAAGCGAAGGACAAGGGTATCAAGCGTGCTATCCCGCTGCCTGTGGCGGGTGCCTACCATAGCCGTCTGATGAAGGGTGCTCAGGATAAGCTGGCGGCGGCCCTGGCCGCAGCTCCCCTTCAGTCGCCTAGCGTGCCTGTGATCTGCAACTTCGAAGCACGTGCTGTGAACGGCCCTGAGGAAATTCGCCGCACGCTCACCGCTCAAGTGACGGGCAGTGTGCGTTGGGTTGAGTCGATGCAGGCGTTGCGTGCAGATGGACATGATCTTTTCATCGAGCTTGGGCCCGACGCCACGCTAGCAGGGCTGATGGGTAAAATCGATAAATCCGCCAAGGTTATTAGCATCAAAGATCTTCCTTCGCTGGAAGCGGCGGTTGCTGAACTAAATCCGGCCTGATCCCGACCATTGCCTTGAGCGCGCCCTCCTTCATTCTTGGTATTGACCTCGGCACGACGAATTCGCTCGTCGGCGTGGTGGATAGTGGTTTTCCGATTCTGCTAGCTGACGAATCCGGTAGTCGCCTCACGCCTTCTGCGGTGAATTATGCGGCTGATGGACAGATCTTGGTTGGAGCCGCTGCGTTGCGTAAGCGCAGCCTGGAGCCGGAGCGTACTGTGACCAGTGTGAAGCGCCTGATAGGGCGCCGCAGTGGGGAAGGGGACTGGCAGCCGCCCTACCATTTGCGCCAGCTCGGCACCACGCCGGTCCAGGTCTCGGCGGAGATTCTGCGGAGGCTGAAGACGACTGCAGAGCGAGCTCTGGAGCAATCTGTCAGCCGTGCGGTTATTACGGTGCCCGCTTACTTCAATGATGCCCAACGCAATGCCACCAAGCAGGCTGGTGAAATGGCCGGGCTGACGGTCGAGCGCATCGTGAGTGAACCGACGGCGGCGGCGCTCGCTTACGGGTTGGATAAACTGGGCGAGCATCAAAAGATCGCAGTTTATGACCTCGGTGGCGGCACCTTTGACATCAGCATTTTGGAAATGCGTGAGGGTGTCTTTCAGGTGCTCAGTACGGCAGGAGATACACAGCTCGGTGGAGATGACATCGACCGCGTGCTTGCCACCAACTTGGCACCTGCTGGAGTTGATTCCACGACGTTTCTAGAGGTCGCTGAGGCGGCCAAAAAGAGGCTTTCCAGTGAGGATGTTACGCGGGTAGAGCTACCTTTTTACGATGGCAAAAATAGCCTAAGTGTAGAGCTGACCCGTGAGAGCTTTGAGAAGCTGATCCGGCCTTTGATCGAGCGCACGAGGTCGCACTGTCTGCGTGCACTGAGCGATGCTGGGCTTTCCCCGGAGCAGTTGGACGAAGTTATCTTGGTCGGTGGCAGCACACGCATTCCTCTCGTGCGCAGTTTTGTCGCCAAGTTATTCGGCAGGGAACCCAATACCTCTCAAAATCCTGATGAAGCCGTGGCCATGGGTGCGGTCATTCAGGCGGGCATTCTCAGTGGGTCTCTACGCAATGTTTTGCTGCTGGATATCACGCCGCTCTCTCTCGGTATTGAGACCTTTGGTGGATTGATGAACATCATCATCCCGCGCAATTCGACAATCCCCTGCAAGGCAGGGGAGATGTTTACCAATGCTGTCGCGGGGCAGAAGGACATGCTGATTCGTGTGCTTCAGGGAGAGCGCGAATTGGCCAAAGATAACTGGGAGCTAGGTCGCGTCGTCGTGCCCTTTCCAGCCGGGCCGAAGGGCAGCGCACGTGTTGGCGTGCAGTTCACTATTGATGCGAATGGCATCCTCCAAGTCCTCGCCCGCGATACCGCGACGGGGCAGGATACGATGCTGGAAATTCAAAATACGGCTGTCGATGTCGATGATGAGCGTGTGGAACAAATGATCGCTGAGAGCGTCGAGCATGCTTTTGAGGACATGAACGAGCGTGTTTGGACCGAGGCAAAGCTCAAAGCAGAGGAACTCCTGCCGGCAGTTGAGACCGCGCTAGCCCAGTTTGGTGATGCGGTAAGTGAAGCTGAGAGAGAGCTAATCCAAGTGGCTGCGACAGAAGTTCAGAGCCTGCTTCAGGCCGAGCGGCACGACGCGACGGCATTAAAAAAAGCCACCGCTATTCTGGATGATGCCACCCAAGAACTCGCGGTGCGGCTGGTCGAGCGTGCGGTCGAAGAATCCCTAAATCGACGGGGTCTTGCTTGAGGCCATGAGGAGCTAGGTTTTCAGACACCGAAGGGTTGCAAAGCGATCAGCCATGCGAGAGCTTGCAGACTAACTTTCCTTTTCAGCCTTCCTTTTCACGTCCTATGCACATCCTTGTCACCGGCGGCGCCGGCTTCATCGGCTCTCATACCGTCGAAAGGCTCCTTACGACCAGCGATACTCAAGTCACCATCCTGGATAGCTTCAACGATTACTATAATCCTGCTATCAAGAGGGCTAACCTCGCTGGGTTGTCGCAAACTGTGCGCGTGCGGGAGGGTGAACTGGCGGATGCTGCTTTTGTCCAACACGTTTTCGAGGAGGGGCGCTTCGATGCGGTCATCCATCTCGCCGCACGGGCTGGCGTTCGACCTTCGATTGCTGATCCAGAGCTTTACATCGACACGAACATTAAGGGCACCTTTCATCTTCTAGAGGCTGCCCGCCGCACCGGTTGTGGACACTTTGTGTTCGCTAGCAGTTCTTCTGTTTATGGGGTGAATAAGAAAGTGCCTTTTAGCGAAGAGGACCCGATTTTGCAGACCATCAGCCCCTACGCTATGACCAAAATGGCGGGAGAACAGATGTGCTCGAACTACAGCCACCTGCATGGC
>JBIKYV010000046.1:0-23448 GCA_044355075.1 Prosthecobacter sp.
TTCAGCGTGACCTTGATGTGCTGACCGTTTACCTCGATCTCTTGGAAATTCCATTCACCTACGGGGCGCAGGTAGCCATGCTTGGCTCCTGCACAGTGGTAAAGGCTCCCATGATACTGATACGGCTCCAAGCCCTTTTTGCCTGCTGCTGCCTGCCTCGCATTGTAGCCATCGCTATCGATCACCTGCAGTTCCAGGCCATCAGAGGCGGAATGTCCACCGAGTGGAGTGCGCAGGGCGATGCCATTGTTTCCGGCTTCAGGTAGCTTGAATTCGACACGGATGATGCCGTTTTCGAACTCTTGCTTGGTCAGCAGATCGCCACCTTTACCTTTTTTGCAGACGATAGCACCATCCAGGACTTCGTAGTTTTCGACTGCTCCCTGCCAGTTGCTCAGGTCTTTGCCGTTCACCATTTCCACAAAGCCATCAGCATCACGTGCAGCTAATTCACGATTGGCTTCTTCAGCACTGATCTCGCGGACGAAAACATTGCGCCAACGGATCTCACTGCCATGGGTCTGAAGCTGGATCGGGCCGCTGGCGTATACGGGATCAGGCATCCATCCATTGGGTGCTTTTTCTGAAGTCTTATTGGCGTCTTTGGCCGTGCTTTTGCCATAGGCTAGGTAGCCTGCTTTGCGGTTGGCAAAGAAGTTTTCCAGGGGGGCATGGTTTACGACCAATTCTCCGTTCAGCTTCACGGTCACACGCTCTCCGATCATCTTGATGTCAAAGCGGTTCCATTCGCCAAAGGCCTTGTCCATCCGCTTCAGTGGGTGCTTGCCCTCTTCATTCTTGTTGTTCCAAAGACCGCCGGAGCCCTTGTCCGCCCCCAGTTTGAATTTGGGTGCCTCCGTGTAGTCCCAGATCTGCACTTGCGGCGTGCCACGTAAGTAGATGCCGCTATCTCCCAGCGGCAGCATCTTGTAGTCCACGCGCAGCTCGAAATCGCCGTAGTTCTTCATCGTGGTGAGGTAGAGCCCTTTGCCGTCATTCACCAGTTCTCCATTTTCGACCTTCCAGTGAGCTTTCAGGTGATCCCCTTTGTCCACGCCTTTCGCATCGAGCAGACCGCCTTCGATGGAGCGGGTCTGATAGGTCGCTTTTTCTTCGGGTGACATTTTGCCGAGATCCATCGGGTCCTGCGTGCCCCAGCCAAACCAGCCAGCTAGATCTTTGCCGTTGAACAAGGCCGTGAAGCCCTGGGGCGGGACATTCACATCATCCGCAGATGCTAGAAGGGGAAAGAGAAGTGTCGAAGCACAGAGTGCGTTTAGTTTCATGGGTGGCGCAACAGTCGTTGCAGCCACGCCTTTTCTTTCAAAACAGCTTCAAGTGACTGGATCATTCACTGGCTGCCGTCACCGTCATCACCTCTTCAAGCGTGGTGATGCTTTCGGCAGCTTTGCGGAAGCCATATTGGCGCATGGGCACCATGCCGTCTTGCAGGGCTTGTGCTTTCAATTCCATGGCCGTGGCACGTAGGTTGATCTTTTCCTGGAGCTTTTCGCTCATCATACAGATCTCCATGATGGCCAGTCGGCCACTAAAGCCAGTGTTGCGGCAGGAACGGCAGCCTACCGGCCGGTAGAGCCGAGTTTTCCATTCCATAGGGAAGCCGATGGCTCGTAGGTAGGCGTCTTCATGCTGCGTGGGTTCTTTGCAGTGCGGGCAGAGCGTTCGGACAAGGCGCTGAGCCTGGAAGGCCCGAACGGAGGAGGAGACCATGAA
This sequence comes from Prosthecobacter sp., assembly GCA_044355075.1. Lineage (GTDB taxonomy): Bacteria > Verrucomicrobiota > Verrucomicrobiia > Verrucomicrobiales > Verrucomicrobiaceae > Prosthecobacter. The sequence continues at coordinate 1,735 of JBIKYV010000046.1, forward strand.
AGGCTCGATGCCCATGTCGAGCAGGCGGGAGATGCCGCCGACGGCATCGTTTGTGTGCAGGGTGGAGAGCACCAAGTGCCCGGTCAGCGCGCCTCGGATGGCGATCTCGACGGTTTCTTGGTCACGCATTTCCCCGACCATGATGACGTTGGGGTCGCCGCGCAGGATGGAGCGCAGACCAGTGGCGAAGGTGAGGTCGATTTCGGGTTTTACGGCGATCTGGATGATGCCGTCGAGCTTGTTTTCCACCGGGTCTTCGATGGTGACGATGCGCCGATCTTTGGTGTTCAGCTCCTTGAGCAGAGTGTAAAGTGTCGTGCTCTTCCCAGAGCCCGTGGGGCCGGTGATGAGGATGATGCCGTTCGGGTACGCGATGAGTTTGCGGAACTTAGCCTCGGTGTCGGCATCAAGCCCGATGGCGGCCATGTCGAACTTCTTCCGCGTGAGCAGACGGAGGGCGACGGATTCGCCGTTGACGCTGGGAATGGTAGCGACACGGACGTCGATGGGTTCGCCATCGAGTTCGAGGTTGATGCGGCCATCCTGTGGCAGGCGGCGCTCGGCGATGTCCAGATGCGCCATGATTTTTAGACGCGAGACGAGAGAATTTTGCAGAAGCCGCATGTTTGGCGGCACAGGTACTTCGATGAGTTTGCCATCGACTCGGTAACGGATGCGCAAGTCACGTTCCAGCGGTTCGACATGGATATCCGTGGCACGTTCCTTGAGTCCCTCGCGGAAGATTTGATTCACGAAGTTCATCACGGTGGCCTCTTCGTCCGCTTCGTCCAGCACCGTGGTTTCCTGCTTCAGGTCGTCGTCCTCTTGCTGGCCTTCGCGACCTTCCAGCAGTTCATCAAAGTTTTCAGCACCGACTCCGTAACCCTGATGCAGGGATTCGAGGATGCGATGACGGCTGGCGATTTTCCAGTGGACGCGTTTGCGCAGTTCCTGACCGACGGCTTGTCTGGCGCTCAGGTCAAAGGGATTGTAGGTCAGCAGCACTGCTTCTTGGGCGCTGACATGCTCGGGATAAATGCGGTGGCGCAGGGCGAGCTTGGCCGGGAAACGATTGTGCAGGCCTTCTTGCGCTTCTTTGTCCTCGGCGGCAAAAGGCAGGTGCAAGGTTTCGGCGAGTTCAGCAAAGAAGCGCTCTTCATCGACGAGGTTCGCATCCAGCACTGCCTCGATCAGAGGTTGTCGCTTGTCTGTAGCTTCATCGAGAGCATGGCGGAGCTTGGACTGATCACGACAACCGACTTTTTGAGCCGTGGCGAGGAGTACATCGGAAATCGTAGCGACCATGAGAACGAGAAGAGAGCTTGAGAGAAAGAATCTGCACTGCAACGCCCCGCGTGGCATGGAGTTTCGTTAAAAGATAATGGTTGCGCGCGAAAGCTTCCGCTAATCCGGGCTGAAAAAGAGGATTTTGAGCAGCTAGAGGTTCATGGCGATGAGGCCGATGACCATGAGTCCAAGCAGGAAAAACAGAAGACCTAAGGCTAGCCAGAGACGTTTGGTGCTACGCCGAACTTCCTCATGCCGACCTGCCTGCCAGGCTTGCAGGAGATGTAGGTTACGCAGGTTGGATTTGAAGAAAGCGGAGGCAATCGGACCGACAGCAGGTAGTGAATCCAAAAGCGCGTTCAGCAGCATATTTCCCCCCATGCGTAGTAGCACAGGCAGACTCACGTGACTCCGCATCGCTTCTATCAGGATGACAAAACTGCCGGCTGAAGTAAGCGCGCTGCCGATACCAGGGAAAATGGCCAGCAGAGGATCAAGGCCGATCTTGAAATCAGTGCCAGGAATCCGCAGGAACTCATCTAGCCACTTGGCCAGAAAACGTGCCACCTCGGATTCACGGGCCTGAGGTTTGTCATTCGGCGGAGTTGCGGTCTGGGTTTGATCGCTAGGCCTTAGGATTTCATCAATTTGGGCCTGGGTAGCAGGGAATGACATGGACTGAATTCACTAAGATGGCATCGAAGCATGGACTGACAAGCTTAGCATGAGCCGCATCGTCGCCCAGGAAACCAAGCTGCATGTGAAGGACTGCTCAACGCTTAGGTTACCGCTTGTTAGCGGCAGACTCCCGTTTGCGCACCAGCTCCGTCTCGATGTCTGCTAGGGGTAGGCAATTCACGACGTCTTGGCGTCGTAGCCATCCTTTGCGCGCTGAGCGAATGCCGAAAATCACATCCTGCAGCCCGCGCGTGCTGTGTGCATCGGGATTCACACTGCATTTTACACCTTTTTCCACCGCGAGACGCCACCAACGCCAGTCCATGTCGAGCCGCCAGGGGCTGGCATTGAGCTCGATGATCGTGCCCGTGCGAGCTGCTGCCTCCAGAATGGCTGGCATATTCACCGCATAAGCTGGACGCTGGGCTAGCAGTCGGCCCGTGACATGCCCCAGCATCGTGACGTACGGATTTTCCATGGCGCGGATGATGCGTTCGGTCATCTCCGCTTCTGGCAAGTTGAATACATTATGAACGCTGGCCACGACGTAATCGAGCTCGGCCAGTACGTCGTCTGGAAAGTCCAGAGATCCATCTTTCAGGATATCGACCTCACTGCCTGCGAAGATCCGAAATGTGCCGTCGAATTCGGCATTCAGCTTTTGAATCTCACTGATTTGCGCGCGCAGTCTTTTTTCATCAAGTCCATTCGCCTGGAAGCTACTGCGGCTGTGGTCCGCGATGCCTAGGTATTGCAGCCCAAGCTCCATCGCCGCCTCTGCCATCTCACGTAGGCTGGCATTGCCATCGCTGGCGGTGGTATGGTTGTGAAAGACGCCGCGTAGGTTCTCTAGCTCGACGAGACGTGGCAATCGACCTTTTTCAGCGGCTTCAAATTCGCCAGCATTTTCCCGGAGTTCAGGCTCGATGAAGTCCAGCCCGAGTAGCTGATAGATCTGCTTTTCTTCATAAATCTCAGAGATTTCTTCGGGCATCGATGCTCCCGCTTGGCTGGGTTTAAAACCATACTCGTTGAGTGATAGCCCGCGCTCTAGCGCCCGCGATCTCATGACGACGTTGTGTTCCTTGCTGCCCGTGAAGTACTGAAGCGCAAAGGGGAATTCGGCGCCTGTGACGACGCGTAGATCACACTGAAGACCGCCTGGCGCATAGATGCTGGCTTTGGTGTCTCCCTGGGCGATGATTTTTTCGACCTGTGGCAGGCGGACAAAATCGGCCATGACTTCCTGGGGATGCTTACTCGCCACCAGGAAATCGAGATCGTGTACGACTTCCTTGCCACGGCGAAAGCTCCCACAAATCTCCGCCCGCGAGATTCGTGGATGGCTACGCAGCGTCTCCAGCAGATCCTGGGCGATGGCATAGACCTGATCCAGCCGAAACTCGGAGGCATGTGCCTCTCGGAAAGCGATAGCTTCCAGCAGTTTCTCTACAGTTTTTGCGCCAAAACCGCTAAGTTGGGTGGCCTCTCCCGATTCACAGACACGCCGAAGGTCAGCCAAAGAATTGACCCCAAGCTGCGCATGCAGGATTGCGATCTTTTTCGGGCCTAGGCCAGAGATTTCGAATAGATCGAAAAGGCTTTCGGGGAACTCCGCTTTTAGTTTTTCAAAAAACTCCAAGCGCCCGGTGGTGGCTAGCTCATGCAGTTTATCACGCAAAGCTTCGCCAAGGCCTTTGATGCCATCCAGTGCGTTTTCCCGAGCGAGCTGCAAGATGTCACCGGGATGGGTTTGCACGATCTCTGCCCCGGTTTTGTAGGCGCGGATCTTGAAGGGGTTTTCCCCTTTGAGTTCGAGCAGGAGAGCGATGCGTTCCAGAATCTCAGCGGCTTCTTCACGGGTCATTCTGTCATGATGCCAAGCCCATTCATTCCTGCCAGCAGGCATTTGTGGTTAAGGTGTGATTTTGAAAAAAGGACTGGCAATGCCTCTTAGCTCGTCTATGAACACGGCCCGTTTCCAATTGCCGCGCGGTTAGCTCAGCGGTAGAGCACTGCCTTCACACGGCAGGGGTCGCAGGTTCGAACCCTGCACCGCGCACCATTCAACATCCAATGAGATGTTTAGTCTGAGCGACGATTAAACGCGACCAAGTCCTGATATCGAACCCCGTGGCCACCAAAAAGGTCCAGTGCACTACCCACTGTCGCGTCGACTTTACCATGGCTAATCTGTTGGATATTTTCCAAGTCAGCGAGGCTGTAAATGCCACCAGCATAAGTCATCGGAATCGGGCTATGCTGACCGAGAAATTCGACTAGCGCAGCATCAATGCCTTCGCATTTGCCTTCGACGTCCACAGCATGAATCAAAAACTCATCGCAATGACTGGCCAGATGCTGGAGTAATTCAGGTGTAACCCGGAGGTCAGTCAGCGTTTGCCAGCGATTCATGGCGACGGTCCAGCCGTCTCCGGTCGCTTTGCAGCTGAGGTCGATCACCAGTCGCTCCCGACCCGCAGCTGTGACGATTTTGTCGAGTCGTGTCTGGGAAAAACGGCCGTCCGTTTCGAAGAGATAGCTCGTCACGATCACATGGCTGGCTCCGGCTTCGAGATACTCTGCGGCATTGCAGGGACGTATGCCGCCACCGATTTGGAGCCCGCCTGGATAGGCTGAAAGGGCTGATTTGGCCGCTGGGTCATTGCCCTGTCCGAGCATGATCACGTGACCGCCAGAAAGCTGATCCTGATGGTAAAGCTTGGCATACCAAGCCGCATCGCGATCACTCACAAAGTTGGTTTTCAAGCCCTGACCAGAATCATTGAGCGTGGACCCGACGATTTGTTTTACCTGACCGGAATGGAGATCAATACAGGGGCGGAATCGAGTCATGGTCACGATTGGCTACCCCGCAAGGATTCGAACCTTGAATAAGAGATCCAAAATCTCCTGTGTTACCATTACACCACGGGGTAATGCGGTGAGGGGTGGAGAATAGAAGCACTTTGCCGCTGTGCAACCGATTTGGCGGATCATGTGGCATCAAAATGCAGGCTGATTGGCCAAAACCTGGCGTAACGAGGGTAGTGCTCGATGCGCGGCCTGTTCCAGGAGGTCAGAAGCGCGTGCCATGGCCTCGGCCACAGGCATTTCAGCCGGTTTGATCGCATGCATGGCGTCAAAGTGAGCCAATAGGGCAGGGGAAGGCTCAATCGCTCCGGCAAAAGCCACAACTTTTTTGCCCAAGCGGCGTGCCATTTGAGCCACGCCAAGCGGGCCTTTGCCATGCAGCGTTTGCCCATCCAGCCTACCTTCACCGGTGATAATCAGGTCGGCCTCAGCGATTCTTTTTTCGAGCTGGATAACGTCCGCAATGAGGTCGAAACCGCTCACTAAACGCGCTTGGCCAAATGCCATGAGGCCATACCCCAGGCCACCGGCAGCGCCTGCGCCTGCTGTGCTCGCCAGATCTTGGTCAGTGACATCACGCTTCACGATTTCGGTCAGGTGCTGGAGGCGGCTCTCGTGTGCTTCAGGATCACAGATGCCTTTTTGAGCGCCATAGATGCGCGTGCACCCTTCAGGGCCGAGTAGTGGATTGCTGACATCACAGGCAACCTGGATGTCCAGACTTAACCTCGCTGGAGGTGGTAAGATGCAGCCGAGCTGGTCTAGGTCTCGCGGGATGTCCTTGATGGGTTGGCCATTCGCTTGCAAAAATCGCCAACCCAGAGCCCTGGCCATGCCGCAGCCCGCGTCATTGGTGGCACTGCCTCCGATGCCGATGATCAGGTGCGAGGCTCCGCGCTGAAACGCATCCAGCACCATCAAACCTGTGCCGAAGGTGCTGGCGGTCATTGGATCGAGCGGCAGATCGCTGACCTTCGCCAAGCCAGAAGCCGCGCTCATCTCCATGACGGCGAGCTTTCTGCCATTGCGCTGGATCATTCCATAGGCCGCCGTGATGGCACGCCCCCTTGCATCCTCTGTTGGCAGGTTGATTCGCTCGCCGCCTAAGGCGGCGATCATCGCTTCTGTGGTGCCTTCGCCACCATCAGCGATGGGGCAAACATCGCAGCTGACCTCTGGTAGATGGCTTTCTAGCACACGCTTCAAGATGGCTGCCACTTCAGGAGCTGTGAGGGAACCTTTGTATTTGTCGCTAGCAATGAGGATGCGCATGGCGGCTTCGCTTATCCTGGATGCTGTAGGATTGCCAAGGCAAATCCAGGCGCAATTCACGCAAGAGTTGGCGAGCGAGGTGCCTTGGTTTCGAGAATAGGTCACATGGATGTCCTCCACCTGTCAACACTGCGGCTCGCCCGTCCCTGCCAACCGTGACGATGGCTTTTGCTGCGCCGGCTGCGTGTATGTGCATGACTTGCTGCATGAGCAGGGGTTAGATCACTTTTATGACCTGAAAGGTGGCGTGACACTGCCCCCCGTTTCTCCCCAAAGCCTGCGTGAAAGAGATTATGAATGGCTTGCTCAGCTTGGTCATGCCATGCAGCCTGCGGGGCAGTTGAGTTTAGCTTTACAGGGCATTTCCTGCGTGGGTTGCGTTTGGTTGATCGAAAGAGTCTTCTCTAGGCACCGCGGTGGGTTGCGGGTGAATATTGATGTCGTGCATGGTGAGATGCTTGTAACTTATGACCCAGAGATGTTTGACCTTGTGGCCTTTGCCAAAGATCTGCAGGCGTTTGGTTATCTCGTCGGTCCACCGCGCGAGGGTGGAGAAAGAAAGCAGTCTTCAGGTCTCGAACGTCGCATGGGTGTCTGTGGGGCTTTTGCCATGAACGCCATGGCCTTCAGCCTGCCTGCCTACTTTGGCATGCCAGCGGATTTCGCTTTTGCGGGTTGGTTTGATATGATCGCTGCTGCCTCGGCGACCTTGGCGATGCTGGTTGGAGGTAGCTATTTTATAGAAAAGGCTTGGCGTAGCCTCTCGGTGGGAATGCTGCATATCGATACTCCGATCGCGTTAGGGATTATCGCCGCCTACACGGGTTCCATCGGCGGCTGGCTGCTGGGCGTGGAGGGGCTGAAGTACTTCGACTTTGTCGCCATCTTCATCTTTCTCATGCTCGTCGGCCGCTGGGCTCAACAATCAGCAGTGGAGCGGAATCGTCGGAAGCTCATGCGTGATACTTCCATTCCCGAGGTTATTCTGGTGAAAGGTGAGCCTCAGCCCAAGCCGCTGCGCGCACTCAAGTCAGGCGTGCGCTTTGTGATCAAACCCGCGCAGTCGATTCCTGTGGCCAGTCGGCTGCTCTGCCCAAGTGCCTCGGTGAGCCTGGAATGGATCAATGGTGAAAGCGAAGCGCAGCGCCGTGTGGAAGGACAGCTCTTGCCCTCGGGGGCACTGAATATCGGGTTGAAGGCACTGGAAGCTGAGGCCTTGGAAAGCTGGCAGGAAAGCACCCTCTATCGGCTGTTGGAGGCTCGCCGCCCTGGAGAGTTTCGAGATCGAGCCCTGGAAAGACTGCTCCGTGGTTATCTGGTGGTGGTGGTTCTGGTCGGTATCGTGGGCGCTGCTGCTTGGCTCCTCAGGGGAGCTCGTCTGGATGAGTCTCTTCAGGTCATGATTTCCATTTTTGTGGTGTCTTGCCCATGTGCTCTGGGCGTCGCCGTGCCGCTGGCCGAGGAACTTGCCTGTGCGCGTGCCGAAAAGATGGGAGTTTTCGTGCGCTCATTAGCTCTTTGGAAGAGGCTTCTGCGCGTGCACCAGATCGTTTTTGACAAGACGGGCACGCTAACCCTGGAAAACCCCGTGCTGGAGAATCCTGAGGTGCTGAAAAAGCTGGATAGCCAGGCTGTCAATGCACTGAGAGCTTTGGTCACAGGCAATCTGCATCCCGTAAGTCGTAGCTTGTTCGATGCTATCGGTCCTGGTTCGCTGTGCTCTGGCACGGAAGTCGAAGAGATGATCGGTCATGGTCTGGCATTCACGGATGAGTCTGGCGTGAAGTGGTCCCTGGGACGCGGTGCGGGTGCAGATGCGCTGCTGTGCCGCGATAGGCAAGTTTTGGCGGGCTTTCGTTTTCGCGATGAATTGCGTGCTGAGTCGGTCGAGGAAGCTCAAGCCCTGCGTCAGAAAGGGCTGGAAGTCTCGATCCTTAGTGGTGATCGCCGAGTGAAGGTAGCTGAGATCGCCAAACAGCTAGGACTGGATACCCAGCATTGGCAAGCAGAGCTCAGCCCCGAACAAAAAGCCGATTGGGTTCGTCGTCGTGATGCTGAAGACACCCTCTACATCGGCGATGGAGCGAACGATAGCCTCGCCTTTGATGCCTCGCTATGTGCCGGCAGTCCCGTGACCGGGCGCAGTTTTTTGGAGCAAAAGGCGGACTTCTTTTTCCTCGGCCATAGTCTTCGATTTGTCCGCGGCTTACTGGAAGTCGCAAGATTGCATCGCCTTGCCACACGTCGGGTCTTTGCTTTTTCTGTGGTCTACAATATCGCGACGGTCATCGCAGGCTTGATGGGCCATCTCAACCCGCTAGCTGCTGCGATTTTGATGCCCCTGAGTTCGGTGGCGACTTTGAGTATCGTCGCTTTGACCTTCAGTCGTGACCAGAAAAAGGAGTCCTCCGAATCAAAAGTGATCGTTGACCATGCTCCGGGTGCTTTGGCGATGTCTGCCAGCTAAGGTTCTAGGCAAGAAAAACGGGTGCGATGGAAGTCGCACCCGTTGTATCAAACATTGAGAGTGAGCAATCTTGCGCCTTTATTTGAAAAACAGCGGGATCACTAGAATGGCGAGCACGTTCACCACCTTGATCATCGGATTCACGGCAGGACCAGAAGTGTCTTTGTAGGGGTCGCCAACAGTATCGCCAGTGACTGCTGCTTGGTGAGCAAAGCTGCCTTTGCCGCCATGATGACCTTCTTCGACATATTTTTTCGCATTGTCCCAAGCGCCACCCGAACTCGTCATCGCGATGCCGACAAAGAGACCCGTGATGATGGTGCCGATAAGAAGGCCACCCAAGGCTTCCTTACCCAAGAAGGCAACGCCGACGACAAAAACAATGGGTAACAGCGCGGGTACGATCATCTGCTGGAGTGCGGCTTTGGTGACGATGTCCACGCACTGCCCATAATCAGGCGTGTCTTTGCCGGTAAGGATGCCAGGCTTGGCGGCGATTTGGCGGCGCACTTCGCGCACGACAGCTCCTGCAGCATTACCGACGGCATCCATGCCAAAAGCCGTGAATAGGTAGGGCAGCAGACCGCCGATGAACATGCCGATGATCACTTGTGGGTTCATCAGGTCAAAGACGAGCTCTTGAATCTTCAGGAATGCTTTTACTTCTTCCACGTAGCTGCCGAAAAGCACCATCGCCGCCAAGCCGGCAGAGGCGATCGCGTAACCTTTGGTCACGGCTTTCATCGTGTTGCCCACGGCGTCGAGTTCGTCAGTGATTTTGCGCACATCTTCAGGCAGGCCAGACATGACGGCGACACCGCCAGCGTTGTCCGTGATGGGGCCGAAGGCATCCAACGAAACGATGATACCGCTGAGGCTGAGCATGGAGACCACCGCGATGGCGATGCCGTAAAGTCCAGCTAGATCCCAGCAGGCCCAGATGGATGCTGCGATGCAGAGCACGGGCAGGAGAGTGGCGTGGTGACCGACGCTGATGCCAGCGATGATGTTGGTCGCATGGCCTGTTTCGGAGGCTTTGGCGATTCGGCGAACTGGGTTGTGTGCCGTGCTGGTGAAGTAGTTGGTGATCCAAACCACGGCAAAAGTTAGGGCTAGGCCGATGAGAGCGCAGTAGAAGATTGCAGAGGGAGTCACCGTCATCCCTGCCATGGTCACGGAGGTGGTGAAGATCGCCCCGGTTGCCCATTTGAACAAGATGGCAGCGACGATGCCAGAAACAGCCACACCACCGACCAGGGTAGGGGTGGCTTTTTGTTTAACGAAATTGACCCAGGCAATGCCTAGTAGAGAGGCCAGGATGGCCAATCCACAAAGGACAAAAGGATAAACCAATACCGCATGATTCCCCTCAGGGGCTGTGAGGTGTCCTACCAGCAAGCCGCCGATCAAGCTCACGGCGTAAGTTTCGAACACATCGGCGGCCATGCCAGCGCAGTCACCTACATTGTCACCCACGTTGTCAGCGATGGTCGCTGGGTTACGGGGGTCATCTTCATTCAGGTTTTGTTCGATTTTTCCCACGAGGTCCGCTCCCACATCTGCGGCCTTGGTGTAAATGCCGCCGCCAAGCCGAGCGAAGACGGAAATCAAAGAGCTGCCCAAAGCCAGACCGATAAGAGAATCAATGGCTGCCTTGGTGCCGGACATTTTTTCCACGACCAAGAAGAAGATGCCGACGGAAAGCAAACCAAGAACCACAACGAGTAGACCTGTCACGGCACCGCCGTTGAAGGCGACCTTCAGGGCTGGGTGGGCTCCTTCCCGCGCAGCCCATGCTGTTCTCACATTAGCACGCACCGCAATCGTCATACCGATGTATCCTGCAGCCAGAGAACATACGGCACCGACGATAAACCCGACGCTGGCGACACCACCACGCACGAAGTAAACGGCGACAAAAATGACGATGGCGATCAAGGCAATGGCTCGTATCTGCCGATTCAGGTAGGCCCGTGCGCCTTGCTGAATCGCGCCACCGATCTCTGCCATCTTTTCATTGCCTGCCGAGGTGGCTAAAATCTGGCGGATCAGCAAAATGGCGAAGGCGAGGCCCACGAGAGCGAGCACAAGGGATATCGGAATGCCCTGAGTAAGAAGGAATGACGGATTCACGGGAATGATGGCTGGTGGCTGAGGTTGGGTGGGTTGGGAAAAGGGCGCGCGATCTTAGCGGGTCACACTAGGCTGGCAACCGCCTTTTCATCGGGGTCGCGAAGGCAAGGCCATCTCTGTGGAAGAGAGCTTGGATGGTTTTTACTACAGAGGATGGGCGTCAGTGGGCAAAATTAGCTCTGTGGGCGTGTCCAGAGTAGGGCCAAAAACAGGGGGAATTCTTGCCGAGCTCGATTTTCAGCACGGGCACGAGGGCCGGGTTGGCTTTGCTTGTGCGAATGCCATTCTTGCAGGTCGGCAAGCATAAGCCCTGCACCAAAGCCACAACGCGTCAGTTCCTGCAGGCTGCGATGGATGCTCAGGGTTGTTTCACTGTTGGCCTTTCCAGGATGCATGACGATGGGGATGGTCAACGTGCTGCTATAGGCGTCGATACGACGGTATTGGATTTTACGCTCTTCTTCGAAGCCCCAAGCAGATTGCCGAGGTATGCGAAAAGCGGGATGATTCAGAACCCACAGCATACGTCCTCCAGGCTTTAGGGTCTGATAAGCCGATGCACAGACTTGATCCAAGTGCTCGAGGTTTTGCAGGCAAAGAATGGCAGAGATGCCATCGAAATCGCTGAGGCCTTCCAGATGGGCGGCATCTCGTTCGAGATAGCGGATTTTATTTCGTGCAGGGTAGCTCCTGGCCTTTTCTACTAGGGAACGCGAAGCATCAATCCCTGTAACCATGGCCCCGGAGGTAGCCAGCGCTCGTGAGAATACACCCTGACCACAGCCGAGATCGAGAATTTTTTCATCCCGACTGGGGCGCAAAAGGTCCAAGGCTTTGGGGATGACAACCTCTTGATACAATTCGGAGCCTCTCTCACCGATGATTTTGTCATACCAGTCGGCCGATTTTTCCCAAGAGGTGCCACCTTGGCTTAGATCACGCTTGGTGTTCGGGTTGCGTCGCGAAGCGGCAGTCGGTTTTCGGAATGGGCCTGACGGATCATGGGGGGGGCGCTTGGGATGGCGTGGTGGGCGTTCGGGCTTCATGAAAATCGTTGCTTCAGTCCTAGCGGCGTTCTCGCGGATGGCATCCGCTTTTTGGAAAGACCGTGAATGAACTTAAGGTGGCAGGTCTTTTTCCTTGTGCCTGCCTCATTTGTCAGAGACGGTTGCAGCTGAAACGCATGAGTTCAGAGCGAGACGTATCGGACAAAGACATTCCTTGGGGGCAAAAAAGCTCCAGCATGCTGCTGTCCTTGGCCTGCTTGATGATCGTGTTGGCAGGAATGAAGCAGGCGGCTGGGGTTTTGGTGCCTGTCGTTTATGCCTTTTTCCTAGCGGTGCTCAGCTTTCCACTACTGCGCTGGTTAGTTCGGAAAAGGGTGCCTTCGTTTTTGGCTTTGGGCATCACGCTCCTAGTAAACTTAAGCTTCCTCGCCGGTATCATCACACTCGCTGTTCGCTTGTTGATGAGTTTTAACAAAGATCTTCCACGCTACATCCGCGGTTTGCAGACTTATATCAATGAATTCGCGGGTTGGCTTCAGGACAATGGAGTCACGGAGGCTAAGGTGGCGATTGATACTCTCTTTGATTGGAATCAGCTCATTAGCTATGTGACCCAGCAGGATGTCGTGACGCGGTTGGGGTCGATGTTGGGCAGCACATTTGGCACTGTGGCGAGCTTTTTAGCAGGCCTGATCATGGTCTTGATCTTGATGATGTTCATTCTGATGGAGGCCCAGGGCACGGAGCGTCGCTTACTAGCCGTGCGCCAGGCAGGTGGTCCTGATTTGAGTGGGCTTTTGCGCAGTGCCACTGATATTCAGAAGTACCTGGGTGTGAAGACTTTGATTAGTGCTCTTACGGGTGTTTTAGCAGGCGTTTGGTGCTGGTTCTTTGACCTACAGTATCCACTACTATGGGCGATTTTGGCGTTTGTGTTTAATTACATCCCAGCGGTCGGTTCGAGCGCGGCCAGTATCCCCGCCGTGATTGAGGCCCTGGTTCAACAAGGCACAGGCACAGCCATTGGTGTGGCAATCGGTTACGGCCTAGTCAATTTTGGGCTCGATAATTTTGTCCAACCACACCTTCTAGGCAGGCGTTTTGGCATTTCTGCCTTGGTGGTCGTGCTTTCGGTGATTTTCTGGGGCTGGCTTTGGGGACCACTGGGTATGTTCATGGCGGTGCCCCTGACCATGGTGTTTAAGGTCCTTTTGGACAACAACGACGAGTTCCGTTGGATCTCGGTGGCCATGGCTCAGAAGAAAATCCGCCACGGTGAAGTGGAGGTCGTCGGCTATGATCTAGCTGATGGTGAAATGCTCGGCGGAGGTGCCAGCACCGAAATCCCTGGCGGGCATTAAAAGTCTCGAAGCTTTGGTTAACCCGTTCATTATAAACGGATTTAAATCCGAGCCGTTATTTTAGGGAGTAATCCCGGCGGTGCCGTTGCTGGTTGGTCGGCATAGGCACCGCCGGGAATTACGACTGGCGTCCACCAGCCCCCCCCGGAGCGATGGATCTTCCAGAAAGGTTTGTTTCAGAACGCTGGTCAGCATCGCGATCGGTCGATGGTGAAAAGACGCGCTCTTCATGATGCAAAACTTTTGCGAGATGGCAGGAGGCACCGGCAGCCAAGACTAGGATCAATATGGAGAAGACAAGGTAGCGCCGGGGCATGTCGCAAATGAGTTTTTATTTAATTAAAAATAAGACTATCAAGAGCCCTCGAAAACGACACCTTACCTTTTGGTAATGATTGGCATGCAAGAATCACTGAAGGTGACTTCTCAATGATTTTCAACTTGTGTGCCAACCGTCATCGACCGTTGCTTATGACCTCATGAAAAATCGTCGTGCTTTCCTTCAATCTTCCGGAATCGGCATAGCTGGCACTTTGGCCACAAGCATTTCTAGTCCGGCCCTGGCCAGCACTGGCAGCACTGCCAAAGATGCAGTGGATGCCGCCTATCGAATCCGAAATCATGGCATCAAACACACTCTGATGGGGTGGTGTTGGAAGCCGATGGATACACTCGAGTTAGCCAAGCACGCTAAAGAAATAGGTCTGGTGGGGATTGAGGGGATTGATCGGAAGTATTATCCCGAAATCAAAAAAATGGGCCTAGAGATTTCGCTTGTTGGCGGTCATGGCTTTGCCAATGGCCCCTGCAATCCCAAGTATCGTGAAGAGGTGATCGCGAAGCTCACGGAAGGTATCGAAATCGCAGCCCAGGTGGGAGCCAAAAAAGTCATCACCTTCACGGGGATGCGATTCGAAGGCATGGAACATGATCAAGCCGTCAAAAATTGTCTTGAGACATGGAAAGTCGTGCTGCCGCTGGCCGAACAGAAAGGCATCACCTTGGTGCTAGAGCATCTAAATTCCAGAGACAGCAGCCACCCGATGAAAGGACATCCAGGCTATTTTGGCGATGATGTGGATTTCTGTGTGGACCTTATCAAGCAGGTCGGAAGCCCCAATTTTAAGCTGCTGTTCGACATTTACCACGTCAGCATCATGAACGGAGACATCATCCGTCGTCTGCGCCTGCACCGGGACTACATCGGTCACTTGCACACGGCTGGCAATCCCGGCCGCTGTGAGTTGGATGATGCTCAAGAGATCCATTACCCGGCTGTCATGAAGGCCGTGCAGGAGATCGGGTATCACGATTTCGTCGCGCATGAATTTATCCCGACCTGGGATGATCCTATTTTGGCGCTGCGTCATGCGGCCATGGTTTGTGATGTTTGATCGTCGCAAAACTCTCTCCAGTTGTGAAAGTGGGCGTCCATGCCATGCTTTCACCTATGGTTTTGAATTCTGCAGCCTTAGATTTTTCCATGCTGGGCACTGAGGTGCCTCTCCCGAAAATTGATCATGCCTTGCAGGAGCTATGGGCTAGCGACGAGGCCAAAACACGGGCTTCGTTGATCAATTTTGCCATATATTCGGAAGATCCGACGGCCCTCGCGAAGAACAATGAGATGCTGAAAAAGATCACGGAAGATCACTCCTGCCGTGCGCTCTTGATCACCTGTGTGCCTCAGATGCATCCCGAGCGTGCGCGCGCCTGGATCAATGCTCTTTGCCGTCCGTATCAGGGGCGGCAGGTGGTTTGCAGTGAGCAAATCAGCTTCATTCTGGAAGGTGGTAGTGCGGCACAGCTACAAAATATCGTCTTTGCTCACCTCGACTCAGACCTTCCTCTCATCATATGGTGGCAGGGGCCGCTGGTTAGGAACTTTGATGAACGTCTTTACTCACGCCTGCATACCTTGATCATCGACAGCAGTTCCTGGCAAGAGCCCTCCACAGAGCTCTTGTGTCTTGAAAAAGCGCACCAAGTCTCACGCTTTGATGTGCGCGATCTCAGCTGGACGCGCAGTCATTTCATGCGCACGGCGCTTGCTGCCGCTTTTCAAGACGTAAAAGCGCGGGAGCAGCTCACGAGCCTCGAAACCATCGAGATCACCCACGCGCCAGGTCAACGCTGCTCGGCCTTGCTTCTAGGAGGCTGGATTTGCCAACGTCTCAATGCTGAGCTCATGGAGGGTGAGCCCGGCTTTGTCTTTGCTCGGGAAGATGGCAGCCGTATTACACTGGAACTTCAGGAAATATCCTCCGAAGTCGCTCTATCGAGCCTGCGTCTGCATTCACCCTGCCTTGAGCTGTCTGTGACGCGTCAGGGTAGCTCTGCTTTCGTGCATACGCATTCTTCCTGCGCCGGTGTGTCGCGTGATGAAATGTTACCAGCTGATTTTGTCACGGACTCTGAGTTAATCAGTGCTCAGTTAAGTCGTGCAGGGGGCAATACCCATTTCCGCGCTGCTTTGCCGCTTTTGAGTCGATTACTGGCTAAATGATGGCGGGAGGACACCCTCCTTCTCTTTCGGCTGGAAAAATGCTCGCAGAGTGGCGAAGTGGGAGGTGATGCCCCTTTCGTTTTTGCGCGTCCCTCATCTTCTCGGCCACCTGATCCTTCTCGGTGCGGTCGATGGCCTTGCCCAGCAGTCAACTCCTGACTCCGTTGCGGCAGTAGAGGCTAGACTTCCTCGTCCCACTTCCCCCCAAGGCCATGACCGCTTCGATCTTTCTGAGGCCAGTCAAGCCAGGCTAAAGCAGTGGGTGCCCGCTTTATGGCGAAAGCTATCTCAGCGGGAGAATACCCATCTGCTGGTTCTGGCTGAGCCTCGTTTTATAGAAATTTGGCGTGATCCTGCGGATCGTCTGCTCAATGCTGATCAGCCGTTGACGGAGGTTTTTGCCAAGGCTCTCGCCTCACGCTTTTTCATGACAGGTGGTGTGAGGACATCCCTGCCATCTGCTAAGGATGCTTTTGCTCCAGGCATCTCCGTGCGAGTCATCGCTGAACAGGGGCAATCGCTCGTTGATGCGCCCTCGATTCTACAATCTGTTGCCCGTCAGGCTCCGGTCGATGCGGTTCTGCTTTGCCACGGCTTTTCTGAGGCCGAGACAGGACTCTCTCCTGCAGAGTTCAGTAGCCATCTGAAGCGTGCTGGGCAAGCCGTTCGTGAGCTAGGTGCCGATGTCATTGTGGTCACACCCTGGATACCCATGAGCGAGCGTCCGGAGGTCAGCCTCGGGCAAACTCGTCCCCTGGCCGACATCGCTCTGCAAGCCGCTGAAGACGAAGGTTGGTTTGCTGTGGATTTAGGTCAGTGTTTGGATGGTTTTGAGTTGCCACCGAATGATGCCGCCCACGAAGGCGAGCGTTTTGCCCGTGTGATAGATGCCTGGAAGGCTTTCTTTCATGAGGAACCGGAGGGGCGTTACCTGCCGAGGGCCAAGCTTCATCAGCGTCTCGGGCAGCTGGTTTACGATCGCCTGATGGCACCCGCTGCTAACCAGCCTATTTCGGTATCGAAAGCACGTGCTGTTTGGAAGAAAACGGGCGGGCTTGAGCTGTCCTGGGAATGGATACAGCAGACTCAGTCACCCTTCGATCTAACAGCGCTGCCCCTCATTAGCAGTGGTTGGCGTCCCCGCGAGGCTCAGAGTCAGGTGACCCTGGCCCCTGGGGTAAAGCAAAGCTTGTCTGCACTCTACCTGCCATCAGAAACGGCGAATGCGATTCAGGAGTCCGAGGTGCGCTTGCCATGGCTGATCTCCGATGGCCGCAAGATCTGGATGCAAACAATGCGAGCCCCAGTGGAGCCTATTGTCGTGCTCTGGGAGCCCAGCGTGACCTTCAACCATGAGGGTAAGCTAAGCCCTGCGGTCCAGCTTTTGAATCAAAGTGGTGAAGATCTCGTGGGGCGCTGGGAACTCGAAGGTGCTGGTGCCAAGCAGTCTGGCGATATCCGACTAAAGCAAGGAGCGGGTATGTCCCTGGACGCTACCTTGACTCCTCCAGCACTGGAGGACGCGACGCAAACCTTCGACATGAAGCTGAAGATCCAGATGGGTGAGCTGACGTTGGAGCGCCACAAAGCGTTGATCATCGCCCGAAACATAGGGCTGAAGCAGCACGTGCCTATGCTGCCTGCTCAATCGACTCAGGCGGGGCGTGTTACCTTTTCTGCAGAGGCGGATGCCGGTCAGCTCAGTCTCATCGCTGAAGTGGCAGGTAGTAGCGTTTTGTTGCCTGCGGCGGAAGGCAATCCCGCCTGGATCATGGAGGCTCAGCTGGATGCCAGAAGCTACGGCAAGCGTCTGGAGGAAGGCAGTACTTGGCCGATCAAAGCGCATGGCACTGCCTCGGGCAAATCGCGGGGCAAAGTCGAGGCCATCCAGCCCTGGGCTTTTGGCAGTGGCTACGCTGCCGTTTTCGATCCTGATCAATTTAAGGCAGAATTCACCCCCTTGGAGGGGGATCGCTACCAGATTAAGCTCATCCTTCCGCGCAGCTATCTTTACCTGCACGAGTGGGCATTGGACAATGGCAACAGTCAGCTCGGTGTGAATGTTCGAGTTCGCCTGAATACAGAGTCTGGTTTCCAAACCTGGACACTGATCCCAGAGCTTCCGCTAGCACATCATGTGGCGAATCTCCGTGTTTTGGAGCTTACCGCTCAGCCTACTCAACGAATGACGGTTCACTGGCGCTAGATGCCTTGCTGCGCTGAGGATCTGGTTTTCATCAAGCGGAATCCGATAGCAGCGGCTCGACGCTGGCTTGCATCAGCTCGACGAGTGCGGGTTCCATGAACTCGTAGTCATCGGGGATGTCGAGCACCTCGATGCGGAGATCGTGAAACACCTCCGGGAAGTCCTCCCGCAGCTGCCTTTTGTGCGTCGACTCCATCACCAGCACGAGATCTGCCCAGCGCAGCAGCTTGTCCGAGACCCGCCGCCGTGCCGAGGCACTCACCTCGGCACTGCGCACCTCCCTCGCGGGTCGTTTTGATACACTGGCTCCGCCGTCGGGCTGCGCCAGTGGTTGCGAGAGCAGAGAAACAGAAGCTTGATCACTTTTTCTGCAACAAGCTCTTCCCTGTCATCTCCGCGGGCTGCTTCACGCCGAGCATATCGAGCAGCGTGGGCGCGATGTCGGCGAGGATGCCGTTGCGGACGGTGACGTTCGCTGAATCGGCGGCGACATAGATGCCGTGGACGAGGTTCGTGGTGTGGGCGGTGTGGGGGGAGCCGTCGGCGTTGCGCATTTGCTCGCAGTTGCCGTGGTCGGCGGTGATGAAGAGCTTGCCGCCGAGTT
This sequence comes from Prosthecobacter sp., assembly GCA_044355075.1. Taxonomy (GTDB): domain Bacteria; phylum Verrucomicrobiota; class Verrucomicrobiia; order Verrucomicrobiales; family Verrucomicrobiaceae; genus Prosthecobacter. The sequence goes on from JBIKYV010000046.1 coordinate 20,130, forward strand.
CGAGCACCTTTTCCACGATCATGCGCACGCCGAGGTCGATGGTCTCGCAGGCATGAACGCCAGCCTCCACGACGCCCGTGTGGCCGACCATGTCGGGGTTGGCGTAGTTCATGATGACCGCGTCGTATTTCTCCAGGCGACGCAGCACCTCGAAGGTGAGGTCCGGGGCGCTCATCTGCGGCTTCTTATCGTAGGTGGGCACTTCTTTGGGCGAAATGGCCAAATAACGGTCTTCGCCGGGATTCGGCTCCTCGACGCCGCTGTTGAAGAAGAAAGTTACATGCGGGTATTTTTCCGTTTCGGCGGCGCGGAGCTGTGTGAGGCCTGCGGCGGCGATGGTTTGGCCGAGGTTGTTGCTGAGGCTTTCAGTACCGAAAATCACACGAGCGCCGAGGTCGGCGTAAGTCGCGTCATACTCGGTCAGCGTGTAGTAGCCAGTCTTCGGTGTCACTTCACGGTCGAAACCGGCGAAGTCGGCTTTCAAGAAAGCGTCGCTGAGCTGGCGTGCGCGGTCGGCGCGGAAGTTGAACCACAGGATCACATCGCCATCGCGAATGCGCTGCTCGTTGGCGTCGCTGAAAATCATCGGCTGCATGAATTCGTCTCCACGTGGATCGCTCGGATAAGCGGCCTGCACGGCTGTGCTTGGCGAATCCGTGCGCACTTCACCGCGACCGAGCACGATGGCGTCCCAGGCGAGTTTGTTGCGCTCCCAGCGCTTGTCGCGGTCCATGGCGTAGTAGCGACCGATGACGGTGGCGATCTTTGCGCCGCTCGGAGCTAGGTCTTTTTCCAGCTTCGCCATGTAAGCGGTGCCGCCGGTCGGTGAAGTATCGCGACCATCGGTGATGGCATGCACCATCAAATCGGAGACGCCTGCGGCCTTTGCTGCGTTGCAAAGCGCGGCGAGGTGGTCTTGGTGGGAATGCACACCGCCATCGCTGATCAGGCCAAGGAAGTGCAAGCGCTTGCCCTTGGCCTTTTCGAAGGCCTCGACGAGCACGGGCATCTTCGCTAGCTCGCCATCGCGGATGCTCTTGTTGATGCGGGTGAGGTCTTGATAGACGATGCGGCCCGCGCCGAGGTTGAGGTGGCCAACCTCGCTGTTACCCATCTGGCCTTCCGGTAGACCCACGTCTTCGCCACTAGCACTGACGGTGCCACGCGGGTAGGTGGCATAAAGATGATCGTGGAAAGGAGTCTGCGCGAGCAGGGTGGCATCGCCATTGGCTTGTGCTTGAGCTTTGCCGCCGGGGTTGATGCCCCAGCCGTCGCGAATGATGAGAACAACAGGTTTTTTAGACATAGATGCGGCTCAATCGGATAGATTCCCGCCTTGGTCAAGGTGGTGAAACAGCCCTGCGAAAACAGAATTACCCGAGTTAGCTTAAGCTCTCGGGCCGAGAGCTCAGACGCGCCTGGCTTCGATGCCCATCGCAGCTCCTGCTTCGCTGTTTTGAAAGTGGGTGATGCCGACCGCGAGGGCATCGGCGGCATCAGAGGGTGGAGTTTCCTGGAGCTGAAGTTGGGACCGAATCATGAAAGCGACTTGGTCTTTTTTGGCGGCGCCTCGCCCGACCGCAGCCTGCTTCACTTCCCGTGGTGCGTATTCGTAGATCGGTAATCCGTTTTCAGCGGCTGCGATCAGGCAGGCCGCACGTGCGGTGCCCAGTACAATCGCGGTTTTGTAGCTCTGCACGTAGATGGTGGTTTCGATGGCACAGACGTCTGGGGCATGCTCTCGAATGATCACCTGAAGCTGCTCTCGAATCGAGACTAGGCAGCCGGAGTGAAGGAGCTTTGCTGGATTTGAAATCACCCCCCAAGCGATGGCGCGCAGCTGGCGTCCGTGCTTTTCTAGCACTGCCCAGCCTGTGTTTCGCAAGGCGGGGTCGATGGCGAGCACTCGTTTTTTTTCACTCGAAGCTAGGGCAGGGAGGCGAGCAGGCGGTCGAGGTGCACAGGAAGCCCGGTCGGTCACACGGCTGCCAGACTTGGCAGCATTGGCGAGCACGCGTTTGAGTTCAGCAGCAGTGACGCGGGCCATGAGTGAATAGGGTTACCAGGCGTTTTTCTTTTTCTTGGGGCGATCGGCCCAACTTTCTCCAATATGGAAAAGTTTATCGAACGAGATGGTTCCTGAACCGAAGAGTAAAAGAGTGAAATCGACCAGCAGATAGAGCCATGCTGTCTCGCTATGAACGGAACCCTTTTCTCCAGCGTAAAATAAAAACAATCCCACGATCGGCATGAGTGCTAGCGCAAAAAGGCGCGTCAGGAACCCCAGGCAGAAACTGACAGAAATTGCCAGTAGCAGTACAGCAACAGCGGGCGCAGTGAATTGAGGGTAGGGCACTCCCGCTTCGACAAAGAGTCGAGCCCAATCCCAGGCCTTTTCTTTCCATACAAAATCATAGGCTCCTTGTGCACCGCTCCAGGCATGGCGGCTAAGCAGGACGCCAGTGCCGATTCTCAGCACGACGATGGTTTTGAAGAGGCCAGACCAAGGATTGGTGGGAGCATTTGGATTGCCGCCGATGTAGTCGAGCATGATGAATTAAATGTCAGGGGAGAGTTCGATGATGTCACCGGGTTCAGGTTCTTCTTCATTCGCCTGTTCGATGGAGGAAAAGTAGCGGCGAACTCCCTCACGAATGAGGTAAACACCATGATGCGTTGAGCCGGTTTTTCGACCGCCGGACACGCGCACGGCCTGTTCTAGAGTCATGTCTTCCCAAGCGGGAACGAATTCGTCCGACATCACATCGCCACGTATCGAGACCACTGGAGTGTCTTCTACCGATAAGATATGAACGGTGACGGTGCGTCCTAGGGACATGCCGATACGGAATGTAGCTGCAATGGTTTCTGCAGCTTTGGGGAGAGAGGTTCCACCGATGCGCGCAGAGCCTGCTTTGCCCAGCTGAACGATGCCTTTTTCATCAACCATGACTACGCCATTGAAAATGCGCTTGGGCGAGCGGGTTCCTTCATAGGCGTGCAGTCGCAGCGTATGGCCGTAGCCTAGCGTGCCGCGTGCATTGAAGGGGACCTTGGGATCGTCAGCGGAGGCGGTATCCCGACCCGGCATGCCAGGTAAGATGTTGGTAATCTTTTTCAGTGTGGAAAAGCTCGGCATGGGGATGTCGGGCGTCATCTCTTTCAGCCTGGAAAAGTTCGGTAGCGTGATGTCAGGCGTGAACTTTTTGACGGTGGCACATGAAGCCATTGTGCCGAGCGCTAGAGTCAATGGGATCCAAAAGATGCGTATTTGAGGCATGTGAATCAAGTGAGTGAGTATCTGCGAAAAATGCCAAAT
>JBIKYV010000047.1:0-23411 GCA_044355075.1 Prosthecobacter sp.
TGATTGATCAGGTCTCTGCCACTGAGGTTGAAGCAACGCCTACAGATACGAAACATTGAGGTCAAAATGCTATGGTAGCGCCATCCCGCCTTCATGGATAAGCTGAGTGAAAGACGCACAGAATCTTGAGTGCGGACGTTATGTCTCACGTGCAGACTTTATGAGAATCACCTTTTTGACCCTTAGCTTATTCGTTGCCTGTTTAAGCACGAGCTTGGCCCAGATTGACCTTACCACCACGGTAGCGAAAGCTGCTCCGGTCTCGATTTCTCTGCTTTCGGAAATAAAGATCGCTGTTCCAGGAGATTCCTTTCGTGTGGCTGTTCGAGTTAATCATCAAGAGCATTGGCACACGTATGGGAAAACCCTCCCGCCAGAGATCATCGGCAAGCCTACCAAGCTTCGATGGACTTTGCCCGCAGGCTGGTCTGTTGAGGAATTGCCCTGGCCAGCGACACATGAGGTCGAATCCACAGATGGCAAAAAGTCGGTGGGCTATGATGGAACGGTGGATCTGCCCGCCAAGATCACTCCAGCTGGGAGATTGGGGGATGAAGTGAAGCTTTCGGTTATGCTCGATGCATTGGCTTGTGACCCAAGTAATTGCCAACCCGTGAAGCCAGTGGCTTCGGTAAAGCTGACACTGGGTGCGACAGCAGTAACGGATGCCACTTCGGCCGATGCATTTGCCTCAGCAAAGCCTGCTCAAGAAACGAATGCCACGACTAAGCCAAATTCAGTGAATCAACCAGAGCGTTCATTCGCCGGTTACTTGCTGTTTGCGTTCATAGGCGGCTTGATCCTGAACATCATGCCCTGTGTATTTCCGGTGCTTGGAATCAAAGTGCTGAGTGTGGTGCAGCAAGCTGGTGAAGAAAAAAAGCACGTGCTCCTGCATGGCCTGATCTACACCTTAGGCATCCTGGTTTGCTTCTGGGCGCTAGGAGGCTTGGTGGTGGTGTTCGGCAAGGCTTGGGGTTTTCAGCTGCAATCGCCGAGCTTTGTGTTCGCACTGTGCGCTTTTTTCATGATCTTTGCCCTGAGTATGGCTGGCGTTTTTGAGATTGGTGCTTCCGTTGTCGGTGTGGGGCAGGGCTTGCAGGCAAAGGAAGGTCTGACGGGTTCTTTCTTTTCTGGGTTCCTGGCGGTGGTCGTGGCTACGCCCTGCTCTGCGCCTTTTCTGGGTTCGGCTTTGGGCTATGCAGTGACGCTGCCTGCGCTCCAGGCACTGGTGATGTTTTCTATGATCGGCCTTGGGCTAGCCAGCCCGTTTCTGTTGATGGCGCTTTTCCCCTCTCTCGTTTCTGCTTTGCCACGGCCCGGCGCATGGATGGAAAGCTTCAAACAGGGCCTTTCCTTCCTGCTCTTCGGCACGGTTGGCTTCTTGCTGTGGGTGCTCACCGGCATGGAGCAGGGGCAGCCTCTGCTTTTTTCCATGCTCGGCTTGGTGCTCATCGCCATGGGCTGCTGGATCTACGGCCGGTGGTGCCTGCCTCACAAAAAAGCGCGCACGCGCCAGGTTGCACTGCTCCTCGCGCTTCTCAGCGTGGTAGGTGGCCTGTGGGCAGGCTGGCCGGTGAAGGAGGACAAGTGGGCCGAGTGGTCGCCCGAAAAAGTCGCCGAGCTGCGTGCAGCAGGCGTGCCGGTTTACATCGACTACACCGCACAGTGGTGCGTGACCTGCCAGGTGAACAAGCGCATCTACAAAAACGAAACACTCAAGAAGCTCATTGCCGACAAGAAAGTGGCGCTGCTGAAGGCCGACTGGACGAACGAAGACCCGCGCATCACCCAGGCCCTTTCGGCCCTCGGCAAAGCGGCGGTGCCGGTGAATGTGCTGTACGTGCCAGGACTTGACGAGCCCGTGGTGCTGCCTGAGCTACTGTCGGTGGAAAACGTGTCAGCCGCTTTGAATCAAATCGGCACCAACTAACTCGCCATCATGGCCGTGCTTCCAGTTCGGCCAGCAGCGCAGGCAGCGCGGTCTTCATGGACTTGTAGGCTGCCATGGAGCCCGTCATGCTCGATAGGGCGCGATGCAATCGCGGCGCAAGCCCTGGAAGGTCCGCGATCTCACTCAGCCTGTGGCAAGTGACGCGGATGCCGAACAGCACCGCGCTGCTTTCGCGCAGCCGCAGTAGGCATTGATGCTCCAGCCGCAGCCAAGTCGAGTCGAGCGTGGCTTCCGCGCTCAATCGCGGCCTTTGGCGTGAGGGGTGGTGATTCAGCTCCGCATTCGCTGCCAGGCCCCAGTTTTCGCGCAGCCACAGCGGTCCGGGTTCCAGCCTCTGAAAAAAAATCGCGATGCTAGAGCCGAGCTTGGTTTCTAGATCCGGCACAGGTCCGTGAACCTCAGGCAGCGATTTGCCAAGCTTCTCCGGCAAAGACCAAGCTGAGGGGAAGACCACCTCCCCTGCGATCACCTTCAGCGGGCTGCGCTCTTCAGGTGCGGCGAGTAGTACCCAATCCGGCTCAGGTCGTTCAGAAAAACGCAGCCTCCAGGCCATTGCCTCTGCCAGTGCGACTTCAGCTTCAGCCAAGCTCGCAGCATAAAGCGAAGGCGAATCCTGAAGCCACTGCTGGCGCTGCCTTGCCAAGCTTCCGCTGGTATCCCAATCCTGCCAAAAAGCACCCGCCTCACCTCGACGCAGGCCCATCGCGGGTCGGTGATCCCGGTCAGGAAAGACACGCTGCCAGTCGGGTGTCATCGCGGCGTTCAGCCCACCCTCCGGCGCACGGTTTGACCTGGGCTCATTAGGTCGGCGCGCTCCAGCCCGGTGAGTTGTTCGATGCGCCGGAGTAGCCATAGGAGCAGTGTCATGGTGGCTGCGATCATCGGAACACCGATGACGATGAAGCCTACCCAATTTTGCCGTCCGATAGCCTTTGTGTAAGCCTCGGAGCCAGGTTCGGTACCTTGCAGGTAATAGAGCACCAGGCCGGCATTGGCGATAGCCGATAGCAGCATGGTTCCAGCCAGTGCCCAGGAGGCCTGGCCTAGCAGTGCCTGAAAGCGCGTGCGTCTATCACCGGCTTCTAGTGCGGCATTTAGCATCATTTGGTTGATCACCTGCGGGTTCAGCAACAGTTCCGAGACAAGCGGTTTGCCAAAGTGAAAGCTCAACGGGAAAGCAAGCCCGAGGAAGATGGGGAACGCGGCCTCCTTCACGGCGAACCAGATCGCATTCAGATTGAGTAAACCCAGGCCACCCGTGATGATGATCGCCACGAGGCCGAGGATAGAAAAAAAGTTCAACCCGCGCTTCTGCACTACACACCACAGGCCAAAACCTGCTGGCATCACCAAGGCCAGGACTAAGGCCCAGGCGGGCCCGAGGCGCTCAGGCTTGCTCAGGCTTTCCAGCACTACAGAGGGCAGGATGACCGTGAGCAGCAGGTCCATCATCGGATGCGGTGGTTCGGTAGGTGGTTTGACAGGGGGCATGAGTCTGCCATCTGAAGCAGCACCTGGCAGGCTTGGCAAATCCACATCCGTGCTCTCACTCGATCTGAATGCCGCTGCGGATCGTGTGCGCGGCTTGTTCGGCAGCGGACTGGCTACGGGCATGGATACGCAGTAGCGTTTCGCCAAAAACCACCTCACGCCCGGTTTTGGCGATTTCATCACAACCTACCGCGAAGTCGATGCTGTCCGCAGCGCGGGCACGGCCTGCACCCAGCTCCAGCACAGCCTGACCGACAGCGCGCGCGTCCATTTTTACTAGCCTGCCGCTTCGCTCGGCGCGTACTTCGTGAATCACGCTAGCGGAGTGTATTTCAGCAAGTCGTAGGAGGTCTGCTGGCCGTCCGCCTTGCGCTGCGACCATGGCTTGAAATTTCTGCCAAGCCGCGCCGCTGTGCAGCATCCCGCGTAGCTGCTCGCGCGAGGAGATGGAAACGGCGGCGCAGAGGTCAAGGACGATATCTTCCAGATCCTGTGGGCCCTCGCCACGCAGGCAGCGCACGGCTTCGATGACTTCCAGTGCATTGCCAGCGGCTTCGCCGGTGGGTTCATCCATGCGGCTCAGCCGGACTCCGGCGCGCACGCCTAGGGCACGGCCTGTTTCCATCATGCTCTGGGCCAGCTCATGCGCGGCGGCCTCGGTTTTCATAAAGGCACCGCTGCCATGCTTCACATCGAGCACCAAGCGGTCTAGACCCTCTGCTAGTTTCTTGCTCAAGATACTGGCAGTGATGAGTGGAACGCTGGGTACCGTGCCGGTGACATCGCGCAGGGCATACAGTTTTTTGTCGGCTGGGCAAATGTCATCGGTTTGGCCGACCATGACGCAGCCAATGTGCTCAATAACCTGGTGGATTTCGGCTTCGCTCAGCCGTGTGCGGAAACCGGGGATGGACTCTAGTTTGTCCAGTGTGCCACCCGTGATGCCCAGCCCCCGCCCGGATATCATGGGTACCCAGACACCATCGCAGGCCAGCAGTGGAGCGATGATGAGGCTTGTCTTGTCGCCAATACCCCCAGTGCTGTGCTTATCCACACGTATGGGGGCATTTTTCGGCCATTCTAGTGTGTGGCCGCTATGTAGCATTGCTAGTGTTAGCGCGGAGGTTTCCTGCGTCGTCATACCACGCAGTAGGATGGCCATGGCCAGCGCGCTCATTTGATAGTCGGGCATATTCCCGGCGGTGAAGGCTGCGATCACGTGCTGAATTTCCTCGGGCAGCAGCGCGCCGCCGTCGCGCTTGCGTTCGATGAGCGTGGGAATGTGCATGGCTGCATCGAAGCGTAAATGGCTCAGGCAGGGAAGGGGAAATGCGCGACCCTGGGCTAGTTAAAGGACTGGATATCTGCCGTTGCGTAGCCGTTTTGACCAATCGAGGTGGCCTGAAATCTGTCGTTCGTGGTGTTGGCGGGCCTTGCCTGTAAGGAAACTTGGCCTAAAACCAACGCATCCATGACATTCCGCGACAAGCTCGAACAACGCATCTCTGCCACAGGCTCCAACCTCTGCGTGGGGCTGGATCTCCGTGTGACTCAGGCCGACGATGCTTCCTTAGCACTGCTTCAGAGGATCATTGAAGAAACGCTACCCTACGCGGCGGCCTACAAGCCGAACTCGGCCTACTTTGAGGCCCTAGGGTGGCGTGGATTGAAGCTACTGCAGGATGCTTTGAAGGCCATCCCATCAGACGTGCCCATCGTGCTGGATGTGAAGCGTGGCGATATCGGTGAGACTCAGGGCTACTACGCCAAGGCCGCTTACGATGAGCTAGGCGTCGATGCGGTGACCCTGAATCCCTACATGGGGCGCGACACCTTGGAGCCTTTTTTGAAATATGCCGACAAGGGCATCTACCTGCTTGGTGTCACCTCGAATGCCGGAGCTAAGGACGTGGAGCTGCAAACGCTCGCAGATGGGCGGCAGGTTTTTGAAATCGTCGCAGAGATGACCCAGGTCAGCTCACAGATGGGACTCGTCATTGGCCTGACCAATGCTGCCAATGACGTGTTGGCTAAAACACCTGATGTGCCTCTCCTGATCCCAGGTCTCGGGGCTCAGGGTGGCGACCTTCAGTCCCTCAAAGGTTCAGGCCGTCAAGCTCCGCTCCTGGTCAATGTGTCGCGGGGAATCCTGACGCTGGACGCTGGCAGCACCTATGCCGACAAGGCCCGCCACTGGATGTCCGCTATCCAGTCTGCGCTGGCCTGAGTGCTTTAGGGCAGCGGAGCCATCAATGCCTGACGCAGACCCACCTCGCCATCGAAGGCGATGAAGTTGAGTTGGTTTTTTTTGCCTGCCAGCACGGGATGCTTCGCGTTTGTCTGGGTGCCGACAAACTCAGCCGTGAGGTCATTACCACGGAAGGTTAATCGCAGCGTCTGCCAGTCGCTGGCTTTGAATTTTACCCGTGTTTTAGCTAGCGGAACTGTGGCGTCGTTGCCCTCGCCTTTGCTTGGGTTTTTCGCCACCTCCAGAAAGGCTCTCGACAGCACGATTCGGAAGCTTTCCCCCGTCTCGGTGTGTATTCGCAGGGAGTGCCGATCTGCCATGCCCAGCAGGATCTGGAATTCTAGCACGCCATCTCGCATTGAAATCGGTCCCGTCAACGCACTGCCCTTGTCCCCCGCGCGACCAAACATGGCGTCGTCCTTGGTAGCCCAGACTTTGCCCTTACTGGATTGGAAATTATTTAGCTTCACGGGTTCGGCCTTCTTCAGGGGTATCAGCGGCTCAAACGCGGCCTTCGGCTTTATACCTGCAGGCGGTAGTTCACGGCTGTAACCACCATCGCGGTAACGTTTCAGCAGCGCTTCTAGTTCCTTCAAGATCTCGGGATGCTGCGCTGAGATTTCTTTCTCTTCCGCGATGTCGTTCTTCAGATCAAAAAGCATGCGCTGGTATTGCGCGGTATGCGCTTTTTTTGCCGCAGGCTTCACGTCGTCTGCTGGAACTCCTTCGATCCATTTGTGTGAACCTTTGCGGATCGCGAAGACGCCATCCGCGCTGTGCACGATCACATCTGGACGAAGGGTGCCTTCGTATTTTTCGTCAAGCCAGGCTTTTGAGACATCGTGGCTATCTTCCGCGCCCTCGCTGACTTTGGGCAAAGCATAGCCAGTGATCTTGGCCACGCTCGCGAGTGTATCGACGATACTGAGCGTTTCATCGCACACTGTTCCTGCCGGCACATGACCGGGCCAGCGTACGAGGTAAGGAACGCGGAATCCACCTTCCCACACGTCGTGCTTGCCACCGCGGAATGGACCTACGGGTTTCAGTCCTGCCTTCTGCGCATCGGTCTGCACGAGATTTGTATTCTCTGGCTTATTCACGCCGCCGTTGTCGCTGCTAAAAATGACTATTGTGTCTTTGGCGAAGCCTTTTTCGTCCAGCACAGCCAGCACGCGACCTACGCAGAGATCCAGCTCGCTGATGAAATCGCAGAACGGCCCCCCCTTGCTTTTGCCCGCAGTGGCCTTCGATGGCGTGATCGGATTGTGTACCGCTACAGGCGTGAAATAGACGAAAAATGGTTTTTCTGTGCTCTGCTGGCCGATCCAGTTCACGATCTTGTCCGTGAGCGTATCCATCACGTTTTCATCCACCCGTTTTGGCGCATTCAAATCAAGTGTCTTCGTCGGCTTACCCTTCTGCTGACCCATCGTGAGATAGGCTGGGCTGGGCTTCGAGGGGCTTTCCTTGTTTAAACCATAAACCCAGTGGTTTTCGACATACACACCGGTCATGTCGCCATGATTGCTGGGAACACCAAAGTGGTAATCGAAGCCGATTTCGAGAGGTCCGGGCTTCAGCTCTTTCGTGTAGTCGCATTTCTCCGCCGTACCGTAGCCGAGATGCCATTTGCCGACCGCCGCGCAGTTGTAACCCTGCGATTTGAGCATCGATGCCATGGTTAGCCTCGTCGTCTCGATGTGTAGCGGCGCGGTGGTGCCCAGCACCTCGCTGATCAACGAGGTGCGCCAGCAGTAGCGCCCCGTCATCATCGAGTAGCGGGTCGGCGAGCAGACCGATGAGGTTGTCAGTGCATCCGTGAAGCGGCGGCCTTCCTTGGCCAGCCTATCGAGGTTCGGTGTGCTCACTAGCTCCGGATTCGCGCCGTAGCAGCCCAGGCTACCCCAGCCGAAGTCATCGCTGAGGATAACGACGACGTTGGGCCGCTCAGCGGCATGGGCCATTAGCAGGCTGAGACAGGAGACGAGAAAGAACAAACGCTTCATGACCCGCGCTGGAACGACGTTCATCCGTTCGCCTTGCAGCCTGATGGAGGTTTGTTGTCGATAGATAAAACCTGGAGTCCTCAACCTGGTTGGGGCAGCGCGAGTCGGCATCGGGTCCGTTAGCCAAGACCACCATGCGATGCGTCGTCGGCGCTTGGTTGAGGTAGCGCTTGTATGGCCTCGCCTCTTCTGGGTCAGCGCACGCGCTGGAATTCTGGCAGCATGACCACGGCCCAGAGTGTGTCAGCTAGGCTTTGTTCGGTCAGCTGGGTGCCCAGGCTTTGGGTGATCTCGTTGACTTCGGCCTCAGTCGCGGAGCGGCAAAGGGTGCTGAGGTACAGCCAGCGGGTGAAGGCTGCTAGGTCGGGCCATGATTTCTGGCCCAGCAGCTTCTTCGCGCCAAGGGCCATCGTTTCGGTCAAAATAGCACCATTGGACAGGTCAATCGCCTCCAGGGTGGTCAGTTCATTAGGGCGCTCGGACACAATTTGGTCGCGATTTGGGCGGCCAAGGGCGCGCATGAGGAAGTCGCTTTTCATTAAGCTGGCGCGCACAGGACGTTGGCTGATCAGCGATGCCTGGGCCAGCAGGGCTGGTGCATCACGCTCGATGACCTGAGTCCATACGGGCAGGGCTGTCACGAGCGTGGCCGGTTTCCAGCCCTTCACCGGTAGCGCTCCCAATCGGCCTTCTTTACTCGCAGGCGCAGCAGAGTGAACTTCCCAGCTGGCATCGGAAACCACGGTTGTTTCGGTGCCTTGGCCGTGGCGGATGCGTGCTTCAAAGTAGGCTCCGGCGGCATTGGGCCCACGGCCAGCGTTTTTGGCGATGATGACCAGTGTATTTTCTCCCACTTTCAGCCGGTCATGCATTGGCACGGCTTCCAAATGATTCCAGTCATCACCACGGCTCACTAGGCGGCCATTCACATAGAGGGAAAAGCTATTGTCGGCGGTCACCACGGCACTGGCCGTGATCGCGGCATGAGGCAGGGTGAAGGTTTTCCGCAGTACCACGCTTTCTCCCGAAGGTGGGGTGCCTTTGCTGGCGCTGTCTCCCCAGAGCCATTGGCCGGAGAGCTTGATGCTTTTGAATGTAGCAGGGTCTGGTTTTCCGCGCATGACAGGTGCGTCCATCTTTGCCGGTGCGGTCTGGGTGAGCTGCCAGACGGCGTCCACGAATTGCTCGGCAGTCAGCCTTTTGCTGCGTGGGCCAGCGTAGGTGTAGCCCTGGTCATCGGCACCTTTTTCCAGCACCTCGGCTTGGCTTTGATAGGCCTGGCTGGTGGCGATATGAGCTAGGGTCTTTTTGAGATCATACTTGTTCTCCTGGAGAAAGGTAGCCAGATGGTCAAGCAGGTCGGCGCTCCAAGGTTCGGTCTGCATGGCATCCACTGGATGCACGATGCCCCGCCCCATGAGACGATGCCAAAGGCGGTTCACCAGCGTGCGGGTGAAGCGGCCATTGTTAGGGTGCGTCATCAGCGCGGCCAGTTGCTTGAGGCGCAGAGGCTGGTCAGCTTGGGCGTCCACCTGACCCAGTTCGGGGAAAAGCCAGGCTGCTTTGGCCAGTCGCCCCGTCGGTTTATCACAGCGGGCGATGTCTAGTGGGCGCTTCGAGTAGATGGCTGCCAGCCCGTAAGCCTCGTCGAGTTTCCAGCGGTCGATGAAGCTGTCATGGCAGGAGGCGCACTTCATGTTGATGCCCAGGAAGCTCTGTCCCACGCTCTGAGCGAACTGGATTTCAACGGTCTGTCCGGCGCTGACCTCACCCCGCCATTTGATGCCATCAATGAAGCCGCGGCTTTCATCCGTGATCGGGGCGATTAGCTCTCGTGTCATCTGATCTGCGGGTTTGTTCGTCACCAGCGCTTCGTAGAGCCATTTGCTGACTTGCTTGCGTCCACCGGTGATGAAGCCAGTGCCACCATAGTCATTGCGCAGGAGGTCGTTCCAAAAAGTCAGCCAGTGTTCCGTGTAGTTGATCTCATCGGCCAGCAGGCTTTGGATAAAGCGGGTGCGTTTGTCCGCTGCCGAATCTGCCAGAAAGCCAGATAGTCGCTCAGCTGTCGGCAGCAGTCCCGTGAGGTCCAGAGATGCCCGACGCGCAAAGGTGGCATCGTCCACCCGCTCGGGGATCGGCTTCTGGCGGCCTTTTAGGTAGGCGTCGAGGATACGATCTACCGGGTGGGATCGATCTGGCCTACTGGACTCTGGCAGCACAGGGCGGCGTGGCTTCAGTGGCGGCTCATAGGCAGGTTTTTGGAAGGCAAAACCTTCCTCCCATGGCAATCCCGCGCTGACCCAGGCTCTCAGCAGCTCCAGTTCCGCAGCGCTAACTCGGTCTCCTTTAGGCGGCATCTGCTCGTCTCTGTCGCTGGTAGCGACGACTTCGATGAAGCGACTTTTCTCCGGCTTGCCTGCCACCATCACTGGTCCGTTTTCGCTGCCGGTCATCAGATCCGCTCGCGTGTTGAAGGAAAAGCCGCCCTTCTTCTTGTCACCCGCGTGGCATTCGGCGCAGTGCTTTTTCAGGATCGGCACCACTTGATGAGAAAAATCCACAGCTCCTGCGAGCGGGGCGGCTAGAGAAAGAACCAAAGGCAAAGAAAAGCGAAGCATGGGAACAGGCTAGAGAAAACGCCACCAGCCCCTGGCTTTCTTGCTTGTCGGCTAGCTGTGGTGCGCTGCATAGTTTAGTACATGGCTTACTTCATCGACGCGATCGTCATCCTCGCCTACTTTGGCATCATCATCGGCATCGGACTGTCTCAGCGCAGCCATAGCGGCAGTGTGGAAGGCTTCACGCTGGGGGATCGCCAGATCGCTTGGTGGGCCGTGCTCGCGTCCATCTTGGCGGCCGAGATCAGTGCGGCCACCTTTCTCGGGGCACCGGAGGCCGGGTATAGCCGCCAAAACTGGAGTTATGCCCAGTTTGCCATCGGTACGGTCATGGCGCGTGTCATCGTAAGCTTCTTATTCATCCCTATCTTCTACAAACACGGCGTGATCTCGCTCTACGAGTTCCTGGAGACGCGCTTTGGGCCTCTGACGCGGAAGTTTGCCTCCGTCACCTTCATGGTCACGCGTGTGCTGGCCATGGGCACGCGACTTTACGTATCTGCCATCATCCTCGTACTGGCGGTGGCCATGTGGCAAGGAGGTGCGGTGGAGCCACAAACGAAGTTCTGGCTCTATGCCGGAGCCGTCGTGATCGTTACCCTCATGACCGCGCTTTACACCTCTGTCGGTGGCATCCGCGCGGTGATCTGGACGGACTTCATCCAGGTAGGCGTGCTCGTTGCCTCACTGGGATTCACGATTCCTTATCTGCTTGGCAAAATCCCCGGCGGCTGGGACACCGTGGCTGCGACCATCAAGAGTCCGGTCTTTTTTGACTTCGCCCAGCCAGCCCAGCCTGGTGCCTGGGCCTGGGTGAAAAACGTCTTTACCAGCGAATACACGCTCTGGGCTGCACTTATCGGCAGCACTTTTGTCACCATGAGTACACACGGGATCGATCAGGACACCGTGCAGCGCATGCTCACAGCCAAAAACCGCCGTCAGAGCGCCTTTGCCACCATTCTCTCCGGCATCGTCGATCTGCCCATCGTCTCCGCTTTCATCCTCATTGGCATCATGCTGCACGCCTACTACCAGGTACATCCGACCCCAGGTCTGCCCGCAGAGACGCGCGAGGTCTTCCCCTTCTTCATCATGCACGAGATGCCTGCTGGGATGCGCGGACTAGTCACAGCGGGCATCCTGGCTACGGCTATGGGATCGCTGAGCACCGCGCTGAATGCCCTGGCCACTAGCCTTTCGCGAGATTTCATCCTGCCCCGACTCGGCCCTAAGGCCACCGATCAGCAGCAGGTGGCAGTGCTGCGCTGGAGCACGGTCTTCTTCGCTGGACTCATCATCATCGTCGGCGTAGCCACGGCTTGGTTTATGGCGCACAATCCGAAGGTGGAGATCCTGCCCCTCGTGCTTGGCATCCTTGGCTTCACGTTCGGGTCCCTGCTTGGCGTGTTTCTGCTCGCCGTGCTCACTCGCAGTCGCGGCAGTGATACGGGGAACCTCATCGCCATGATCAGCGGCATCGTAGCCGTGCTTTTTCTGAGCAACGTCCTCGGCGTGCAGAGCAAGCTTGGCATTCAGGCACCCTTCGTGCTGTCGTTCCCGTGGCGGATCACCCTCGGTACACTAGTTACCGTCAGCGTGGCCGTGCTTTTCCCTACACCAAGGATCAAGCAGCAGCAGCGCTATCTAGCGGAAAAGGACATGTGAATGGTTCGCGACAGCAAGGACTCAAGTTCATGCCAAGGCTTTGTGACTGCCGTCGCAAAAGGGTGGGTTCTTCGTGTGCTTGCAGTTGCACAGCCAAACCTTCTTTTTTTCCGTCAGCGTAAACTTCTTCGGGCCAAAGCCGGTACCCTTGTGGGCACCATCGCACAGAGGCTGGTGTCCGCTCAAGCCACAGGCACACCACCAGTGATCACCGGCTTCTAGTTCGACAGCGCAGGGTTGTTTTTCGTGAATTTTCGGTAAGTCGCTCATCGCAGCCTTTTACGCGCCCCGCCCTAACTAGGCAACTCCCAACCGTGGCCAGTCTTCGCCTCAATGCATTCAGCCGCACTTACAAGCCATGAGGATGCTAGGGGTTGAGAGTGATGCCTCACTCCCCGCCAAACCACGCGCTCATGGAGCGGCCGGAGTAGCCAGTCATCTCGAGGTAGCCCTGGCCGGTGATGCTTTTGCCAGCTGATGTGCCGCTGTAGTCCACAGATCCCTCCCAGTAGCCGAGGCCTGGCGTGGAGGCTGCGGTGAACTCTTGCGCGGGCATAGCGGCGCGGCACGTCAGTTGGAGTTGCTGGCCAGGGATCTGAATCTGCCACACTTGTGGATAGGCCGCGCCGTTGGGAGATTGCCAAGGCTTGCTGGGTGTCAGGGTGAAATCGCCAGAGCGCAGGGGTAGGGTACTGCCGTCAGGGCGGATCAGCGTGCCTGCGTTGGCACCGGGGGCCGTGCCACGCAGTTGGAAGAGCATGAGCGCGCTGCCATCATCCATCTGCGCGCTAAACCAATCCCAGCCTTGGGTGCCTTTTTCCAGGAAGCTGGTGCCGAACTCATGATCCATCCAGCTCAGGCCGGTGATGACATGTTCCTGGCCGTCCAGGCGAACCTTGCCCTGGGTTGGCATGCGCACATGAGAGTAATAGTGGCTGGCATTGCCCTCGATGGCTCCTTTTTGGCTGATGCCATCCTGGCCGTGGATCACTGGCGCTCCGCCGGACTCCAGTTCCAGTTCCAGGGCAAATCGGCGATCCTGCGCCTTGAGCTTCATGTGGCCTTCCGGGGAGATCAGCACCTGCCAGTCCTCATTCCACACTCGCCGTTCCGTCGCACCCGCCAGCCCGGGACCAGCACGGTTCAGGCGGTCGGCATGATGGTAGCGCGTGCCCTGTAGATCGCTGATGGCAAAGTGAGCCATCCAGACATCGCGCAGCGCCCAGGGACTCTTCAGCGCAGGTTCAGGCTTGGCCCCGATGCGGAAAAAGGTGAGCTGGTAGCCAAAGCGTTGTTTTTCCGCCGTGTGCAGATTGCCGGTGACATACCACCACTCGATCTTGTGCTCTGGGTGCGGGCCATGATCGCGCGGAAAAGCGTAGCGGTAGCCGGGGCGCGCCGGTTTCCAGTCGGCTTCAGCCGACTGGGCAGACGCAATCCCAGATTGGCCGAGCATCAGCGCCAGAAGCAGCAGCCCGCCTGCCCGCGTGACGCGCCAAGCCGGCCACAAGCCCGCAAGCATGGTGGCTGTGAGCGCCAGCACCGTGGAGCCGATGAGGAAGGCCCATGGCGTGTGAAAGCGGATGCTCCAGCCAAAGCTCTGCGGATTGATCACGTGAATCAGCACCAAGGATAGTAGGATGCCGACGGCTAACCCGAGTACTTGGCTAACAAGACCGAGTAGGCCAGATTCAATGACAATCGTCCGCCTGACTTGGCCTGCCTCTGCCCCAGCGATGCGCAGTAGGCGCAGCTCGTCTCGACGCTCCAGCACCAGCGTCAGCATGGTGGCAGCCACGCCTGCCATGGCGACGACAATGGCGATGACCTCCAGCGCCCAGGTGATCGCAAAGGTGCTGTCAAAGATGCGCATGACCTCCGCCCGCAGTCCGGCATTGGTGAACAGTGAGACCATGCCCAGGCCGTCCAGTTGCGTGCTCATCTCCTCACGCACTTTTTCGGCATCAATGCCTGGTTTCAGGTAGATGGCCGCGTGGGTCGGGAGGCTGCTGCCGAACCATTTTTCAAAATCGCGTTGGTTCATGGTGATCGTGCCACTGTCGCTGGAGTAGTCGTAAAACTGTGCTGCGATCGTGAACTCACGCGGCCCGGCCTTCGGCGTGTTCAGCGTCACACGATCGCCTTCTCGGATATTGAAGCGCAGGGCGAAGCTCTCCGAGACAAAGATCTGTCCCTCGTCGCGTGCTTGTTTAAGCAGCGCGCTGACATCGCCCGGCGTCTTCAGCGCCAGTCTTCCATGCTGAAGCTGCACGTCAAAGTCACCTGTGCCCAGCTTCACGATGCGGTCTCCCAGCGGCAGGTCCAGCGAGCGGTAGCCATCCAGCGCTTGCACGGCAGGGTGGGCGCGAAGCTTGTCGATTGTGGCTTGGGAAAAGGTAGGCGCATTTTTGCTGCGCGGTGGCGTGCCGGGCCGTGCGTAAAGGTCAGCGCCCATCGTCTGATCTACCCATAGCAGCACCGTTTGGCGGAAGCTGCCTACCATGACGGCGATCGCTACCGTGAGTGCCAGCGCGACGGTCAAAGCGGCAACGGAAATGGAGAGGCGATGCGTGGAAGCTGCAATTTGAGAGGCTGCCAGCCGTCCCTCAATGCCGAACCATCGGCCTAACCAAGGACGTAGCGTGCTTGCGGTAAAGCGTAACATGCCCGGCACCGCACAGGTGGCTGCCGCGATGGCGCAGAGGGAGGCAAAATGGCCCCAAAGCGGCAATCCACGCACTGGAGCCTGCATGGCTGCGAATCCGCCGAGTGCCAGGAATATCAAAGGCCAGAGCAATGAGCGCCAAGCGTGAGCTGGGCGGGCTGAAGTAAGGTTCTCGGCCGCACGTTCGCTGCCGCGTATAGCCTCTACGGGCGTTACTTGTGAAGCCTCACGGGCAGGTAGCGCTGCCGCTATCAGCGATAGCGGCACAGCGATGCCAAAGCCTGCCAGCCAATGCCATAGAGTCAGCGGCGGTACTGTAGCTGCTGTGGCCACATAAAGCGTGTCCACTGTGGTCGAGGTGAGCGCGATGGCACCATGAGCTAGCAGTTTTGCCAAAGGCACCCCGAGTAGTGCTCCAGCCGCTGCCAGGACCAGCGCCTCGCCCAGGAAAAGCCACAGGACAGCGCGCTGGGTCACTCCCAGCGTGCGAAGCATGCCGATCTCAGGCCGCCTAGTCATCACAGCTACAGAGATGGTGTTGTAGATCAAAAACACCCCAACCACGAGGGCAATACCGGAGAGCATCGTCAGGTTGAAGTGGAAAGCAGCCAGCATCTTTTCCACCGCCGCTGTTCTTCGCTGAGGGCGCTGCACGGTAAGCCCTGCGGGTAGGCGCTTGTTCAGCTCTGCCTCGGCGACTTCCAACGCAACACCTTCATGCAGGCGCAGCTCCAGGCGGTCGATATAGCCGGGTCGATCCAGCAATACCTGGGCACTGGCGATGTCCATCACGGCTAGCGACTGCCGCGATAGACTAGTCGCTGCTCCTGCCTTGTCGCCGAGAATGGCCGCCACTTTGACCTGCCGTTTGCGGTCGCCCACCAGCAAATCCAACACGTCATTTTCACGCTTGCCCATTCGGTCGGCTAGACTGTGCGTGATAATGGCGGCATGAGATTCTCCGAGAAAGCGCATGAGTTCCATGCCTGTGCTGGCTGTTCCTTGCTGGCCAGCAGCGAGAGCATAATCGCGAAGTGCAGGATCGCGCAGAGCGTCGATGCCGATCAGGCGCACGACTTCCGCTTTGCCGTTCGCCAGGGCCACATCAGCCTCCACGATGGGGGCAGCGATGCCAAACTCACGCAGCCAGCTCATTTCGGCTATCAGCTGCTCTTCCAAGCCGAGTGGCGGGCAGGTGATCTCCAGCGCTGCTTTGCCAGACACGGCATCGAGCGCGGCGCTGAAGCCGCGCAGGGAGCCGGCGTTAGCCAGCTGAATGGCCAGCATGACCGCCACGCCCAGGGTGACGCCAAGAGCAGTCACCGCGGTGCGCAGCCGATGCGCTAGCATGGGGCGGAGGATAAGACGACGAAAAAGCGCGGGCATGGCTGGCGGAGTTATTCCTCGGACTCGATGCGCCCATCCTTCATGCGCAGGATTTTGCTCGCCGCCGCAGCGACACTCACATCGTGCGTCGCCATCAGGATGGCCACGCCGAGCTCTCGATTCAGCTCGCGAAAGAGTTCCAGCACCCGTGCTCCGTTTGTGCTGTCCAGGCTGCCGGTGGGTTCATCCGCGATGAGCAGTGCGGGCTCATGGATGACCGCGCGAGCTAGCGCGGCCCGCTGTGCCTCTCCGCCTGAAACATGCGCGGGCAGATGCCCCAAGCGGTGGCTGATGCCGACGCGCTCGGCTAGCTTGGCTGCACGGTCAAAAGCCGCACGCTCGGGCACTCGCGCCAGCATCAGGGGCATCGCTATGTTTTCCTGAATGGTCAGCGTCGGTAGCAGATTGAAGAACTGGAAGACAAAGCCAATGCGCTCGCGGCGTAGGCGTGTCAGCTGAGCATCGCCCATGGCAGCCACGTTTTGCCCATCCAGGCATAAGCTGCCAGCATCCGCACGGTCCATGCCGCCGCAGATTTGCAGCAGGGTGGACTTTCCACAGCCAGAGGGGCCCATGAGGGCTACAAAATCACCCCGGTTCACCGTCAGGCTTACTCCGCGCAGGGCAGGCACGGGGGCATCGGTCAGCGGATAGGTTCGGACAAGGTTGGAGGCTTCGAGCAAGGGCACGGGACAGCTTACGCCTGCGGGGCACGGCTGGCGGTGGATTCCTCATCTGCTTGGCAAAAGCAGAGTCTCAGGCGCGATTAGGGGCTGGGGCAGGGAAATGAGTCTACCCCTCAGTTTAAGGGGCAATCAGCCTTCGATAAGCACGCCTTCTTGTAGGATGAGACGTCGATCTCCGCGCTTGGCAAGCTGTTGATCATGGGTCACGACCACTAGGGTTTTGCGGCTTTCTTCCACGATTTGCATAAGCATCTCGATGACACCCGTTCCAGTGGCGGCATCCAGGTTGCCGGTGGGCTCGTCGGCGTAGAGAATGCCGGGGTCGTTGATGAGTGCGCGGGCGATGGCGACGCGTTGTTGTTCTCCACCGGAAAGCTCTGTGGGGAGGTGATCCAACCGCTGACTAAGGCCAACCCGGTCGAGCAATTCTCGGGCACGTGCTTCGGCCTTTCTACCGCCGATCATGGCGGGCAGGCAGACGTTTTCTAAAGCAGTGAGTTCAGGCAGCAGGAAATAATGCTGAAAGACAAAGCCCATCGTTTGATTGCGCAAGACAGCACGTGCTTTGGCGGGGCCATGATAGAGTGATGTGCCATGCACGAGCACATCGCCACGGGTGGGTTTCTCTAGGCCACCCAGCACGTAGAGTAGGGTCGTCTTGCCTGCACCGGATTGGCCACAGAGGAAGATGCGCTCGCCTGCCTGGACTTCTAGATTCACGCCCTTCAGTACGGGAAGGTCGTGGCCCGCGAGGTGATACGTGCGGTGAACATCGACGGCAGAGAGCGGAGAGGCAGTGGCTGGGGAATGGGCCATGGGCAGATGCAGGTCTAGGCTGCATGGCCTGTGCTGGCAAGGGCAGCTTGTGCAATGCTTCCCGCCATAGACAGCAGCCGATTTCTCTCCCACCATTTGCGGCTATTCTTAGCTCTCGCCTCCATTTGAAGCCCCTCGTTCTCATTCCTACTTACAATACCGGACGCATCCTGCCCCAGACGGTCCTGGCGGTCTTAGAACAGTGGCATGATGTCTGGGTGGTGGTGGACGGCAGCCTAGATGGCAGTGCTGAGCTGCTGCGCCCGCTAGAGGTAGAGCATCCGGGTTTGAAAGTCATCCGACGTGAAAAAAACGCGGGTAAGGGGGCTGCGGTTCTTTATGGCGTGAGATTAGCCGAAAAGGCTGGTTTTACTCATGTGCTGACGATTGACGCGGATGGTCAGCATCCTGCCGAACAGATCCCCGCCTACCTGGAATTGATGAAGGTGCATCCGCAGGCGGCGCTGATGGGAAGGCCTGTGTTCGGCCCTGAGGCACCACAGTTGCGCGTGCAGGGGCGCAAGATTTCAAATGCCTGGGCCAATTTAGAGACGCTCGGCTGGGGTATCCCGGACTCTCTTTTTGGGATGCGTTTGTATCCTATCGCTCCTCTGCTAAGAGCCTTTCGTGGCACGCTTTGGGCGCGGCGATTTGACTACGACACTGAGATCGCTGTACGGCTGGCCTGGCAGGGCGTACCGATGGTGGAGGTGCCGACGCCTGTCCGCTACTTGACTCAGGAGGAAGGCGGTGTCTCCCAGTTCCGCTATCTGAGGGATAATTCGCTGCTGACCTGGATGCATTTCCGTCTTTTGCTAGGCTTTTTCTGGCGGTTGCCTTTTTTGCTTCTGCGGGCCAAACCAGTCGTCTGCTCGCCATCATGAGTCATAGCACCCCCAGCATGAAGGCTCTGGATGCCATCGCTCGTTTGTGTGCTGGGCGCTGGGATTATCACTACACCCGAGCTAAGCTGCGTAGCGATCCTGTGTATGGCGCGGTGACGGAGGCGCTGCGCGGCTCATCTCTGCCAGTGCTCGACATCGGCTGTGGCATCGGTCTGTTAGGCCATTACCTGAAAGCCTGTGGGCACTCGGTGCCGGTGACTGGCTTTGACTATGATGAACGCAAAATCCTTTCAGCGCGGCACATGGCGGCGACTGCAGGACATGTGGATATGCGCTTCAGCGCAGGTGATGCGCGCACCGACATGCCTGATTTTTCCGGGCACGTCGTCATCCTGGATATCCTACAGTTCTTCACGCCGCAGGAGCAGGCGTCTCTTCTCACGGCCGCAGCGGCCCGTGTCTCTCCAGGCGGGCGGTTGATCATTCGCTCGACTTTGCGCGATGATGCTTGGCGCTTTCAGGTCACGGTGCTCGGTGATCACGTGGCGAAGCTGACTCGCTGGATGAAGGCCAGCCCCACGAGCTACCCCGATGCTGAGCAGATCCGCCGTCCGCTGGAGCAGGCGGGACTCATCGTGAGTCTCCGTCCGCTCTGGGGAGGCACGCCTTTCAATAACTACCTGATCATCGGCCAGCGTTGAGGCTAGACTTCATGGGCTGAGTCGTTCGATGCGCCAGCGGCCGTCTTCTTGCCGCGTGTAGCGGATCCGATCGTGCAGCCGGCTGACGCGGCCTTGCCAGAATTCGATTTCATGCGGTAGCAGCCGGTAGCCGCCCCAGTTGGGTGGGCAGGGGATGTCGGCATAGGCAAATTGGCTCTCTATCTCGTCATGGCGTTTTTCCAGCCAGGCACGGTTAGGGATGGTGCGGCTCTGCTCGGACACCCAGGCACCAATCTGGTGGCCGCGAGGGCGTACAGCGAAGTAGCTCTCCGCCTCGCTGCGTGGCAGTTTTTCTACCTTGCCGCGTAGGCTGACTTGATGGTGACGCAGCGCCCACAGAAAGACCACAGAGGCCCGAGGATTCGCTTCGATCTCAGCGCCTTTGCGGCTGTCATGATTGGTGAAAAAATGGAAGCCTCCTTCCGCGTCCAGACCTTTCAGCAGCACGGTGCGGGCTGTGGGAAACCCATCCAGGCCATGCGTCGCTAGCGTCATGGCATTCGGTTCAGGTAGCTTGTGCGTGAGGGCATCTTCTAGCCAGGCGTTGAAAAGCAAAAGCGGGTCCATGGGCAGCTGGTCCTCGGTCAGATTGTCGAGCTCATAGCTCACGCGCAGGTCGCGTAGGGTGTTCTGGGGGAAATCGATCATGGCAGGGTGAGAAGAAACGTGCGTCGAGCCATTGCGGCAATCTCAGGTTTGCGCCTTGATGCAGCACTTTTGTCATGTCTACCCTGACTGGAATTTTGAGCGACCTCGACCGCGTCTTGCTCAGCGCGGAGGAAATTCGTGCCCGCGTGGCTGCGATGGCACATGAGATTAGTGAGGATTACTCTGGCCAACGGCTCACCGTAGTCGTTCTCATGGATGGAGCTCTGTTTTTCGTTGCAGATCTGCTGCGTCAAATGGATCTGCCAATGCGTCTCGTGACTTTGGGAGCCAGCAGTTACCACGGCGGCACCCAATCGAGCGGTCAAGTCCGCCTGCAATGGCCAGCCGGTGTCTCTTTTCAGGGTGAGCATGTGCTGCTGCTGGATGACATCTTGGACACAGGGCTGACGCTGGCGACGTTGCACGAGCGACTGCGGGCAGAATCCCCCGCTAGCCTGCGCACTGGGGTGCTACTGAGCAAAAAACGGCCCCGCACCAGTGCCTGGGCTATCGACTACTGCGGCTTTGAGATCGATGACGAGTTCGTCGTCGGCTATGGCATGGATTATCAAGGTCGTTTTCGCAATCTGCCCTGCATCGGCATCCTAAAACCATGAAGCTACGCGTGCTTTTTTTCTCCATCCTCAAGGACATCACCGGTTGTGAGGAGGTAGAGTGGACCTGCCCACCTGGCGCTGACCTTGCCTGGCTGCTGGAGCAGATGTTTGAAAAGTGGCCCGCGCTACGTCCATGGGACTCCAGCCTGCTGTTGGCCGTGAATTGCACCTACGTAAACCGCCGGGAGCCTCTGCTCGAAGGCTGCGAAGTCGCTATCATGCCTCCTGTGCAGGGAGGCTGAGTTTTAGTCGAGAGTGCTTTGGATCAGAAATCGTCTCATTGGCCCGCGATGCAATACACGGCCTTGTCGCTTCGCAGGATCATCTGGTCGCCGACAATCGCAGGTGTGCCGTGAAACTGCGAATCGTCCAGCGGTGGAATGCTGGCGAGCTTTTCAAAGATCGGTTTGGCACGAAGAATGAAGGTGCCATTGCGGCGTGATACGGCGTACAGCTTGTCCCCGATCAGCACAGGCGAAGCATAGAAAGGCTTGCCTCCACGGCCACGGCCACTGCCGCTTTCGATGACGCGTTCGCGATAGATCTCCCTGCCTGTTTTGGCCTCCATGCAGAGAGCGAATCCAGCATCATTGATAACGTAAAGGTGACCCTGATGTAGCACCGGCGTGGGTACGTAGCTGCTCGACTTGCTCTGCCAAACAACATGACTCTCGGTCACATCTCCTTTGCCTCCCAGCCGAATGGCAGCGCTGCCTTGTGTGGGATAACCGCCGAAAAGATAAACGATATCCCGATCCTGGATAAGAGCAGGAGAGATATTGCCCGGCAGGCCATGGGTGGCGAACCAGCGTAGCTTACCCGTGTCTGGGTTCAGACCCCATATCTCTTGGGCGATGGGGAAAAGAAGCTCGGAGCGGCCTTGGGTCTCGATGAGGCTGGGCGTGCTGTAGGCGAGTTCGATCATGTCACCCCCGGCGCGCCAGCGCTCTTGGCCTGTCTTTTTGTCCAGAGCCACCAGTGCTTTGCTCTCATCCGTCGCATTCACGATGACAGTATCTTGATAAAGAATCGGGCTGCCGCCTGAGCCCCAGCGTCGCCCGCTAGAGCCTGTGCCCAGCGGCGTATGCCAGAGTTTCTTGCCAGTCATGTCGAAGGCTGCCGCTCCCGTTTTACCGAAGAAGACAAACACATGCTCGCCATCGCTGACTGGTGTGCTGGTGGCATAGCCATGCTCGGTGATGAAGCCCTGATACTCATCCTCCTGAGCCGCTGAGGGCACGGTGGCTTGCCAGAGCATTTTCCCTTCGCCTAGACTGAGGCAGATCAGGTGCCTCTGAAGCTTGCTGGCGTCGTTACTGTCAGGCTGATCCCCGTAACCTGTCCAGCACGTCACGAATACTTTTTCTCCCACCACGATCGGACTGGAAGACCCTGGGCCAGGCATTGCAAAAGTCCAAGCTAGGTTCTCACGGTTGGACCATTGCATCGGGATCTTGGCCTGCTCGACGACAGCTGCTCCTTTCGGGCCCAGGAAGCGAGGCCAATCTGCGGCTAACGTGAGAGACGATTGGCACAGAAATAGAAGGGCAAAGGGAAGGTGAAGATGCATGGCGTGTGTTTTGAAGTCTGAAAAAGCTCGCTGGTTGCGGGCTGATCTCTCTTTTTGCCATTCTCCCTGATGCCGTGTTCTTGCGTGCGAAAGACCAACTATTGTGCCACCGCTGCGGCGGCATGACTAATCCCCTTTGGATGACTTTCCCTGTGATCGATGCTTTGCCCGGCTTCGTTCACCGCTTTACTCTCCGCCACCCGACCATCCCGGTGGATGCGGAGCGTGCTGAGGTGGTGGAACGGCTCTGGGGCTGGCATCGTGAGCAGGCAGAGGAAATGGGCTTTGCCCCTGAGTCGCTCTGCATCGCTGAGCAGGTGCATGGCTGTGGTGTCGCTGTGGTGCACGAGGCCTCTGGCCAGCCGATCCCGCAGGTGGATGGCATCATCGCAGGGCGTCCAGGGCTGGTCATTGGCATCTATGTGGCGGACTGTGGGGCCATCTATCTGGCTGATCCCGTCAGCGGTGCCTGGGGCGTGCTGCACTCGGGTAAAAAAGGCTCTGAGCTCGGCATCGCGGAACAGGGTATCCATCTCATGCAGGAGCACTTTGGAGCCAAGCCCGAAAACATCCGTGTCCAGCTCGCACCCTGCATTCGACCTCCAGCTTATGAGGTGGATTTCGCCGCTCAGATTCGGCAG
Source organism: Prosthecobacter sp. (assembly GCA_044355075.1). Classification (GTDB taxonomy): domain Bacteria; phylum Verrucomicrobiota; class Verrucomicrobiia; order Verrucomicrobiales; family Verrucomicrobiaceae; genus Prosthecobacter. Next base: position 22,588 of record JBIKYV010000047.1, read on the forward strand.
AGTTGCCTAAAGTCAGGCATTCAGCCCGTGCATTATCAGGACTGTGGCATCTGCACCAGCTCAGACCCGACCCGCTACTATTCCTACCGGCAGGAAAAGGGTCGCACCGGGCGCATGTTGGCCCTGCTGGGGCGTAGGTGAGCGGCTGTCTGCTCTCTTGCTTCATGCTTGCTCCTGTCAGGGTTTCGGCTTTGCATGAAGATCATACGCTCATGGCTCTCGCCTCCATCCTTTTCACTTGGCGCAAAGAAGCTGCTGTCGTCGCCGCACTGTTGGTGACGTTGGTGGGTCCTTTTTGGCTAAAGCCCAAGGAAAGTACTGCGCCCGCACGCTATGGCCGCCGTCTGGTCATTTTGTCGCCGCATCACGAGTCCATCCGCGATGAATTCGCCCGTGGCTTTGCCAGGGAATGGAAGGCCCGCACCGGGCAGGTAGTCTTTATCGACTGGCGTGTTCCTGGTGGCACCTCCGAAATCGCGGTGATGCTGAAGTCGGAATACACGGCAGCTTTTCAACAATACTGGACGCAGATTTTGGGAAGACCCTGGTCACCACAGGCCGCGCAGGCCTGTCTGAATGCCAAAGCACCGCTCGATGATCCAGCGCGGGCAGCCTTTTTGGCTTCACCCGTCGGCATTGGCGTGGATCTCTTTTTTGGCGGCGGAGCTTTCGACTTTCAGATCCAGGCCGAGGCGGGCACACTCGTTGCAGATGCTGGCCCAGTTACCGGCTTAGCGGGGCTCCGGCAAAGGCACTCTGAGTGGTTCACTGATGGGGTCATCCCTGAAAAACTCAGCGGTGAGCCCTTTCGTGATCCCAAGGAT
>JBIKYV010000288.1:0-23355 GCA_044355075.1 Prosthecobacter sp.
CACTTATGCTGGCGGCACAAACGTCATCGCAGGGGATGTGCAGGTCACTGCCACCTCGGGCACGGCTTTGGGTTCGGGTCCTGTGCGCGTCTTCCCGGATGGCACTCTCCGCCTCGCTGGCAATGGCAGTGTGAATGCAAACAACCTCACCACCATGAGCCGTTTCAACGCCATGGGGGCGGTGATGTTGGATGATAACTTTAACCCAACACTGCTGAATAGCACCAACTTCAGTAGTGTTTACAATACCTCCCTTCAATTGGGTCAGCCATATTTCACTCAGTCGCTCAACATGGCGACGATTGGTGATGGTAAGGCCTTCTTGGGAGTTGGCCTGAACGGTGAAGTGAACTACACCGCCGCGTCTCTTGGCGCAGGCGTTGAGGACGGTTGGAATCCTGGCGTGGGTGTGTATCGCATTGCCCCTGCTACCTCTAGCTTGTCGTTGTCAGGTGTAGACAATGTGCTCACCGGCAATAACTACCTCCAGGTCGGTCCGCAGCGCCAGAACATGATTGGCGGTGTTACCAATGGCGGTAACGTTCTTGTGATCCGCAATAGCAATGACTACAGTGGTGGCACCCAGATTACCAAGACTGCAAGCATTTACATTGAAACTGGTGGTCGTGCCTCTGGAGAGACTCCTATGGGCACGGGTGCTGTGGAAATCTACGGTGAATTGCGTGTTCGCGGCTCTCAAGGTTCCCTATGGAATGCCAGCACGTCTTCGATGACCAACACCTTGAATCTTCGTCCGGGAGGCACGATCCGCTTCCACGATGCGGAAGGGACCAATGCGTTGCAGTTTATCGGCGCTGGAGATCAGGGACGCTGGGGAGATAATGTGGGGATTGACCTGAACGGTGGTAACTTGATTTACAACGGAGCTCCCAACTTCCAGTCTCGTGAAGCCGTCGGCGCAGTGACTGCGCGTAAGGCTGGACAACTCCAAGTGTTCCGTAACAGTGGCGCTTCTGCCGCCACCTTGGCTGTCAGTGATATCTCCCGCGCCGAGCGTGGTGTGCTAAGCTTGCAATACAATTCTGGCTTCCTTGGCAATAACGTCACCACACCGCTGTCTTTTGAGCGCATCACCACCGGCACGATTGAGGGTGCAGTAATCAGCCGCGCAGGCACCACCACCAACGGCACTGGCGTGACTAACGGCGGCATGGTGGCACCCTGGATCATTGACCGTACCACCAACAGCCATGTTGGTTACGATCCAACTAGCACCAGCGGAACCGGCTTCCAGCCTTTGCTTGCTGTGGCACCTGGCGCAGGTCAACTCGCCTACTCGACCATTCTGACCACGGGTGGAACTAACATCAACATGACGAGTGGACTGACAGCGGGGACGGCGACACTTAGCTTGAATCAAGTTGGTTTCAATGGCACCGCCGCCATCACGCTACAGGATAATCCTAATGTTTATTCAATGCGTATCATGCAGTCGAGCGGGACGAACAACAACTCCACGTTCAACATCAATGGTAACGGATCAAACAACACCATTTCGATCGCGAGTGGGGGTCTGATTGTTGGTAGCGTGAACTCTTCGGGCGGTAGCACCTACACTGTAAACGTTAACCCTAACGTTATCTTTGGATCTGTAGGAACACCCGTTGAAGCTATGATTTATGTTCCTGCAGGCGGGAACGGCAGCACCACGGTGTTGAATGGTCAAATCACAGCTGCGGGACTCACCAAGTTTGGTCCTGGACAAGTCAACATCCAAGGCATCAATCCAAGCATTAGCGACGCTGTGGTCATTCACGAGGGAACACTCTACGCCCGATTGCCAATTTCAGGCACAGGCAGTCCTGTTGGTCAGGTCTTCAATGGTCAAGATGTTGTTTTGAACTCGGGTGCTTTTGTTTTGGATTCCTTTGTAGCTAATGCGGCGGGCACAGCCTCCGTTCTTGCTTCGGATGTTCGCGCCCAAGGATTGTTTGATTCCGATATCTTTGTGCGTGGTGATGCCACTCTAGGAAACAACGGCCAAGCACAGTACGCGCGCATTTCCGATCTGACCATTGCCAACTCCGCTGGCTCTGCTGCTATGAACGGCAACAGCTCAATCACGCTCCAGTTGCAAAGCGGCCTTTGGGTGCGTGGCACTACGACGCTCGGTCAGGAAGCTGTCATCAACAATTCTTTCAATGGTTTTGCACAATCTAGCTTCGAAGGTCAGGTCACCGGCCAGGATCTGGTCAAATACGGCAATGGTACAGTGACCCTAATGAACGGCACCAACAACTATGCCGGCGGCACCATCATCTGGGGCACAACCAACAACACGGCTGCAAGCACAGTGGCATCAGCTTTCCGAGGCGTGGGAACACCTTTCAGCACGGGCGACATTCAGATCCAGCCTGGTGGACTTCTTCGTGTTGCTGACAATGCGAACATCGCCAGCAACGCAGTTTACTTGAGGTCAGATGCCCTCTCGCTTGGTGGTATTGGTCTGGCTCACAACAGTGTCCTGCCTGCGATCATCACCAGCGGCACGCCGACAGCTGGCCAGATTAAAGTGGAAAGCACTGGACCTTTTGATGGTGTTCTCGCGCTCGACTATGGTTATTATAGCCGGACGATCAATCCAGCCAATATTGGCAATGGCAATTGGTGGATCGGTAACTCACAGCAGAACGATGCCTATTATTTCAACCCATCCATCGGAGCTTCTGCCAATGGTAAATATCTCCTTGGTGGCGGTGGTAACCAGGGCAGCGTGCAGTTTGGTTCCGTGCTAGTCAGCGCCGGCAGAACCAGCTTGTTTGAAAATGTCTTCACGGGCGGCACAGCCAATGAGGTTCGCATCGAAATCGGCGCTCAGACCGGTGATTTCGCATGGAATGCGCCTAGCTACATCAACGGAAACTCTGGTTATGTCGCGCTCACGACGCGTAACGCTGGCCTCGTTGGTGATGTTCGTGTCAACACAAACACGACGCTCGGACTCGGCAATAACTTTGCTCTGGGATCCGGTCGCCTGATCATCAATGGCGGACAGGTTCGCAGTGATATTGGGAACAACAACTTTGTCACCACCAACATCACCATCAACAACAACACCGTCCTGCAGGGTGATTTCAACACGAACGCAGGAACTCTGGCTATTCTCGGCAATGTTGCCATGAGTGATGTGGCGACAGCAGGTGCGACCCGCATTTGGAACATGGCGGGTGGTGATGTCGCCGTGCGTGGTGTTGTTAGCGGCGCAGCTGGCAGCAACTTGATCAAGCGCGGTGCCAACTCATTAACCTTGTCAGGAGCTAATACTTACCAAGGTTACACACAGATTGATCGCGGCACTTTGATCATCGCAGGTAATGTTCTGCCTGGAGTCGCCGGTCCTCTTGGTATCAGCGATTCGCCAATCATCCTCGGACTCGAGAGTGCCAACAACGCAGGTAGTTTGGGTATCGGTGGTCGCTCTCTGTTTGCGCGTGACATCATGGTCGTCGCAGCAGCTGGCACGGGAGTAAACCTCGTCGAAAGCCGGACTCCTAGCCCCGTGACAATCACAGGAGGCATTTCCGTAGCAACCGGCACCACCCTATCCTTGGGCGCAGCGGCGGCGGATACAGCAGGTTTCCGTGGAGGTCAGTTAGATCTTCAAGGCAGCATTAGCGGACTGGGCAGTGTGGTCATCGGCACGACGGCAGCTGCTCCGGCAAACGGCGGCACTGTTCGCCTTGGCGGCGGAATCAATGGTATCGGCGCTAATACCTACGCGGGCGGCACGACTCTGCACACCGCACGTGTCCAACTCAATGGCACGAGCTACTTCACCGGCCCTGCGAGCAGCCCGGCCACGATCCTGAGTGGTCCGTTGGGAACTGGCGCCATCACCTTTGGTTCTGGGGAAGGCAACCGTGGTGCTATGATGGAGGCTTTTGGAGGCCCCGTGACGATCGTTAATGCGCTGAACGCAATTTCACACAACAACACCTTGAATCTAAACTTCGGTGGCAATCAGGCTCTCACCTTCACCCGCAATTTGGACTTGAACAGTGACGCGGGTGTCCGCAGCCGCAATTTTGTGGTGCAAAACGTTTATCAGCCAGTCACTTTCTCTGGCAATATTACCAACTCCGGTGTGCAGGGTAGCAATTTGGTAAAAACTGGCCCAGGTAAGCTCATCCTGACCGGCACCAATACCCAGGCAAACCTGCTGAATACCGATAGCAACTACGGCACTGGCGTGTTCATTGATGCTGGTATTCTTGAGGTCAACTCCAATGCCGCCCTCGGAAGCACGGCGACATTAGCAGCGGCAGGTTCTCACTTGGCTGGTCCGGCAGATGTTCGTCTCCGCGGTGGTTACCTGGGTGTTTCCAGCGGTTTCACCACAGATCGTCAGTTCATCTTAACGAGCAGCAATGGTGGTATTGATGTGGCCTCTGGCCAAACGCTAACCTTGACTCAAGTCACCGCCGGTGCCTTCAACCTGCGCAAAGTTGGAGCGGGTACCCTTGCGCTGAATCCTATTGCCAATGGAAACAATACCATCGGCACATTGACCATTGGGGGCGGTCAGCAGCTGAACCCAGCCACAGGATTTACCAGCCACCGCGGTGGTATCGTTTCAACGACCAGCACTGCGGGTACGCCGTTTGCGACTTCGACCGTTAACATCGAAAGTGGCGCTCTAGCCCTAGTGGGGGGTGCCACGGCTCAGGCACTCACCATTTCTACGGTGAATTATGGCGCTAGTGCGGCCATCGCTCTTTCCCAGGGAACGACCAGCAGCCAATTGACCGCCACTGCGCTCACTCGTGCAGGTGCCTTCAATGGCGTAAACTATGGAACGCTGACGGTAGTGCCTACCAGTTTGGCCAACCTCGGTGTCACTGAGCGGCTGCTGACCAGCACCGCCTCGCTCAATACCACTACAGGTGGCGGAGATATTCTGACCTCGCCCTCTATCTTCATTCGCCTGCAAGCTCCAGGCTCGGATGCCAACTTCGCTCGTTATGATGCCACGACTGGTGTTCGTGAGCACAACGTCGGCACCGTGGCAACGCTTGGCACATCGGCTGCCATCAATGTGGCAGACATCACGGCTGCTGACACCGTTGGAGCTGGTAACATTGACATCCAGGCCGTTCGCACCTCGGCGAACATCACCCCGACGGATGGCTCATCTCTCCTCCGGATTGCTCGTGGTGGTCTGATCATCAATGGCAATACTGCCAGCACTCTCAGTGCCAACACCTTGTTCGGCACAGGTCCTGGGGCCAACCTAACCGAGGCCATCGTCTATGTTCGTGAAGCCCAGACTGGCACCTCAGCGATCTCTGGTAACATCACCGCTCGTGACTTCACCAAGACTGGCCCAGGTCTGCTTGAGGTTTCTGGCCTTGCCAATACGCTGAACAGCAATGCAGCACGACTTCCTGTCCTCAGTGTGCAGGATGGCACGTTCCGCTTCGCGAACGCTGATGCTTCTTTCCAAAACGACCGTCGTGGCAGCTCGATCGGTAATTTCGTCGGTCACTACGCGCTTAATGTGAACGAAGGTGGTATTTTTGACATGAATGGTCTGAGCCTCTTCAACGGCGGCATCAGCGGCAACGGCACCATCACCAGCAGCGTGGCTGGTTCAGTCAACCTCACTGTTAAGAATGGCGTTGGTGTTGATACGACCTTCAGCGGCTCTATTTCCAATGGTGCAGGTACCGTAGGCCTAACCAAGATGCAAAACGGTATTCTGACCCTCAGTGGTCACAATACCTACACCGGTGGTACGACGGTTCAGGCTGGTCGCGTAACCAACGCCACTGGATCTACGGCAGTTCTTGGCCGATTGGAAGCAACGACGGTGACAGCCTTGGGAACGGGTGGTGTTACCCTTGAGGGTGGTGGCATTCGCTTGAATGCTGCGACCCTTCTTAACGGTGCTCAAAACATCTCCGAAGTGATCAATGGTTTCGAATTCCTCCGCTGGGGTGGCGTCAACGGACTCGATATCACCGTCTCCGCTACCTCCGTATCCAATGGCGTGACTATGCCAGCGAACACCACCTCCTTCATCAATGCGGTCACTCAGAATGCTGGCTTGAACAACCTCACGGTTAATGCGCCGATTGTGACTTTCGCCGATGGCATTATCCAAGTGAACGGAACCAGCACCTTTACTCAAGCCAATACCGTCGTTCGCACGGCTGGTGGACGTCTTTTCTTGGCAGGCAAATTGGATGCTGCGGGCAATACGATCACTAAAACAGGGGCGAATGATCTAGTCCTGACCAATGGAGCGGGTGGTTCCGGCCAGAACAATGTCGGTCTCTGGGTGGTTTCAGGCGGTATGATTGAACTCCGCACGGCTACAGGAGATTCGAACCCTCTGGGCACGAATCCTACCGTCGAGATCAATCCAGGAACGACCGGAGATGCACGTGGTCTGCGTCTTCTCACGGATGGCGACGGCACAAACAACGCCGAGCTGGTCACGACCTACGCCAACACCAATCTCCGCCTTGGCTCCATGTTGCCAGTCAATAGCAACCAGTTTGTCTCCTCTGGCGGCACACGCGTTCAGGCTGATCGTGTGATTGCTAACAACAGCTTTAAGACTGTGCAGATCAATAACCTCGAAGTCGGGGGAGCTCTGGGTTCTGCTGCTGCCTACTTTGTTTTGGGCAACAACGACTCCATGAGAGTCAATGGTACGACCAACTTCCTCCGTGACCTGAACCTTCAGGTGGACGGTGGTCAGGGACTCGTTCTCAACGGACTCATCTCTGGCAATGGCACCCTCAATCGTCGCGCCAATGGTGGTACTCTCTACATCAATGCAGACAATAGCGTGGCTGGTGGCTATGATGGCGGTACTTTCTTCACCGGTGGTGGCCGTAACTATCTCGGCAGTGTCATGGGTAACCAAGTCACGCTGAGCGATACCGCTAAGCTCGGCAAAGGTCATGTCTGGATCGGCTCCCTTGCTTCCTTCCAGATCAACAGTGCAGGGAACCTTCAGGCTGGGCAAAATTTCCACGTCAGTGGTAGCCTCAGCTGGGCTGGTACCCTTAGCTTGGGCTCGGATCTGAGCTTGGATCAAATCCGCCTTCGCTCCAATGGACTGGGTGGCATCCAAGACGGTGCGACAGATTACTTCCTCAGCGCACGCAATCCTTCGTCAGGCGTTCTCGCACTCGGAAGCCTTTATACCCAACCTTTGGACCTACGCCGCCTGGGAGATGGCATGTGGTTCTTGGGCTCCATGACCAATGGTATCGGTGCCAACGGCTCTTATGAGGCTGCAAGCTTGGTGCCAGGTTTGGATGACACTTACCGCCTTGGAGCTGGTGGTAACACCTTGTTCTTCGGCACGAACGGCAACGCCAATGTTCTAACTGATATCAATCCAGCTGCGCCATCTCGACTGACAGTCGGTGCTCCGATGACGGTTCAAAACTCAACTTCCTGGAACGGGGCGGCTGGTACGGTTGTCTTGATGCAAAATCAAAACTACACCGGAAGCACCTTGGTGAACCGCGGTAGCACCCTCGACTTCCGTGGCACGCTGACGACCTCTGGCATCGAAGCTTACGGCACGGTGAATGTCGCCGGTGAAGCTGGTACCTTCATCAACCCTACGACTGGTAACAACATTCCAGTGACGCTTCGTCCTGGTGCGACTATCCGCTTTGATAATACCGCTGCTGGAGTGTTGCCTACCACAGCGACTCAGGGACGCTGGCAGGATAGCGTGGGTTTCAACCTCACCGATAACATCGTCCGTCTTCAAGGTAATGCTGCTGTAGAAGTCGTGGAGACAGTCGGCGCTATCAATGTTGTCACGGGTGCCAACCGTCTTGATGTGGTGCGTGGAGTGGCGGGTCGTGGCACTGAGCTGCGCACGCCTTCCATCACCCGCAGTGGCTTCGGCACTCTGCAGTTAAACACGACCGGTAGCCAGCTCGGTTCTGATGAGCGCATCATCATCACCGGAACTGCTCCTACAGTCACCAACGGCATGGTGGCTCCTTGGGTCATCAACAACAATGATGTTCAGTTCGTGACCTACAACGCAGATATAGGTTACACGATTGCTGGCTTTGATCGTGTGCATGCAGGTGGTACTAGCGCAGCGACGCTCAATTTCGCGAACGAGCGCGTTTTATTCAGCACGGCTGCCACTGTAATGGGCACAGGCTTTGACATCAATGCGTATGCGTTGCGCCTCGATCAAGATGTCACGCTGCAAACCGCAGCGGCAGATACGGCTACGACCAACCGCATCATTCTTGGTAGCGGTGGACTTCTTTCCAACAGCACCCGTACGATTCGTTCGGGCCTTTGGGCTGGAGCCACAGGCACCAACGAGTTGCTCATCTTCAACAATGGCACTACGGCCATCGGTGAATTTGCGAACCCAAACACAGCAGGTCAGATCCGCGCTAGTGGCATCACCAAGTTTGGCGGTGGTACACTTCAGTTCCTTGGAAACAACGCAGGCTTTAGCGGTGACATCCGTCTCCAGCAGGGTGCGGTGGAGTTGAATTACCGAAATACCGGTGATGTCTCGACCCCAATTGTTGTGACCACCATTGGGGGTAATGGCGGCAACATTGTGTTTGAAGGCGCTGGTTCCACACTCAACCTGCGTGCGGGTCAGGATGGTACGGGCACGAACTTCACGGGAGCCGCAGTGACCTTTAACAAGGGCATTGTTATCTCTGACTTCAACCCATTAGCTATTGTCAACGTCGATCGCTCTGCCGGCACTGGTACTGGCTCTCAAAGCAAAACAATCATCATGGGAGGCGGTATTGCCTTTGGTCAGAACAATGGTGATGTCGGTCAGTTGCTTCGTCTTGATTTGCGAAACATCTTCAACCTCGCCGTGGATGGTGCGACCACCCTACGTGGGCGTTCCTCCTTCGCTGTCGAAGATGCCTCCTATGGTAATACCGGAGCTTCCACGGTCTTCCTGCGTGGGTTGATCAACGAATCTGCGGCGGGAGCCAGCCTGATCAAAGGCCCCTCTGATAGCAAGACCCGCACGCTTGATATTAGCCACATCAATGCACTGAACAGCTACACTGGTGGCACAGTTCTTCAGGGTGGCACCTTGCGTGTCATGGCTCGCTCCACCAACGTGGCTGCGAATGCCAGTGCCAATCTTGTCGGCGGCGGTTTGGGTAACGGTGACATCACCCTCATGCAGGGCACCCTCGATCTGCGACTCGACGGCGCTGCCACGGGTGCTGCTGACGGTGATCTCGAGTTTGTTCGTTACACCGGCGGCACCGGAGCTGGCTCTAACCTCATCGTCAAAGGCTCCACCACCATCAACGCAGATCGCAGCAGCTACACGGGAACCTGGTCACGCACAGGCACCGTGGTCACGGCCACGCTTCCTGGCGGGCATGGATTCGTCAATGCGCAATCGGTTAACGTCAGCGCGGGTCTTGCAACAGGCAACGTCACCATCACCGGTGTCTCTGGCAATACCTTTACTTACACTGTCGCAGACAGCGGTGCGACCAGCGGTTTGTTCGCCGTCAACAACAACTCTGGTAGTAACAAGATGCTCACCTTCAACAACATGAGCATCGGTTCTGAGATCCTTTCTTTGACCAGCGGTAACGGTTATGGCTTTGCTATCGGAGGCACGACGACCCTGTTGGGTAACGCCTTCTTCAACAATTCAGCTGAATTCGTCATCGGCGGTGGTGCTGGAGCCAATGGTACGGCTAATTCGGTCACGACGGACGGCGGCCGGGTACTGATCAATAAGATCAATACAGGCACTCTTTGGGTGCACTCGACCAACAACAATCTTACTGGCCCTACCTACATCAATGCTGGCTTACTTGCCTTTGGCAACCGCTCGGTTGGTAACAACACGGCCACGCTTGGCGTTGGCAATATCTTTGTGAATCCTGGTGCTGCGATCCAAGTTCGTGCCACCACCAACGTCAACAGCGCAAGCGGCCAGCGTGTTGTTCTGACTGGCACTCCTTACTCACCAGCCGTGTTCCGTGCGTCGGCAGCATTTACCCAGGGTGATCTCACTTCGATGATTTCCTCGGGCGCATCGAACTCGAATCAGGTTGCGATTTTGGCGATGGAAGCAACGCCTGCTGCCTCCAACCTCGATATGTCCACCATCGGCAATGGTCGTATGTTCTTGGGCTCGATATCAGGTGACCGCACCTACACGGGTGCAGCCACAGGCTCCGCTTTGGTGCCTGGTCTTGCGAATCTTTCCAACAGCGTAGTCGGCGGCACCAGCACCAATCGTGTTTACCGCCTCGGTGGTGGTGACGGCACCGCACGAACTACGCTCATCAACCTGACCGCCGCTGGGGCTGGTCTGAATGATGTGGGTGGAGCTACGGATGTGCAAATTGGCTCGCTCGCTACTCTCGGCCTGACCAACTACAACACGGGTTTTGTGCTCTTCCAAGATCAGAACACCTACACCGGGCAGACGGTGATCTCTCGTGGACTTACTCTGCGCTTGAGCACTGCAATGACAACGGGTAATACCGCAGGACCTCTGGGTGCGAATGCGGATTCGTTGGTCGACGTGTATGGCGGGCTACGTTTCGATAGCAACACGAGCATCTTCCAGAATGGCAGCACGACCAACCACTTCTACAACAACATCCGCCTCCATCCTGGCAGTAACTTGACTTTCCAAGATACAGCAGCCACGGGTGCCAATGCTAACCGTTGGGGTGATGGTGTACCTCTCAACTTAGATGGCTCTGCGATCACGATCGAAGCCGTTGCTAATGCCGACAACAACGCTGAGACTGTGGGCGCTATCGCCTTTGATCGCGGTTCCCGCATCTACCTGACTCAAGAAGGCACGGGTGATGCTTTCCTGACGGCAGCCTCTGTCTCACGTGCGCCGGTTAGCCCTGGCGCAGGTTCCGGACGCGGGACTTTGGTGTTCACGGTTTCGGATAGCGCTACTTTTGGTGTTGCGGCCACCGCAGGTGCCGCACAGACCCAGTTCCGCTCTACATCCGCCATCACTCCTTCCTCCATCTCGGCGGTTACGGGTATGCTACCCGGTTATTATGTTGAGAGCCAGGGAGCACGCTTCGTGAAAAATGGTGCGAATGGTATCACCCGTGTTGCAGATGTCGACATGGTGGCAATGCCAACGGGAGCTGGGCTTGGCAACGAAGTCGTGAATATCACAGCTAACACCGACATGACTAGCTTTGATACCAGCATCTACGCGCTTCGCGGTGGAGCATTCACGCTGAACAGTCCTACTGGCGCTAACAACTACGGGACGCTGAATTTCATTGGCAGTGGTTCTGACATGGGCGGTGTGATCAGCACGGGTGCCTTTGTCATCAACCCGAATCTCAGGTTCGGCTCTGGCGGCACCGGCGAGGCTATCTTCTACACCGGCGGAGGCAACATCACCGTGAACGGCAACCTGACGGCTGGAGGCGTGACCAAATTTGGTATTGGTGGTTCTTTGGTCATCGCCAATGATCAGAGTGACGCTGCTCGCGGTGCTGGCAATGGCTACAGCAGTGGATGGGTGGTCAATGAAGGCTCTATCCAATTCAGCCAGTTTGGTTCGGCCGGTAATGCTGATCCGAACAATACGATCGTGCTGAATGGTGCCCAGGCGACTTCCGCTCAGTTGAACTTGCGTGCTCAGCCAGGGGATACCTTGCTCAATTACACTTACACTTCTGGACGCATCATCGCGGTGGACAATGCCACGATTGACTGGGATCCAGGCGCCGATGACCGAGTTCACACCATTGCTGATGTCGAAATTCAGCAGAGCGGTGGTGTCAATGCGGGTCCTGCGAATGGAACTGTGGATGCACAACTGCGTATCTTTAATAACCGCAGTCGCTCCATTTTGGCAGCCGGCTCACTAACGGTGACAAATAATGCTATTCTCAATGTGGATACCACCGCTACAGGAAGCCCGTTTGCAGCCTACAGCGGAAATAATGCTTATCTGACCAACGGCCTCAGCTCTGGCTTCTCCGTTGCTTCTCTGATCGGAACAGAGCGTCTCACGAAGTGGGGTGATGGCACTCTCTATGTGCGTGGAGATAGCTCAGCCACCTTCTCAGGAACCATGGTGATCGACCAAGGTGCAGTTCATGTGACAAACAATGGATCGCTCGGCAACGGTGCTCTGATTGTGAATCGTTATGGTGTGCTTGACGTTGGCGTGGCGAACTTCTCCGCCACGAACTCTAGCGTCACCTACAACGAAGGTTCGATTGAACGTTGGAGTGTCAACAATGCCCGTTCTGGCAATGTCGATCTCGGCAAAGCAACCCTTCAGGTGGCTGCTAACCAACCTAGCACGAGCGCGAGCATCACCCTCAATGGGGGTGGTATCGAGGCCTTCCTACGTAACGACGATATCAATGATGCCCGTAACGGTGGTGGTGTGATGCGTATCCTGAATCCAAACGTGTCGTTCACCTTGAACTCGAATTCTTTCATCGGAACGCAGTATTACCTCGGTGCCAACGGTCTCGACAATGGCAAGCAGGTCATGGACAACATTTCGATGACGGAATACACCGCCTCTGGTGCTATTTTGGAAGTTCAGGGCGTGATCAGTGGTGTCGGTGGTCTGACCAAGGTCGGTTATGACACGGTCATCTTGTCCGGTAACAACACCTACGAAGGAGAAACCCGCATTGAAGGTGGTCGTGTGCTACTAGGCAAAGACAATGCTCTGCCAACTACGACTAGCCTCTCCTCGACTGCCAATGGTGTTCTCGACCTCAACGGCCAGAATCAGACCGTCGGTCGCTTGACCAATCCTGTTTCAGTGAACACGGTTAATAGCACAAGCGGCTTCATCACCAATGCAGCTACTTCGGTGAATACTCTGACGGTGGGCAATGGAGTGACTGCTGACTTTGGCTACTCCGGCGTCATTCAGCACAACGTGGCTCTGACGAAGACCGGCACAGCAACACTGACTCTGCGCAACGCTAACACCTACTTCGGTGCGACCACGATCGATGCAGGCACTCTGGCGCTGGCTGCGAATGCAACCATCAATGACAGTGCTTGGCTGAATATCCGAGCTGGAGCTAAGTTTGATGTAACCGCTAAATCAGGCTACACCTTCGATGGCAGAGTTAGCGGCGGTGGAGTGGTGACGGCGGGTGCGACCTACGCGACTGCTACTGAAGCGGCACGCATCGAGGGAGCTCTTACCATCGGTCACAATGTGGGTGCGGTTTCTCAGATTGGATCGCTGGCTCCTGGTGGCAATAGCAGCGCCTCTATCCAGACTGCTGGCAATCAAATCGGTCACGTTTTCACGAGCAGCAATCTGACCCTCATGGGACCCGTGGCCTCGACAGCTACCACACGTCTATCCTTGCAGATTGGCGGTGCTACGAACAGCCTCTACACCCTCGGTTACTCGGATAGTGATTTAGGCGCTTCGATTGATGATCTGCCGACCAGCTTTGCGACGACGCTGAACGGAAGCTCTGGAGCTCTGAGCAATCACGACTACGTCAATGTCGGTGGTGCCTTCACCATCACGAGCGGTGGTCGCATTGAAGTAAATTACACCAATGGCTACGCACCCGCAGGTGGCGATCTGTTCAACCTTTTGGACTGGGGTAGCTTGGTGAATACGACTTCTTTCTCTACGGGCCCACGTCTCCGCACGGGTGGTGAGCTTGGCTTTGACCTCGTTCTGCCTAGCTTGGCACCTGGCCAGTTCTGGGATACCTCGTTGTTCCTCAATTACGGAACGCTAGTGGTTGTGCCTGAGCCTGGACGTGTCTTGCTGATGATGCTGGGCCTCATGGCACTCTTCCTGCGCCGCAGACGTCATAGTTAATCTTGGCGGCGCCGCCATCGCGCAATGTTTAGAAAACACCACCTGGCCACAGGTGGTGTTTTTCTATGTGTGATGACAGTGACCGAAAGGTGAGGAAGGGCGTAATCTGGATGCCTTCGTTTCCGGACGTATTGGTTTTGGATTCCATCTGACCCAGGATGGAAAAAAGCGTTTTATCTCTTCCGTCATGCCTACTTTGCCATCCAGACTTCATGCAGCCGTTTGGGGCCAATTCCTTGGGGATGCAGCCGCTCTTGGTGCGCACTGGATTTATGACCTGAAGGAAATGGCCAATCGCTACCATGATGGGATTCATGGTTTTGAAAAACCAGTGGCAGGGCACTACCACGCTGGCAAAGAAGCTGGAGATCAGACACATTACGGGGATGCGGCTTTGCTGTTGCTCGAATCTCTAGCGGCCTGCGGAGGTGGCTTCCGCGAAGCTGACTTCGCGGGGCGATTGCTGAGTTTGTTCGGCAGTCCGGTTTGTCAAAGCTATCGGGATAAGGCTACTCGTAGCATGATCGCGCGTTTGGCAGAAAAGCCTGACGATTTTCAGAATGGCTCAGAGGACGATCAGATGAGCTCAGTGAGCCGACTTTCGCCACTGGTTGTGTCTTATGCACAAAAGCCTGTGGAGGAGATGCTGGATGCAGTGCGTGCTCTCACTCGTGTGACGCAAAATCATGCAACGGCTCTAAGCTGTGCGGCATCGCATGCCATCCTACTGTGTGAGTTATGGCAGGGGCGAACTTTCCCAGAAGCTTTTGAATCTGCCCGCAAGTCTGTCCATGTGAACTGCGAAGCTTCAGACTACTTTGAGGTTGCTTACACGCATCGTCACCTTGACGTGGTCGCTGCGACGGGAGGGCTAGGCCAGGGCTGTTCTTTGCCTCAAAGCATGCCTGCTGCTCTACACGCGGCTTGCCGACATCATGATGATTTTGCAACGCCAATCTTGGCAACCATCCGAGCGGGTGGAGATAGTGCAGGCCGTGCCTCCATGATCGGGGCATGGATGGGGGCGCTGCATGGCATGGAGGGTATCCCGCCTGAATGGTTGTCTCGACTGCGACAGCGCGAACGGATTCAAAAGGCATTGGACCAGCTTTATCCTCGGCTCGGACAGAGGGCTTAGTCCTCGCCGTCTTGCCTGGAGATACCGTGATAAAGCTCGGGGAATCGCCGCTCCAGCGTACGCGGAGTGATGTGGCCGATGAGTTGCGCGGTGCCCCATTCCGCTAGCCCCCAGTATTCCACGGGTAGCGCCATGATCACGGTGCTGCAGGTGGGCATTTTCGAAATGTGGGCACGGGCGAGCAGGCGCTCTGCGAATTCATGTAACCCGGGATTGTGGCCGAAGATCATGACATGCTGCCAGCTTTCATCTAGATCGCGGACTACATTTAAAACGCGGTCTGACTCTGCAAGGTAGAGTCTGGAGTCGAGGCAAAGATGTTCGATCGGCATGCCGATGACTTCGCGCACGATTTGGGCAGTGGTCAGGGCGCGCATGGCTGTGCTGGTGACGAAGCGATCCGGCAAGGGGAGCAGCGGTGGCCCGGTGATGCCACCGAAGTAGGTGCGGTGCAGGAATGTGGCCACGGCGGGAGCAGCCTTTCGTCCTCGCTCGTTCAGGGCGCGGTCATGGTCAGCCAGGCCGGGCTGATCCCAGCTGGATTTGGCATGACGGATGACCGTGAGGTATTTCATTCCTGTGGCAAAGGCGCGCTCTGTGGCATGGCGTGGCGTTGGTGTCAATCCACAGGCTGCATCGGTTCAGTGGTAGGTGCGGTCAGCGTGTGTGTGCTGGGGGATCGGTGTAGATGTCCACCATAGAGGTCGATGGCACGCCGTGCGATGATGTCGATGATGGCTGGCTGCAAGGTGCGTGCGGCGACATTGGAGACGGCGACACCTGCCCAGGTGACGGGAGATTTGATCTTCAGCACCTGCCACACAGGCAGTAGGCGCTTGTACCATTTGCCCATGGATTGCACGGTTTCATGGCTGGCGAATTTGTGTGTCATTTCCCAAGTCTTCAGGGCGGTGCTGGCGCTTACATCCACCAGCCGGCCGATACTACGGGTCTGGAGAAAATCCGCCACATCCAGGGCGGCCAGATGCACGGCCCGAGAAAATTGACCCAGGCCTGGTGCGAGCAAGGGGTCGGGATGGTTTGGGAAATACACGGCTGCGATTTCCCGCACCAGCCGTGGCACCTCCTCTACCAGCGGGGGAAGCCATTCCGGGTTCAGGGTCTTTTGCCAGCGCAGCCGATTTTTGCAGTTCTCGACGACTTGATTGGCGGCGAGATCGCAGGGATGGCTGCCGCCGTCGTGGTAATGCGCCACCGCCTCGCGAGCGGCTTTCAGATCTGCCGCAAAGCGCAGACCTAGCCAGATCAGCCATGTCGCCAGACCGACGATGAAGCCGGCCAGGAAGGTGAGGAAATAGGTCATGTGCTTCGGAAAACAGGGCAAACAAGGCTAAGATCCTAGGGTAAGCAAGTGCCGCTCGTTGAAGGCGCTGTGATCATCCGTGGCTTGCTGTCGCTGGTGTCTGCTGTCACCATGATGGGATGCATTTTCCCTCTCGCCGTCATTTTCTCAAAACCTCAGTTGGCACGCTTGGGCTTACTGCCAGTCCGTGGATTCGGGCACAGAGTACGCCCCTTTTGGGACAGGGTGATTTCCGTTACCGAGTGGTGCCAGGCTGGGGTATGCTGGACGAAAAGACGCCGGTGAAGAATGGCCACGGTCTGGTTTGTGATCGCGAAGGTCATGTCATCCTGCTGACTGACCATGTGGCAAATCACATCATCATCTATGATTCGCGTGGCAAGCTGGTGCATAAGTGGGGCACGCAGTTTCCCGGAGCGCATGGTTTGTCCCTGGTGCGTGAGGCCACCCGAGACGTTCTCTTTTTGACCTGCCTGCAAACGCATCGTGTGGTGAAGGCGACGCTGGATGGGGAAATTTTGGAGGAGTGGCGGTGGCCGGAGATGAGTGGAAAGTATGAATCGGAGGGACAGTACAAGCCCTCCTGGACGCTACATCATGAGGACGGTTCTTTTTTCGTGCTCGATGGTTATGGGCGTGACTATATCACCCACTACGATGCGCAGGGGCGATACGCGGGCATCTTGGGCGGGTTGGAGGGCGGCATCGCCCACTGGGGACCGCATGGTGGGATGATGGATGGGGTCGCTGGGCAGTCGCCCAGTTTGCTGATCGCGATGAGTGACCAGCAGCACTTGCTGCGATTATCGCTGGATGGGAAATCTCTTGGCCGCACGGAGTTACCGGGGGGCAATCCACGACAAATCCGCCAGTGTGGCGGCCACTACTTTGTCGCGCATTTGGCAGACCATTGGCCCACCGATCGGAACTCGCGTGGGTTTATCTCGGTGCTGGATGCAAACCTGCGTGTGCTCGCCAATGTAGGTGGGACGCCACCGATCTACGATGACAAGGGGCAGCTGCAAAAGATGCGCCATCAGGAAGAGATCTTTCAGCATCCACATGATCTTGTTGTTGATCCAGACGGCAGTTTGTATGTGGCGCAGTTCGCCTCGGGAGGCACCTATCCGCTGAAGTTGGAGCGTGTGTGAGCTATCACTGTTCAGGTGCGTCCAGGCCAGTATCGCTGGATGACCTGTCGCAGCCTTTGCCACAGGGCTTGTACGTGTTCCCAGCGGCGGATACCAACATCCACGAGGAAGAGCAGCAGCAGTGCCACGATCATCGGTGGCCAGAGTTCGATGTGTTGTGTGGCTTGGTTGCTGCCAAGCTCTGGCAGGGCAGGGCCTTTTAGCAAATTTCCCCCCGTGATGCGGGCGGCCTCTGCCAGCAGGGGCTCGCGTAGGGTGCCTAGGCTGGCTTCCGCACTGGGTTGGTGGACGAGACCCGCAGAAACCATTTCGGCTCCGCTTTGGGCACGCACCAGATAGACGCCTGGCTTCTCGGGGGAAAAGCTGCCTTCGTAGAGGCCTGGACCCGTTTGATCTAGTGTAAGCTTTTGCAGAGGCACGAGGGGCGCACCGAGAGCATCCGCAGCCACGTGAAAGACCTCAGCGTCCACCCGGGCATCGTTTGCCCGTGTGCCAGCATCTTCTTGTAGGTCCACGCTCAGTAGGGCATCAGCACCTTGCATGACCACAGCAACGTCCATGTGCCGACCCTGTGGCGGGCGGGCGGTTTCCCGCAGGACTTGGGACCAAAAGCGGCTAAATCCCGGCCAGCGGGCCAGCCATAGAGAGCCCCAGCGGCTCTTCGCGTCGCTGGTGAAGGCGGTGACTTTGCCCAGCCCGTAGCGCCAGTGGGCCAGTAGAGGATCCCCCAAATCGGTGACCAGTGGCACCTGTGCGCTAGTTTTCCGCAGGGTTTTGACGTAACCGAGCAGAGCGGGTGAGTCCCAGGTATCAAAGCCAGCAAGCATGGGGTGCTTTTCCGCCAGGATGGGCTGGAAAGGTTCCTCCCGAATCATGCGCCCCGTATGCATGAGGGTGTCCTGGGTGAAAATGCGAGTGATCCCGGCTGCATCGAGCGTGCTGTAGGACTGGCCACCACCCGCGCTAGCGATGGACTGGAGCAACGCCACGTGGGATCCTTCGCCGATCGCCACGGTGGAGATCGTTGTGCCATCGGCTCGGCATTGTGAGGCGAGAGCTTCGTAGCCACTGCCTGAGGTCTGGCCATCGGTCAGGATGATCATGTGCTTCACCTTTGCTTTCACCCGCTGCAGGGCCTGCTTAGCTTCCTCAAAAGCCGGCTGGAGATTCGTGCCGCCGCCCGAGGCTAGGGCAGCAATCTGACCTGCTACGGATGCGCTGGAGGTCAGTCGCGTCATCGGAGCGACGACGTGCGCCTCGCTATCAAAGGCGAAGACGCCCAGGAAGTCATTCCGGCCAAGCACCTCGGCCGTGGCAATGGAGGCGCTTTTGGCCATCTCCAGCTTTTCCCCAGCCATGGAGCCGGAGCGGTCGATGACGAGTGCTACGGCAGCGCTTTGTTTTTCCTCCTCGTCTGGGGCTTTCAGGCGCACAGGGAGGATATCCTCAATCGGCGTGCGGTAGTAGCCGCCTACACCAAAGCTCTGCGGTCCCCCTAGCATGACGAGGCCACCGCCTAGCTTGTCCACATACTCACGGATGGCATTCATGGCCGGCTCTCCTAGCTGATGCGCGGGAATGTCGCTAATCACGATGCCATCGTAACCTGCTAGCGCTTCCAGACTGCTGGGAATATTCCCAGGCTGGCGCAGGTCCATCTGCACGCCTTCCTTTTCCATAGCCTGCATCAGGTATTGACCCTCCCCGGTCTCGCCCTCCAAGTAGAGTAGCCGAAGCCTGCCCCGTACGTCCACCAGCGCTAGGGCACTGTTGTTCGCAGGTAGGCTGTCTCCTGGCACGCCCTCTAGCACGGCGCGGTAGCGGTAGATGTTTCGCTCTGCTGGCGTGCGGGTGAAGATCTCCGTCATGGGCTCTCCAGGCTTTAAGGCCAGTGTGCGCTGCTCCACCTGCACGCCATTTTCATACAGCCTCAGCGTGGCCTTCGCTGACAGGGTGGATTCGATCTGAGCCGTCAGCTTCAAGGTGGCTCCTTCATTCAAGCGCGCACGGTTCGGCGCGAGCTGGGTCACCCGTGCATCGGGGCGCAATGGGCCCGCGACCGGCAGCGCGTGTAGCCGCACTCCTGCGACGGCTGCCGCGCGGGCTGCTTCCAGCAGATTGCCACGCGTCTCATGACCATCGCCGATGAGGATCAAGTCCCGGCTCGTGCCGGCTGGGAAAAGGGCAGCCGCATAGTCTACCGCTGCCTCATAGTGGCTATCGGCACCATTTTGCTGCTGCCAGCGTTCGGTGAGCTGCGTGAGCTGTGCCCGTTCGGCCTCCGGCATTAGCTCGGGCTGGCGACCCAATTGCACGACGAAACTCTGGACGCCTGCTCCAGCCTGGGCTCGGGCTTCCTCCGCGAGATCCAGCGCTTTGTTCAACCCCTCTTGCCCCATGCTTTGGCTGGCATCCACGATGATGCCCAGTGCTTTTTCTCCCGTGTGCGTCACTCGTGCAGGTCCAGCCAGAGCCAATAGTGCCAGCAGCACGCCACAGGCTCTGGTGATGAGCAAGAGCCGCTTGCGCCAGCCATGCATGGGATGGGCAGAGCTGGACTCCGCCCAGAAGAGCAGCGCAAAGGCTGGCAGGGCGAGCAGAAGCAGTTTCGGGTAAGCCCAGTCCATTGGTGAAAGCGTGCTCCGACTTCATCACGACCCGGCCCTTGTGCAACTCTGGATTCATCCTAGCGTCTGAAGTTCATGAGCGCGTAAGTATTTGAACTTTTCAGTTGAGAAGTCCCGGAGCCAGCCCACTGTCGCGGCCCGTTCAAAATCCGTGCGCTTGTGGCGGAATTGGTAGACGCGCTAGATTCAGGTTCTAGTGAGTAACATCGTGGAGGTTCGAGTCCTCTCAAGCGCACCATCTCTGAGACGGGGATGC
This sequence comes from Prosthecobacter sp., assembly GCA_044355075.1. Classification (GTDB taxonomy): domain Bacteria; phylum Verrucomicrobiota; class Verrucomicrobiia; order Verrucomicrobiales; family Verrucomicrobiaceae; genus Prosthecobacter. Next base: position 20,328 of record JBIKYV010000288.1, read on the forward strand.
TTTTGCCTATGCAAGATCCCGGATTCGTCAGACAAGCCTTCGCAGGGATCGCCAGACGTTACGTCTTGGCCAATCATGTCCTCAGTCTCGGCATTGATGTGCTATGGCGGAAAAAAACCGCTCGTCTGGTCGCAGCCTGTCGCCCGTTGAAGATCCTGGACTTGGCCACCGGCAGTGGCGACTTGGCCGAAGTATTGCAGCAGGCCTGCCCTGAGGCTCAAGTGCTTGGCGCAGATTTCTCAGTGCCGATGATGCGTGAGGCACAACGTCGTAAGCTGGAGGCGTTGATCGCCGCCGATGGCATGAATTTGCCTTTCCAAGATGGCAGTTTTGATGTGCTGACGGTGGCTTTTGGCCTGCGGAACATGGCCTCCTGGCCTGCGGCCCTGAAGGAAATGCGCCGTGTTCTCAAGCCAAATGGCCGTCTCTTTGTGTTGGATTTTTCCCTGCCTACCCTCCCGCTGATCCGGCCTGCGTATCTCTTTTATTTGAAGCGTATCATGCCCCGAATCGCAGGATGGATCACCAGCGAGCGGGCGGCCTATGAATACTTGTGCAGTTCCATCGAGCGCTTTCCTTCTGGCAAGCAAATGGAAGCTCTGATGCAGGAATGTGGCTATCGCCGTATCACCACGCATCGACTTTCCCTGGGCATCGCCTCACTCTATGAAGCTGAGGCGGATTGATTCCATGATGTGATGAATCGTGGGAAAGGGGGGCATCGCTAGGGCTCCCAGGTATTTGGCTTCCATGAAGCGATCGTTTCATCCACCGAAGTGTATCGTGACACTTTGGTGGCAGAGGGGAGATTTGAACTCCCGACCAAAGGCTTATGAGTCCTCTGCTCTACCCCTGAGCTACTCTGCCATTTGTGGCTCCTGAGGTAGGGTTCGAACCTACGACCTAGTGGTTAACAGCCACCCGCTCTACCGCTGAGCTACTCAGGAACGTCGTCCCGTTGGGAAACGGGCCGCCATGGTAACGGGTCCCTTCGAGGCCGCAAGCGTTTTGTGTGATCTTGAAAAGGTTTCGTGAAAATCCTGTCAGCAGCAAGGTTTGATTTTTGCCCAGCAAGCCGAAGCCAACGGCATTCGGTGAGCCACGCCGTGCCCGTACAAGAAAGCTAGATTGCTCAGGGTGATCGATCCTCCTGCGTTCAGCTTGGCGTGCAATGCGGTTTCATCAGTCTGGTGCAGACAAGCCACGCATCAAGCTGCTGTCGTTATGGCAAAGTTACCTGTCGAAAGCTGCTCTTGCTTCATCTTTAACATGCAGCGGATACCTCAGCGCCAGAGCCACTTCATGGCTTCAGGGAAGACACTCGACCCATGTTTGGAGTTATGCGCTCCATCTCCGAAAACAAAGGTATAATCGTACTTCATGAATGCTAGCGCGGCTGCCATCTGGCGATTGGCGATGGGCCAGTTGCCATACGGGTTGTCCAGATCGCTGCTGCCATCCTGAAGGTAGATGCGCAGCGGCTTGTGCTCGTTGAGGCGGATCAGGCTCGGATACACATGTCCGCCTGCCAAATCGACATAGCTGCCGATGGTGGAAAAGACCTTGCGGAACTTGTCGGGTCGCTCCCAGGCTACGGTGAACGCGCAGATGGCACCGCTGCTAGCGCCACCGATGGCCCAGCCTTCTGGATCGCTGGTGAGCTTGTAGTCTTTTTCCACCAGTGGCAGGATTTCCGTCAGCAAGAAGCGCGCATAGCTGTCCCCCAGGGTGTTGTATTCTTTGCCACGGTTGTTGTTTTTCCACGGGCTGGGTGGCTTGCTATCCCCAATGTGACCTGGTGTGATGAAGACCGCGATGGTCGGCTTCATCTCACCGCCTGCGATCAGGTTGTCAAAAACGGTCGGTACACGCCAGGCACCTTTCAGACCCACGTAGTCATGCCCGTCTTGAAAGATCATCAGATTGGCAGGTTTTTCGGCGCTGTATTGGGCGGGAACATAGATCCACCAGTCGCGCTTCGTGCCCGGATAAATCTTGGATTCATGCACCGGCATCTGTGTCACTTTGCCCTTCGGTACGGCTGGATTTTCCTGAGAAAGTGGTCCCAACTTGTAGTCATCAGCACCGTGAGCCTTGCCGTTAGCGAATGCGAGAAAACCAAAGGTCAGGCAGGGAAGAAGTAGCTTGGGGAAGATCATGGCAGGAAGATGAAAAAGGTAGCTGATTGGGAAACTAGAGTGTGTTTTTAAGGCGTCGATGAAGATCGGTTTTCACTACGCAGCGATTCTGGATCAAAGGCTTTGACCGGGCCACCAAACTCGCCCGCGATGCTCACCAGCATGCCATCTTGCAGCCCCACCAAGCCGTCCGCGACAAGGGACTGTTTTTCCTCCAGGCCTTTCAGTACTTCGATGTAGCCGGGTTTCCGTCGGCCAAGCGCGATCTCCACTCGCTTGGCCTTACCTTCCGCAACCGTGAACACGTAGCTCTTCGAACCAATTGGCACCAGCGAACGCTCCGGGATAGAGAGGGAATGACGCGGCTCCACATGCAGCGTGGCCATCACTAACATGCCGGGTTTTAGTAGCATTTTATCGTTAGCGATCAACGCACGCGCAGCCACGGCGCGAGTCACGGGATCAATGCGGGTGTCCAGTTGAGTTAATCTGCCTTCAAAGATCTGCTCATCGGTGCCTTCCGTGCGTGCCTCCAACACAGCCCCTGGCTTCACAAGCCCTAGGTAAGTCTCAGGCACACTGAAATCGATCTTCACTCGGTCGATCTTATCCAGCGACACAATCACTGTGCCTGGCGAGACAAGCGCGCCGACACTGATTCGACGTAGCCCAAGCCAGCCATCAAAAGGAGCAGTGATCTGACGGTCCGCTAGCCTGGCTTCCGCCTCCAGAATATTTTGTTTGGCCACTTCTGCCAACGTCCGACGCTCTTCTAGCCTAGCTTCTGGTGCCGCGCCATCCTTCACTAAGTTCTGCAGGCGGGTGATTTCTCGCTCGTGCTCAGATAGCTGTGACTTAGCTGCGGACAGCGCTGCCTCTTCCTCGTTCGC
>JBIKYV010000290.1:0-7105 GCA_044355075.1 Prosthecobacter sp.
GCGCCCGGACTCTGGGTCTGAATCGGAGGTGCGGTTGCTGATGAAGAAGCCATAGCCACCTTTGGAGGCACCTTTCTGCAGGATGATGCCTCGGAAGGTAGGCCGCAGGGTTGAAGCGCTTGTCCAGTTAGGCGCGAAGATGCCTCTGAAGATTCCATTCGTCGTTACCAAACCTAGCGTGAAAGCAGGATTGGTCAGAGGCACTTTGGTGATAACGTTGCCAAGAATAAGAATCCCATCTTGGCTGATCGGGGCGCTGAGTTTGCCTTGCGTGAAGTCCAAAACAGCATTTTTCCCGCCGACCACGGTGGTCAGACCAAGGGAATTTTCTATTGTCGTGGTCCTATTGTAGAGAGCACCCACCGCATCGACCGTGATGCCTGAAGGCCACCCCGCCGTGTAAAGCTGTGTTGCCCGAGCTGCAGCCGTGGTTCCAGCGACCTCGGTGACAGTAGCGCGGATCCAAAGCAGATCGGTAGCGCTCACATCGCTGTCAGCTGCGGTTTCATCGAACCTCAAGAGGCCACCAAAGCTGCTGCCTCGCAGGGTTGTCGAACCCGGTGTCAGCAGTTGAGCAAACACGGGCGACTCATCGCCACTCACCAGACCGCTACTGGCCGTGTAGATCGTGCCATCGGCCAGGGTTCCTGCAAAGGTGACTAGACCCAGGTTGGTCAGCGTGGCCGTCGCGACACCGTCACCCTGAGGATATGTGTTCAGAGCCACGCTCGGCGTTTGTGCCTTCGCGCTCAGAGCCACGTTGTAGGAGCCAATCGTCGATGCCGCGTTGAGCAGCGCCGTGCGCACCTTATTGGTCGAGGTGTGGATCAACCGCCTTGCCGTTGAACGGCTGGTTATACCAGCTTTTTCCACGACGGCCACTATGGCACCGCTGGCATAGCTCAAGGTCAAGGTGTAGCCACTGAAGGTGAGGCTGGGCAGACGTGAGGTTCCTACCGAGAACAAGCTGGTTCCATTGCCAAAGAAGGTCGCCACAAACGCCTGGGTGACTCCTCCAATGAGGGCTTTGCCGCTAAAGGATCCGGTGGTGCCGGTGAGGGTGCCGGTCAGGAACCCCACCGTGCCATTGGCCGTGTCTGCAGCGTTGTCAGGGCGGATCAGGCCGTAGAAGACGCTTCCTTGGCCAGCAGGAGCAAGGAAGGGATTGCGTGACACGAAGTGTGCCGTGATGCCAGATACATCAGCAGAAGGCATGGTGAAGGTCACGACGGTGCCACTGACGGTTGCTCCCACGGGTGTGCCGGTCCAATGGCTCAAGATGTAACCGGCGTTCGGCACGGCGGTGAGTCGAACCGCTGTTGCAGGGGTTACTTCCGAGGTGCGCGGGTTGGCGTCTGCGGTGGTGGGAGCCAGGGCCGTTGAACCCAGGGCTGAGAGCGTCACCGTGCCGGCTGTGCCCAGGCTAATGCCCGGGGGAGCCGTCCGAGCGACTTCAAGCACATAACGGCGGGTGAAGGTGAAGGTGCGAGACACGGTGTTGCTAGAGACACCGTTGGCATCCTCAGCGGTCACCACCACGGTGTTACTGCCGGAGTTGGGGCTCACATCCAAGCTCCATTCAGAGACGCCCGAAGCATTCGGAGCACCGACCGTCGCATTCACAGGTGCACCTCCGTTGAGCGCCACCTTTACCCAACTGATGCCAGCTGACTCATAATCTATGATTCTGCCAGATATCCGGAAGGGTGACTTCGCACTAACGGCTGTCGTTGCCGGACTGATCAAGGAGAGTGCAGGGTTTTGAGAAGGAATGACCGTGACATCAAAACCAAGATAGGCCGTTTGACCATCCGTTGCCTCCAGATTGAGTGCTATACGATGAGTGCCGAGAGCAAGTGAGGTTCCAGGCGCTGGAGTTTGATAGACGGTTCCAGTGACTGCCGGATCCTTCGTGGTTTGAACTCTGTAATCAGGAAGAGTGCCGAGGCCCTGGCCATTGGCCTTGATGATCATCGGCGTAAAGCTGCCGGCAAATTCGAGCGCATTGGGTCTGCTGCCCACGGGATCTCCCCCAAGGTGGGTGATCACCACAGATCCTGCTGCACTGAAGCGCTTCCTGTAGCTGAATTGAATGCCTGTGACGAATTTGCCTCTCAGATCCACACGTATCCATTTGCCAGTTTGAAGCTTGCCCACGAGCGGGGCTCCATTTTCCACGACACCTGCACCTGTGATTGGCGTGTTGCTGTACTCGAAGAAATCGGGATCTGTTACAGATGGGTAAATTTGATTTCCGCCAGCATCCCAGTAGCAGAAATCAGAGAATTGCTCACCCTGTTCAGCGTCTTCAATGCTGAAGTAAATGAAGGTCAGCGGCTTGAGGTTGGTGGTATTGGGTTCGTAGAAGCGGAAGGTGACCGTTCCTGTCGCGCCGTTATCACTGCCATTGATCAGCCAGCCTGCTTCACCACCGATGGTCACGAAACCATTGCCGGCAAGATTTCGTGTGGAGAGTCTGACATCAAAGCGGTTTTCGCAGACATCTTCGTAAAGCACTGGCGTGCTGGTGGTATTGGGAATGATAGAGGCATCAAGGAGCCCTAGTTTTGGATCAACGCCAGGCGCACCAAACTTGAGGAATTCCTCGGCAATCACTAGCGATCCCTTGGCTGATGTTGTGGTGGCCAAGGATGTTGGCCCCCCTGCGGTGTCACCATTCGTGTCAGTGTTATCACCGTCTGAGATGGTCAATGTGTAGGTTCTGCTGCCTGAGGGTGGTGTCGTGGAAGTGCTGCGGTAACGCAGCGCACGAACAAGCGCCTCTACCTGCTCAAACGTGGCACTCGCATTGAGAGTGACGACGAGATCAGTGCCTGTTCCTCCGACAAAGGTAGCGAAGTTGACTCCGCCATAACTGATCGTGGAACCGGTAACACCTATCTGACCAGCGCCGCTGCCGACGTTTTCAATGTTAAATTCATCATCGGCATCGAAGGTTGCGAATCCGATTTCAACGGTTCCTGACCCAAAAACCTGGCGGGAGAGATCACTGGTGGTTGCGGTGTCTAGGTCAGAGAGGGTAAAGCTCGTGAGCAGTTGTTTGTAATTGGTGCCGCCTCCATCTGAAGGGCTCCTTTTGACCAGGATGCCAGAGAAGGGCAACGGACGTTCAAGCTCGGTCCTGTAGATGAAGCCAATGTTGGCTGCCGCGAAGACCTTGGAACCATCTGCACTGATGGCAATATCGACCCAGGGTCGGGATGCTTCAGAAGCTCGCCAAGTCGTGCCACCGTCGAAAGAGTGATAAATTCGCTCATTGTCAGCCACGGCAAACATCCGGCGGCCATCACGGCTGACCACTGTGGATTTCCAGTTCCGTGAACTTTCCACCCCAGTCCAGGTTACGCCGGTGTCATTGGAAACATGGATCTGTCCTCCATACATTGAGGCCACCATGACTGTGCCGTCGCCGTTGATGGCCACAGACGACCAAGCGTGGTTCGTGGTGCGGTCCGTCCAAGTGGCTCCACGATCAGTGGACACATAAAGCTTACCTCCATCTTCAACGGCAACCAGGACTGACCCATCCTCGTTGCTAGCGATGCTGATCCAGTCACGTGAGGATTCTCGTGGTAGCCAGCTCGCGCCACTGTCCGCTGATATATAAATGAAGTCATTGGCTGCTACGGCGGCCATGTAACGCCCGTCAGCGCTGCTAGTGATGGACTTCCAGTTTTGTGTGGTAGCCTTCGCTGACCATGTCACACCAGAGTCGATCGAAATGTAAATCTGATCATTGTCAGCCGCAGCCGCTAGATAGACGCCATCAGCACTAGAAGCAACAGCACGCCAGTTCCTGCTGCCTGCCGAAGTCTGCTCAGTCCAGGTGTTGCCGCGATCAGTGGAGGTGTAAACATAGCCATTGCTAGCAACCGCAGCCACAACCTTCATGCCGTCGGAACTGGATGCAACTGATGCCCAGGAGCGTGAGCGTTCCCGTGGGTCCCAAGTTGAAGAAAGGTCAGCACTGGCGATTTCAGGATTGTCGTTAAGCGGGTTTAGATTCGCCTGAACTGACACACCGTTTACAGAGAAGAGGGAATCCTGCCTCTCGAGCACAGCGGTGCTATTCAGAGGATCCACATACATGTTGTAGGTGACTGGGGAATTGAGGTCCGTGGTGAGCGTGATCGTACCAGTCAGATTGTTACTTCCATCATAAGCAAGGCCCGTTGGAAGGGGTGAGCGCATTATGGCAGCACCTGTTGGCACCGTAGTTTCGACCGCATGAACAGTGATCGACGGCTTTGTCGCTCCGGCGTCCGTGTTTGCGTTTTCAAACGGCACAAAACGCATCTGTGCAGAGCTTGACAGAACGAGCGCTTTAGTCTGACTGATGCCGCCGTTAGCGATCGTGTGTCCTACATCGGCCAAGTTTTTCCAGGTCGTTCCGTTTAGAGAAACCTGCCAATGTCCTTTGCCAAGATTGTTGTATCCAGAAACAGCAACCGCCGCGAGTGGGTTGGGTGTGATATCGTCAGGGTCAGCGTAGTAGGCACCAAGGAGAGTGCTGAATGAGCGTGCGGACGTTATGGCGCTTTCGTCTGCTGCCGGCAGAGTCGCTCCCTGCGAGAACACGGGCGAGTCATTTCGGGCAAGAATAGTCATGCCAATGGTCGCATGACCTGATAGCTCACCACCTGTGCCCTGCGAGTTGCCCGAGCTTCCGTTGCCGTCATAGAAGATGAAGGTGATAGGCTTCAGGCCTGAAGCAAGTTTGGGATCTCCATTGGAGTAGGCCATGTTTTGCAACAATTCATCCAGTGAGGCCTTATTGGCACTGCTATTGAACGTGATGATGAGTTTGCCTGTATTCACGCTGTTTTGCGTGATGGTTCCGACCACGATACCGCCATACTGAATCACCGAGCCATTGTCGAAAACTTCGACACCAGGCCCAACTTCGGTCAAAGATCCGACAATAGCGATGCCGCCTGCCGTCTGCGGCAGGAAGTAATCTTTGGCATCAAGCGCTGTATCTCCTTGAGCCATGGTGCCCGCCCGAACGACCAATTTCGCACCGTTGAACGAGGTCTCCCTTCGAACGGTCAGTTCGACATCGGTTAGCGTAGCAGGAAGACGGCTCGGCGCTGTCTTATCGTCGAGCACAATGGATGGACCTGCAACATTGATGCCAAAGGCTTCCGTGAAGAGGCTGTCATCGGCTAGGTTATCGATGACTGGAGCGTCATTGACCTGCGTGACGGAGACTGCGATGGCAGCGCTAGAAGCGGCACCGATATCAGAACTGCCCGTCCATCCGGTTACCGTGTCCACTGCACTTCGAGTGGCATGAGTGGACCAGGTGCGGCTGCCACTGCCATCTATGGCCACTACGGTCAGTGCCCCTGGTGTGATGTTTGCTAGGTTCAACCGATTGTTGTAGTCGGCCACAGGGACGAATCTCAGTTGCGCTGTTTTTTCAAGAAGTAGAGCGCTTGTCGTGCTGACGGCGGTCGAACTCACATCGGCCCAGTCCGTGCCATTTGAAGAATACTGCCATTTGCCCTGGGTGCCGGCATTGCTTGCGTCAGCGGTGATGGCGATGCCAACAAACTGCGCTCCTGCGCCACTTGGGTCGAGGTCGGCGAATCTTGCTGACAGAAGCGTATTAACGGTGCTGCCAGAAGGAGAGGCGTTGTCTTCACTGACAGTGATCGTGTTGCCGCCTGTCAAGGTCGGTGCGTCATTGGAGTTGGTCACATTGACCGTAAAGGTCAGAGCGTTGCTGTTCAGCGCAGTTCCTGAGCCTTGGGCGCTACCGGCGTTGTCATCGTTGAAGACCATTTGCACGCTGATGTCACCGGTGAGGTCATCATCAATGTTGTTGTAGCTGACACTCCGCATCACCGCCTGAACCGCTGCTAACGTGGCACTGCCATTGAAAGTGACTACCAATGTGCCCGTGCTGCTGTTGTTCGTGATGCTACCCACCGAAGTGCCACTGAAAGAGATGGTGGTGCCTGAGACCGTGACGCTGCCGACATTGCTGACTCCGAACCGGTCTACGGTTACAGCCGATACAGATCGGCGAACGGTTAGGGTGCTTCCATTGAACGTGTCCACACCTTGAGTGACTAGCTCCATGTCTGCGAGCGTAGTGTCAGCATCGGCATCCAGCACGACGGCGGTCCCCACAGCTTGGGGGCCTACGCCTTCGGTGAAATAAACTTTGTCACTGGTGCCCGCTAGGGAAGGGCCATCGTTGACTGCGTTTATAGTGATGGTTTGGGTGGCGGTTGCAGTGCTCAAAGATGCCGTCCCCAGCCCTGTGCTGACGATATCAATGGCCCTGAACTCGAACTTACTCCGCCAATCCGTGCCGGTCACGGACAAGGCAGAATTGTAGTCCGCAGGAGGGGTGTAGGTCATGCTCGTCGCCTGAGCCACAGTGATGATATGCTCACCAGCGGAAAGCCCAAGGTAGCTGCCAGGTGCGATTGAACCGGCTGCTGTCAGCGTCTGATTGTCACTGGTCTTGAGAGTGCCCATCAGACCTGCCGTCGTTGGACTGTTATCGGCGTAAACTTTGATGTAGTAATGGGTCACCCGCGCGTCCGTTGTGGATGAAGTTCCGCTATCCACATCGTTGGAAGACAAAGAGAAAGTAGCGGTTCCATCTTCGTTCACCGAGGTGGAAAGGTTGGCCACGGTGGGGAGGTCATTCACGGGGTTCACCGTAATGGCGACCGTTTCTGTGTCGGTCTGTGGCGTGTTGTAAGTGCCTGAGTTACCGTTGTCGTTGACGATAGCGGTTAGGGTGTCTGCGCCAAAGTAGTTGGCGTTAGGCGCGTAAGATAGTCCATTGAGTGCGGCCAGGATGTTGGTTCTGTTGCCGCTGAAAGTGACAGTGCCCGTTCCATTGCCCGAGACACCCGTCAGCCCAGAGGTGGAGGCCAGTGTAAGTCTGCCTCGCGTGACGCTAACACTAAAGCTTGCGCTTGCCGAGCCGAGGTCGCCATCAGTAAAGCTGAGGCTGTTGGTGTTCGCAGTCGAGAAGACAAGGCTGCCATCTTCATTGAGGCTTTGTGCGCCGGGAACAGCAAGAACGGGGCCTTCGTTCATGCCCTCAATGGTAACAGGA
>JBIKYV010000299.1:0-7063 GCA_044355075.1 Prosthecobacter sp.
AGGCTCACCGTGGCCGACCCATTGGCTGGCACGCTTTGTAGCACCGGCACGCCGACAATCAAGTCGGCATTCGCCACACTCAACCAGCTCACCCCGGCCGGTAATAGCATCTTGATCGGTCCCGTCTCCAGACCTGACGGATTTGTGACCGTGAATTCCACAGTTCGCAGTGTGTTACGAACCATTGGTGACTTCACCGTCGACGGGGCCTGCAAGAAAGCCGTCAGCGGATCCACACGCACCGTGGCGGGTAAATCCAATACCGCGCCTTCGGATGAACTCAGGCGAATGGAGAAGTTTGAAGATGTCACACTTGTATTCAAAGCTTTGATTGAATAACTGAAAGTCGTCTGCCCGCTACCGGCCAAAGAGGCCAAGGTTGGCGGCGACACAGTCACTTGCAAGTTTGCGGATGCACCCACTACAGCCCAACTCATATTAGTCAGAGGCACGTCCGTCAGGTTTCTCACGTCAAACGTGCCCGTCACCGTTTGGCCATCGGTCACACGTGTTGCTAAGGCGTTGGGAGAAACGCTCATGCCCAGCAGTTTGAATGTCGTCTGCTTGGTCGGTCCTGAAATCGCCGGATGATCGGCAGCCACCTCATAAACCCCAGCCTCATTAGCCAAAGGCGTGAATGTCACACTGTAATTACCCTGGCTGTCGGTGATAGCTGTAAGTGTTCGCTTGATTTTTGTTGCAGTCTGCGTAATCACTATGCTCACCGGCACGCCTGACACGGATATCCCCGCCGCCGCCGGCACCGCCTTGCCCGACAATACCACCGATGTGCCCATGGCTGCTTGCGCCACGTTGGCTGAAACGGTGGCTGAATAAGCCGCCGCCACGGCAACAGGAACCGCCGAATAGCCGACGTTGTTCTCTTCAAAAACCTCGTCCACCTGCTTCAGGGCGTCGGTCTGCACTAGGAAGTAATATCTGCCGACCTTATTCGACGGCATCGCAAAGCTCACGCCCGCATAATCATCGGTTTGGGCACCAAGCGATGTTACCCGCGTGCGGGTGGCCACCAGAGTGTCCTTGACCAAATCAAGCACCGCGTCGTCGCTCAGGTAAATCCTGTCTGTAAAGCCGCCTGGCGTTGCAATAGGCCCCTGGTTGAATACGTTGTAGCTTACGCTTACCGATTGGCCTGTATAAGCCGTCAGAGGCCCGCTCACACTCGGCACGCGCAGGTCGGGCTTGTCGATGTCTGTCACGGATATCAATGCGCTGCCAGAGCCCAGTCCAGGCGAGCTAGCCGTGATCGTCACCTGCTTCGTACCGTCCGGAACGCCATCCCACACGGCGTAGATTCCAAACTGAGCTGAGTTTGAACCCGCTGGAATTGTTACGGTCGGGTCTACTTTGGCTTCGCCCGTATTGCTTGATGATAAACTCACCACAAGTGACTGTGAGATATCGGCTGTGTTGCGTCGAACTGTGCCCAAAGCAGCCGGAATGCTGGAGGAGATATTATCACCTTCACTGATTAGCAAATCCTTGATAGTGACTTCCAGCCCTGGCGCGTCGTCATCAACCACTGTCAACGCGACCGAACCACCTGGTGCCACCGTTGACTTCCCGTCCACAGCATCAACAGGCAAGCCTTGAATTGTAATGGCCACCGTGTCGCCGCTCACAAAGTTATCAACCGTCATAATCTGAAACTGGGCTGACGCTGCCCCAGCCGGGATTATCACAAAACCTGGAACTAGCAGCCGACTTACATCGGCTGTCAATTTGACCAACTGGGGACGATTAGCCACTACTGGTCGAGTAACTGTGCCAATGGCTATGGAAGGCTTACCATCAGTCAATTCCAGCAGTCTCGGAACGCTTGTTGTTACCGTGAGGTTCGCATTATTCGCGTCTGTCAAAGTTAAATTAGCCGTTGCCACTGCCGGACCGCTGGCCGTGATCTGAATCACCCGTGTAATCTCAACCTTGTCATCCAGCAAGCCCATGATCGTAAAGTCGGCTGAAACACTGCCTGCCGGTATCGTCACCGTCGTTGGCAGGGCCACCTGGTTGGCCAGGATCGCCTCCAAATTTACCACTAACGAGCTTCCGATAGCGACCGAGCTCCGCGTGAGGCGGCCCGTTACGCTTTCGCCTTCTTTCACAGTAGTGGTCAAAAGCGTCAAATTCAAAGTAGGAGCAGCCGTGTCAAGCACCTTCACCTGAACAGAGCCCGCCACAAAACCTGCCATGGCGTTGCCACCCGAGTCCAGCACTTGGCCGGTAATCGTCACCAGCTTGTCGCCATCCAGAACATTATCCTGTATCGGCGTAATGGGAAACTCAGCCCACAGATAGCCTGCCGGTATTGTCACCGTAGCTGGAACCCTCGCCTCGCCCGTATTGCTTGAACCCAATGTCACAACCAATGGCTGGCCAAGATCGCCACTTCGCGTTACTCGGCCGGTAATAGCCACCCCATCTTCCCGTACACTCTGGGCGCTGGCCGTCAGGGTCAGAACAACTGGCAACTTTGTGGCCGTTGGCGAGATGGCCAGGTTGTTTGTCTCATCGCTTTCAGCCACCGTATTGGCTGAATCAATCTCAACCAAAAAATACCAGTCGCCCGGGTCAAGATTCGCCGGCAACTGCACCCTCTCAGTCCGGTTTATTGTTGATCCACTAGCGATTGATTGTCCTGTACGCCCAAACGCTGCCAGCAGGATATCACTACCAATGGCGTTATCTCGCGAGGCATACACCCGTTCCACCCAATCGCCCGAAGCCGTTGTCGATCCCACATTAGTCACGGCCCAGTTCAGGCTTACCGACGCTCCTGGCAATGCCGACGCTGGCGCGGTTACTGTTAATGGCTTCAAATCTGGTAAAGGTGGCTGCGTGATCGTTATTTGCCCGGAAGTCGAAACATTGTTCAGTTCATTCGACTCAACGACGGAGTCATCTGCATCCGTCTTAACAATCAAGTAGTAAGTGCCCGTTGCGAATGAAACATTCAGCGGTAGCGTAACAGCGGTTGATGTTGTACGAGTGGCATTCACGGCCAGTGAACCCGTGTTCTGAACCACCGATTTCAAAAGTATGTCATCGCTTGAAAGATTGTTGTCACGAGATAGATAGACCCGGTCCGTCCAGTTGCCTGATGTTGCCAATGTTCCCTGATTGTTCAGATACCAGCTCACATTGATCGTATCGCCGAACTTTGGTGCACTGGCCGTTGTAGTCACCGGCCCAAAAAAGCCCAGATCCGCCAGCGACACCGTAAACGACCGGTCCGCCGCCACCGCCATCGCATTCCCGGCCAGATCCAGCACATCAGGCCCGATCTTCACCGTATAAACCCCATTGCCACGCTGTTGGGCAAACGTGAATCGATACGTATTGCCACTGATCCAAACCGGCTCGCTGACCGGAATGACAGTACCGGTAGGATCTTTCAGAATGACATCGGCAGGATTGAGAGTACCGGCCCGCAAGACTTCGCTGAAGGTAATGTCGAGGGAGGAGACGGTGGAGTTGATGGTATTTGTTGGGCTAACGACAACAACTGTAGGCGGGGTTTTGTCGATGGTGAATGATTGAAATGCAATCCCTGACATTGAAATCCCGGCGATGCCGGTAATTGATGCCCCGACCTCCACATCATACTTCCCATCGCCCGACTGCACCGGGAAGCTCAAATCAAACGTCGTGTTGCCCCTCCCGGCCACCGCCGTAGCGCTGATATTCGCAAATGGAATCGTGCCGCCGCCCGGCAGCGTAATCTTCACATCCTCGCCCGTAAACGTGGCCGGGTTCATCGGCTCGCTGAACACCGCCCGCAGCACCGACACATTCTGGTTCGTCAGCCCCGTGGGGGTCAAACTCAGCACAATCGGCCCGCTGGTGTTCTGCAAATTGAAACTCGCCGGCGCAGCCACCCCCGCCACCGATGCCGTCACCACAAACGCCCCAGCCGCGCCAGTTGACTTCATCACCGCCGACGTCGCCACCCCCGAAGCATCCGTCACCGACGTATTTACACCGCCCGCAAACGCCACCGACGCCCCACTCCCAGGCACATTGAACGTGACGGTAACGCCCGGGGCAACGTTTCCATAAGCATCCTTGAGTATCGCCTTAAGCGTCTGCAAATAATTCGTGTCAACCGAGGCATACTGCCCCCCGCCCGACACATAAGTCACACTGGCCGGCGGCCCTGAAAGATTCGTCAAATTAAATCCGACAGGTGCCAGCCCACTGGCCGAAGCCGTCACCACATAATTCCCCGTCACCGTATTGGCCGTAAACACCGGCGAAGTCGCCACCCCGCTGGCATCCGTCACAGCCGTAGTCACCCCGCCAGCAAATCTGCCCGTAGCCCCATTGGCAGGCGCGGCGAATGTAACAGAAACACCCGCCACACCATTGCCCCCGGCATCTAACGCTTTCACTTTCAGAGGTTGAGTAAAAGCTGTATTCGCCTGTGCCGTTTGACCATTGCCTGAAATAATGGTGAGGGATGTTGCGATGGACACTGTGTTTGTCAGGCTCATCGCGCCTGATGAGACCACTATCCCACTTGCAACCAAAGCATTAAAAGACAATCCATAAGGCCCGCCTACCTTGCTATTGGCCGTAAGCGAAGGCACAATTACTATGCCGTTTGCATTTGAAACCGCAGACGATGTCGTCGCCCCGCCCGCAAAGCTAGACGAGGCCCCATCAGCCGCTGTGCTCACGCTCAGGTTGACCGTAGCTCCTTCCACCGGGTTATTGTTCTTGTTTCGCAGGGTTGCTGTCAGGGCGGGTGTAAAGAGATTATTTACTGGGGTTGTGGCTGTGGCGTTGGCCAGCGTCAGTGAAACTGGTGCGTCGTCGTCATAAATCAAACCGTTGCCGATCACCGGAGTCACGCCTGTAGCCGAGGCTTGCAATTGGAAGGTCCGGTCACCTTGGAGCTTCGTGTTGCCCAGAATCGGCACGTTGATCGTCTTGGAATAAGACCCGGACGGAACGGTGAAGTTCCCGGATGTGGCCGTATAATCTACCCCGGGATTCCCGCCGGTTGAGGTGTAATTGATGGTGGCACCACCGGTAGGAGCCACCCCGGAAATAACAAAAGACATATTGCGCGAACCAGCCGTGTCGCCTTCGTCGTTATAGATATCGGCCACAGCAATCACCGGCATGGCGATTGTATTTAATACCACCCCAGTGGAACCAGTTGATTTTGTCATTGCCACGCCGCTCGACAGTGTCGGCAGCGATGTCACCTGAAAATCACCCAAAACCGCCCCGGCCTGAAGAATGTTAAACACACTACCCACCGCAGGCGTAAACCCGGCTGCAATATTTAATCGGCCAGCCAAATTAGCTGTTCCAGTCACGATCAGTTGGTCGTATTGGGTGCCGGCGGTGGTGCCGTTAAGTTCGGCCAGCAAAGTGCCCAGGGAAGTCTGGGTATAGTTGCCCTCGATGGTAAGTGTGCCACGCTGGCCGCTGCCCGAACCGGGCGAAACCACGCCGCCGTCGTTGACGATATTGCCGAGGTATTTGCCCCCATTAACCGCATAAATTCCGGCCCCTCTGGTGAGTATGATATCGCCGGTGATGATGGCGTTATCGGCACGAGCGAAAACGGATTTGTCGAGCGTGAGGCCAGTGGGACGAAGGACGTAGGTTCCGCCGCTTGTTGCCGTGATGGAGAACGGGTACCAACCACCCGCATCCATGAAGCTCGCCAGCTTCGGCAGTTCGATCCGGCTGCCCGCGTCCGTGGCCGAGATTCCCGTCCGGCTGTAGGTTTGATTTCCGTCTGCGATCGTCTCCAGCATCGGGAAAGAAAGCACACCACCACCGGAGGCTGTAAACTTTACATAAGTATCCGAATTGTTCGTGAAGCTGGTCAGACTCGAAGATTCAATCCGCCCATTGTCTGTCGCCGAGAAATTGGTTCGATTGATATTGTTGAGTGCAGGTAGTGTTAAAGTTGCGTTTGACGACGAGAAATTCACAACGGTGGCATTTGAAAGTACCGGTAGGTTAATTGTGGCTCCGTAGCGTGCGCTGATCCCGGTCGCGTTGGCCGTCGTCAACGAAGGTAAATCAAGAACCAGATTGACATCGTCTACGGTGATCTGGCCAGACGTGATCGTCACGACACTTGATAGATCCATCGACGAATTCGCATTGCGCATCCAGACGTTATCATTGTCCAGACTTGTGAGCGCAGGCAGGTTCACAATGCCCCCGTCAAGTGCCCGATAGTTTGTTGCGCCTTTGGTTTCTGTCAGGGCAATCAAATTGAGTACGGATTTTCTTTGATAGCTGTCGCCGTCCCAGTTGGCTCCGAGTGAACCGCCTGTAACATTCGATAAGACCGGCAATGTTTATGTGCCACCGTAGTCTGCGCGCAGAGTGCTGCCATTGGCCGTTGTTATAGCAGGCAATGTAGTGGTTGTGTTGTTGCCCCACACATAAAATGCATCATTATTGAGGGTTGTCAGATTCGGGGCTTCAAAAATGGCGCCATCGCGAGCCCGAAATGTCGTGCCGCCTTTTGTGGCTACCAGGTTCGACAAGAGAAGTCTTGAAGGCCGATTCAGCGAATCGCCGTCCCAGTTGGCGCCAAAATTACCAACAGTTACATTTATCAGTGAAGGTAGAACAAGTGTACCGCCGTTGTCAACGCGAAGGTTGGAAGCATTTGCCGTTGTGAGCCCAGGCAGTGTGGCCGTGGCATTGTTGCCAAATACCCAAAATGTATCGGCCTGTAAGGTTGTCAAGCTGGGGGCTTCAATACTGCCGCCGTCACGGGCTCGGAATTCCGTGGAACCAGTGGTTTCCGTCAGCTTGGAGAGAACTATTTTCGAGCCACGCCCCAGAGTATCGCCATCCCAGTTGGCCCCAAAATATCCGCCCGTGACGTTGACCAGGTCTGGAAGAATGAGGGTTCCGCCGGTATTGGCTTGAAAACTCATATTGATGGCCGTTGTCAAGCCAACGACTTCCAGCGTTGCGTCCGATTGTGCCGTGAAATAAAAGTTGGTGAACGACCAGCTCGCATCGGTGAAAATCGATGCGTTCGCGCCATTCCTCGCCA
>JBIKYV010000180.1:0-7038 GCA_044355075.1 Prosthecobacter sp.
GCATCGAATTAAGCCACATACTCCACCGCTTGTGCGGGTCCCCGTCAATTTCTTTGAGTTTTAATCTTGCGACCGTACTTCCCAGGCGGCACACTTAACGCGTTAGCTCCGGCACGGAAGGGGTCGATTCCTCCCACACCAAGTGTGCACCGTTTACTGCCAGGACTACCGGGGTATCTAATCCCGTTTGCTCCCCTGGCCTTCGTGCCTCAGTGTCAGTAACTGTCCAGTGACCTGCCTACGCCTTTGGTATTCCTCTAGATATCTACGCATTTCACTGCTACACCTAGAATTCTAGTCACCTCTCCAGTACTCAAGCATGGCAGTATCGGATGCAGTTCCGAGGTTGAGCCCCGGGCTTTCACATCTGACTTACCACGCCACCTACGCACCCTTTACGCCCAGTGATTCCGAACAACGCTTGAGACCTCTGTATTACCGCGGCTGCTGGCACAGAGTTAGCCGTCTCTTCCTCTTGCGTTACCATCAACTGACTCAGGTTATTAACCCAGTCATCTTGTTCACGCATGACAGGAGTTTACAATCCGAAGACCTTATCCTCCACGCGGCGTCGCTCCATCAGGGTTGCCCCCATTGTGAAAGATTCTCGACTGCTGCCACCCGTAGGTGTCTGGACCGTGTCTCAGTTCCAGTGTGGCTGGTCGTCCTCTCAGACCAGCTACCCGTCGTCGCCTTGGTGGGCTTTTACCCCGCCAACTAGCTGATAGGCCGCGGACCAATCGGGAAGTGACAGGCCTTGCGGTCCCCGTCTTTGATCTCTCGATCACATGCGGTATTAATCCAAGTTTCCCTGGGCTATCCCCCGCTTCCCGGAATGTATCCACGTGTTACGCACCCGTTCGCCACTGAACCATTTTCGTATTGCTACTCCAATGATCCCGTTCGACTTGCATGTCTTATCCACGCCGCCAGCGTTCGTTCTGAGCCAGAATCAAACTCTCCAAAAAATATTGGTGCTGGCAATTTCATTGCCAGCTAAAATGTCCATTCTCAGTTTCCCAAGAATGCTGCGCTCTTACGCGCAGCGCACAATTTAGCTTTTGTTTTTCACGGCCTGAAAACCAGTTTCCTAGCTTCCAAACCTGTTCTCTGAAAGATCAATTCTAACTCCACTTTCCCAAGCTCACTACGTGAACTCGTTGGCTTTGTCAGCCGCCGCTTTTCGCTGGCGGACGGGCAGTCTGCCACCTTTCCTCCCTCCCGCAACAGGTTTTTAAAGTTTTTTAGTCTTTTTCTCAAAAAATTAAGACTTTAGGGCGCTAAGGATAGTCACTTTTTGAAATCATGTTTTCTTCACTCCTTGTAAACGGCCTAACTTTAAAAGCTTTTATCTCACCAATGATAGTTCGGCTGACCCATCCGCTTTATCACGGAGGTGTCTTGTCCGGTTTGTGCATTTTTTATGGAACTGTCTGTATCACCTACACCATGCGTTGATTGTTTCATCGCTCAGTGGTTCCATCTCTAGATCCTCCTTATCCGCACGAGGCTTTCTTCAAGCTTTTCTTGGCTTCCGCTGGAGCTAAAACGTGGCACTCGCATCGCAGTCATTCGCAATTCTCTGTTTGATCGTATGCGTGACGAAGGCCAGTTCGAAGCGCTCAAGCCCGAGCGTTTCTTCGTCAAGAAGCTCGTGTTCCGCAACCTGAGTTGATCTGCCGATGAAGTCGACCTCTGTCCACACCCGGATGTCTTTGGCGAGCTCAACCCACCATTTCCAAAAAGATCTGTTCGAGGCTCAAGCCGCTGCTCGCTCGTGTCGCGCGTAGCTCATCGAGAGTGCCGATAAAGAGCAGGCGACCACGGTGGAGGATACCAATGCGATCAGCGACCTCTTCCGCGATGTTCAGCAAATGCGTGCTCATCAGGACAGCTGCACCAGCGCGGCTTTGGCGGCGCAGTTCTTCTTTCACCACACGAGCATGCACGGGGTCGAGACCGACCATGGGCTCATCAATGACGAAAACCCTTGGCTCATGCAGGAGCGCACTGGCGATGGCAAGACGCTGCCGCGTGCCATGGCTGAGGTTTTCGATCCGTTGTCCGCAGTGCTCATGCAGTGCGAACTGGTTAAAAAGCTCGCGCGTACGCTTGGCAGCGTGCTTGGGCTCCATGCCGAAGAGCTCAGCGATGAATTGCATGAACTCAGGCGCATTGAGTTTTTCATAAAAGACAGCCACGTCCGGCACATAGCCCATGAGCGCCCGCGCTTTGAGAGGGTCAGTTTGCATATCGATGCCGCACAATCGCACGCTACCGATATCTGGACGCATGAGCCCGGCAAGGAGCTTGATGGCGGTCGTTTTCCCGGCACCATTTGGGCCAAGAAAGGCAAAAAGCTCACCGGGTTGAATGTGCAGGCTCAGACCGTCCAGAGCCTTGAGTGGGCCATAGTGTAGGGTCAGATTTTCGATCTCAATCATGAGGGATGGATTGCGGGCATTGGTTCAAAGAGCACGCTTGAGGATAGAAACGAGAGTCTCCTGGGGCAACGGCACGGGATTGCCTTTCATGCTGCTGGCCTGAGAGGCTTTGATAGCCAAAGGGTCCAAGTGCTGTTTTTCGATGCCGTAAGCCGCGAGTCCTGGGATGCGTAGCCGTGTGGCTAGGCCATGCAGCACAGGCAAAGCCTCTGCCGCTGATGCCTGTGGCCTGCCAGTCAGCAGAGCAGCCACCCGTTGAAAACGCCCCCGCTGGTCCTCCGTGCCTGCAGCTTCCACGGCCGCCACATTTGCCTGCCAAACCGGTGCGAGCAGAGCAGCACAAATCGCCCCGTGGGGCGCGTGAAATTGTCCACCCACTGGCGCGGCAAAGCCATGAACGGCACCGAGCCCCGCATTCGCCAAGGCCATACCACTCAGCATAGCCGCGAGTGTCATGTTTTCCCGAGCTTGCAGATCCGTGCCATTTATGACTGCCTGTTCCAGGCTTGCCATCGCACGATGAATTCCTTCCCAACAGAGGGCATCGGTCATCGGTTGCGCACGACAGCTCACGTAGGCTTCCAGGCACTGAGTCAGTGCATCCATGCCACTGGCAGCCGTGACTTCAGGGGGGCAAGTGAGCGCGAGGACTGGATCGAGAATGGCAACCCGCGGTAGCATAGCTGCGTGGCGAAGGCTCGCCTTGACGTGATGCTCAGGGCTGGACAGCACCGCATTGCGCGTCACCTCCGCGCCGGTGCCTGCGGTCGTGGGTATAGCAATCACCGGCAGTGGTGGTTGTTCGAGTGGATACCCTGCCCCGATCACTTCCAGGTACTGCATCAGCCCTTGCGGTTGCGTGGCTAGAGCGGCGACCGCTTTGGCTGCATCGACAGCGCTGCCTCCGCCGATACCCACGATCAATTCCGCTCCTAACTGACGGGCTCGCTCTGCGCCTTCACAAACCTCCGCCAACGTGGGCTCTCCACGCACAGGAAAAATGGCGAAATTTACCCCAGCCGCAGGAAGAAGGCTGCCAAGAAAATCTGCACGCTCGGGGCGGGCACCCGTCACGATTAGCGAGCGTGTGCCGTAACCGCGGCAAATCGTGCCTGCCTGGGCTGAGCTGCCTGAGCCGAAGAGGATTCGGCCTGCTGTGGCAAATTCAAATTTCATTCCCATCGGGACGCCTGACGGAGGTATCCGTCAAGGACGATGCCTGGGGGCAGCTTATTACGCCCAGTGGCGTGAAATCGCCTCAACCAGTCCGGGGATGCTGTGCTGGGTCGCTGCCACATCCACCGACAAGCCGTGCTTTTTCACTGCCTGACTGGTGACTGGACCGATGGAGGCGACCTTGCAGCCCTCCGGCAGAGGCACCCCCAGATCCATGAAGTGATCTACGGTACTCGCGCTCGTGAAGGTGATCATGTCCGCGCCTTCCTTCTTCAGGCGGGCCAGTGCCTCCAGGTTGTCGTCTTTCTCCGGCACCGTGCGATAGGCGATGGCCTCATCTACAATCGCCCCCATACGGGTGAGTTCCTTGGCGATCACCTCACGCGTCTCCTCGGCCTTCACCCACAGGACTGACACATTTTCCATATTTTGGTGCTCGCCCAGCGCCTTGATCAGGCCTTCGGCCACAAAGTCCTTCTCAGGCATGAGATCCACAGCCAGATGTCGAGCCCGCACTTTTTCTGCCGTGCCTGGGCCGATGCAAGCGATGCGCGCACCGCCGATGCTACGAGCGTCATTGTAAAGCTTGTCGAACATGCGGAAGAAGGCATCTACCCCATTCGGACTGGTGAAAATGATCCACTCGTAGGTGTGGCAATCCTGCACCATCTGCCCGAAGCCAAGGCGATCCTTAGGCTCTGTAATACGGATGGTTGGCAGCTCAATCACATCAGCCCCCAAATCACGCAGCAGACGACTCAGCACGCCCACCTGCTGGCGCGTGCGGGTCACCACGATCTTTTTGCCAAAAAGCGGGCGACTTTCGAACCAGTTGATTCGCTCGCGTTCCTTCACCACATTTCCCACCACCGCGACGGCAGGCGCTTTGAAGCCTGTCTCTTCCACCCGTCGCGCCATGGTTCCCAGGGTAGCCACCAGGGTCTGCTGCTTGCCATGCGTGCCCCAGCGCACCAGCGCCATCGGCGTCTCGGGATCTGCGCCATGCTTCATTAGCTCACCTGTGATTTCTGCCATGCGCTCTACGCCCATGAGAAAGACCTTGGTGCCCTCAGCGACCGCGAGCTTCGCATAGTCCAGGCTCGTTTCAGATTTCGAAGGGTCCTCATGACCTGTGAAAATGGTCAGTTGAGAGGCATGATCTCGGTGGGTTACAGGGATGCCCGCATAGGCAGGAGCCGCGATCGCGCTGGTGATACCAGGCACGATCTCAAAACGCACCCCAGCCTCTGCTAGCTCAGCCGCCTCCTCGGCCCCGCGCCCAAAAAGCACTGGGTCTCCTCCCTTCAGTCGAGTCACCACCTTGCCCTCGCCAGTCAATTTCACAATCAGCGCATTGATCTGATCTTGAGGCAGTGCGTGGTCGCCCGCCTTTTTGCCCACGTAGATCTTCTCCGCGCCCTCCTTTGCATAGCGCAGGAAGTCATTGTTGCTTAGGTAGTCATAAACCAAGACATCCGCCGCCTCGATGCACTCCTTGCCTTTAATTGTTAGCAGACCTGGATCACCCGGCCCAGCTCCCACGAGGTAGCAGATGCCGGAAGAAGAGGAAAAAGAAGAAAGCGGGGCAGCCATGAGAAATAGAGGCCACAAAGTGTCGAGCCTGCACCGACCTGCAAATGCGGAGATGAGGTGCTAAATCAGCCGGGCAGAGCCATCATGCTCTATGAAATAAGAATCACTGAGGGTCTTGATCTAGCGACGACCGAGCTTTTCACTCAGTTGCTTTCTTGCGTTTAGTGTCAGGGAACCGCAGCATGGACAGGCATGCTGCCGTTGCTTCCGTCAGGACCTGGCGGGATTCACAAGCTGGACATCCGCGGCCCCTGACACGGTGACATAGGCTGGTGATGGCAAAAGCGCAAGCTGCAATGCACCAGGACTCAGGCCTATGCTTTTGCGCTGGATTTTTCCAGCACTGAACTAGAGCATCGAGGCGACTTCGAACGATCCCACCTTAGAACTTAACCCTGTCGACCTGGCCCATTTGCGGATTTTTCCGGCAAGGGCCGCATTGCCAGGGCGGTCTGTCCCTCTATGCTGGTGCCTATGTTTTTCCGCTATCGTGCGCTATTCGCCACCTTCGCCCTCACCCGTGCACTGGTGGCGATCGACCTGGAGGATGATCCTAGCTACCTCTCGGCACGAGAGGCTCTGCAGGATGGATTGCCCTCGGTAGCAGCCGTGAAAGCAGAGCGCCTTCTGCGTGCCGCCGCGCCAGAATCTATCCAGCGGCAGACCCTGGCGGCTCTGGTGGTAGAGGCTAAAGTGCGTGCTGGGGATGGAAACGGTGCTCTCGATATCTTGAAGGTAGAGAAAGTGCCCAATGCTGATTTTTGGGAGGCCCAAGCTCGGGTCTATGCAGGGGATCTGGAAGGAGCGGAAGAGCAGTTATCGCGTCGCCTAGCAGAAAACGCCGCCACAAGCCAAGAGCGATTGCTCTACGCTCAGCTCTGCAGCCGCAGTGGCCACTTGGCTGAGGCACGGGCAGTGCTGGCACCTGTGATGAAAGGCCAGGATGCCAGCGTCATCCACCGTGCTCGTCTTTTGCTCGCAGAACTAGACCTGCGCGAGGGCATCACCGCACCAGTGATATCCGCCCTAACAAATCCGGAAATGGCCGCCGATCCACGCACTGCGCTGCTTCGCGCCCAGGCGCTTTCACGCGAAGGACGACACATGGAATCACAAACACTGCTGCGCGGCTTACTGGCTGGCTCTGGCGGTGGGGAAGATCTTCACCACAGCGCGGCGGTGTTACTAGCGGAGTCTCTAAAAGATGAAGGCCAGCCACATGAGGCGACCGCAGTGCTTGTCCAGTTTTTGGAAAACACTGCCACCAGTGACCTGTGGCAACGCGCTTTTGATCTGCTGTGGTCCTGTCTGCAAGACCAATCAGGACAGCCACCGCCGGTGGAAGCCGTGCGCTGGGCATCGGGGCTGAACCCAGTGAAAACAGCACTGCCAGCTCCTAGCCAGCTAGATCTCCAAAACTCGCGCCTTTTTCAGAGCCATGCCCTACTCTTGTTCGCTCGTTGGTTAGCCGCTGAGAAGCGACCGGTCGAGGCACTGGGCCTGCTAGAGGCCTTCTTGCAACTGACCCCGCAACATACTTCCCTCGACGATGCGATGAACCTCGCCGCAGATCTCTACGGACGAATCGGTGCCACGCAACGTCTGGAGTCGCTTACGACGCTGTGGCAAAATCGCGCCGGGGGTGGCTCCGCTCGCATGGAGTTCGCTAGCGCACAAGCTGCCTACGGTCGTGGTGATCACCGACGCGCGATGCAGCTCTTTGAGACGGCTGCCAGTCTGGCCACGAGTCTTTCGAGCCGACGCTCTGCTCTCTACAATGCAGGACTTTCTGCTTGGCGCGCTACTGAGCTCGCCGCCTACACAA
>JBIKYV010000182.1:0-6980 GCA_044355075.1 Prosthecobacter sp.
GCTCTAGGCTGGCCGTGGCAATGCGGAAGTTTACATGCTCGTCGTTCGTGTGGATGTAGAGCACGCCGTCTCGCACATCCACATCATACTCACGGCCCACTTTTCGCGGGCTCACCAGGATCGGCTCTGCCAGGGGGTTCGCCGTTGGAATCAGGCGCACCTCGCTCGTCACCTGATCGCCCGTGCCCAGGATGATCCAGTCCTCCTGTGTGCTAAGATCCACATCGCAGCTGAAGCCAATGTCCGGCTCTTGATAAAGGCGCTTCGCCTGTTTCACTTCATCTCCTAGGCGGTGGTAGTGAATATTGTCGGTGCGCCAGTTGTCATTCGCGTAACCAAAGACAATCCCACGGCTGTCCGCGCTCCACACTAGGCTGGATAGCGTGCCGTGGATTACATCGGGCAGCTCGAGCCCAGTCTCTAGGTCTCGAAAGTGGACCTCGAACCGCTCCGAGCCATCGTCATCGTAGGCATAGGCCATCAGTTTTCCATCTGGGCTGATGACCAGATCACTGAGCTGAAAGTACTCCTTGCCCTTCGCCAGATCATTTTGATCCAGGATGAGCTGGTCCGGGCCACCCCTGGCTAGCCGACGGTAGTGGCGCCGATACTGCGAGCCCTGGATAAAAGTCGACCAGTAGAGCCAGTCGCCATCCTTCACTGGCACCGAGCTGTCGTCCTCCTGCACCCGCCCTTTTAGCTCTTGGAAAAGCATATCCACCAGCGGCTGCTGCGCCCTCATCTGCGCTTCAAAGTAGCGATTTTCCGACTTCAAGTAATCCAGGATCGCCTTGTCCTTCACCTTCGGGTAGGCCGGATCACGCAGCCAGTGCCACGGGTCTTCGATCGTGATGCCGTGGTGAGTGAATGAATGCGGGCGGGGGGCGGCGAGTGGGGCAGTCATGGTCTGAGCCGCAGGTTGACCCAACACGCTGGCCACAGTGGCCAGCGCGGTGAGCCAAACCCAGGCAGTAGGAGGGTTCATGCCTCGCTTTCTAGGCCGCTCTGCGCCCCGGATCAATCTCCATCCCCTGAACCTGCGAAGTGACATCGCGTCCAAGGCAGTCATTCTGCCCATGGGTTTTGCCAGAATGAAAGGTGTCCTTCTGCCCCTAGCGCTTGTTTTATGGGGGCGATCTTTTCACCTGCTTCTCAAAGATCTCATCGCTAAGAAAATTACGGATCAGAGGAGCGTAGCATCCGCACCAGCCGCATAGACATCTGCACCTTGTTCTTCGAGCTTGGCATTCAATGCTTTGCTACTGTTCTTGGCGACTTCTCAAAAAACAAAAGCGTCCGACATCGACTCCTCTTGTGGGCCTCTGCTCATAAAAAATCCAGCCTCGGGACTACATCTATACAAATCCTTGACAAAAATGGCCTTGTGCTTCGCTAAGTTTTTTTTTAATGTGTAGTCAAATTAGGGAATAATTCCCTTCTTCCACGCCTCTTCTGTCATGAAAATCAAGCCCTTCGCCTTGTCCTTCGGACTCGCTAGTTTGCTTCTCTGCGGTCAGGCCGCAGGAGAGGCCGTCACGGACCCTGTTGGTTTCATTACACTCAACATCACGCCTTCTCCGAACGGTACTACGCGTGCCCTGACGCTTCTTTCCGCCCCGCTTCTTTCGAATGCCACTAAGGCTGACCAAGTGACCCCCATTGATGGAGCGTCTGTTGGGGCTTTAACCAGTTTCAGCTCAAACACTTTGGTGAATGCTGCTGCCGCCTGGACCGCTGGGGAACTCTCCCAGGCCGCTACTCCGAAGGTTTTGAAGATCCTTTCTGGCGCCGCTGAAGGTCGCACCTTCCTGCTCTCCAGCACGGTGGCTAACACCGCCACCACCGTCACGCTCGACGCCACTGAGACTACCAACCTCACCACCATTGGCCTTGCCGCTGGTGACCGCTATCAAATCTACGATTGCGATACGCTGGCTAGTTTCTTTGGTGATCCGGCACCTATTACGAAGAACAACGATCCTAACTCGGCAGATCAGGTAATGTTGCTAGTCAATGGAACTTGGAACACCTATTTTTATCATGTCACCAACAACCGTTGGACAAGGCGGACCTTCGGCAACCCAGATGCTAGTAACCAAGCCATAAAGCCTGAAGCTGGAATTATCTTTAATAGAATCGGTACGGCCTCTATGGCATTGAATATCACGGGTTCAGTGCCCATGACGAAAAGAGCAGATGTGGTTCGTGCCTCTGGTCTATCTTTCCTGGGCAGTCACTGGCCTGTGGACACGACTCTCGTCAACAGTGGCATTCAAAACATTACTGGTTGGGTATCTAACACCAATGTTAACAGTGCCGACCAAATTCAAATTTTAATTTCAGGAACTTGGAATACATTTTGGTTCGATGGAACCAATTGGAAAAGAAGAACCTTCGGCAGTCCTGTTAGTGACAATCAAGTCATCAATGCCGGATCAGCCATTATCATCAATAAGCTGAATGCTCTCGGCTCCAGTACTCTACTTACTAAAAATCGTCCTTTCTAACCGTTAACGTCGAATATTATGAAAAAATTTATCCTGACTCTACTGATTAGTGGTGCTTCGTTTTTGGCGCAAGCTGCTGTGACGATCACCAATTTTGGAACTAGTTCATTTTCTCCAGATTCAGGTTCGTCTTTTACAACTACTCAGACCGCTACAAGCGCGACTATTTCCGGAACTGATTTCGGTTCATCGGTGTTTGGAGGTATCACGCCTACCGTCAGCATTGTGGGGAATACTACCAGTTTGACATTGTTAGGAACGATTGCCTCAGCACCCGCCTCTCAGTTTACAGTCACCTTATTTGATGGTGACTTTAATCAAGCTATCTACACCGGGGGGTCTTGGAGTGCCCTTGCTTCAGCTGGCTCGTCTGTTTTGAATTTTAGCAGTTCCGCTGCTGGTTTCAATTTCAGCAATATTGTTGGATTGGATCTGACAGCAAATGGTGCAGGAACAAGCTTTAGTGCTACCCTGACCGGTCTGACGGCAGGAGTCATTCCTGAGCCAACCCGGGCTTTGTTGCTGGGCGTTGGCATGATGGGGCTGTTGCTCCGTCGCCGCCGGATCGTCTGAGATTAGACCCTTTTGGGTTTATCTTGTTTTAGAGCCTCCTCACCTGGAGGCTCTTTTTTGCCGTAGCTCTGCTCTATGGATAAGTAGTGGCAAATTTTACCCTTGCGTCATAGAAGAGATTTGTCCCCCGTTGCTATCAACCGGAAGGTGGTTTTGCCTTGGACTGGGGAACGAGGTCAGAGGGCGCGCAGGACGCTGTGGGCGACTTGCTCCGGGCTGATTCGGGTCATGCACTCGTAGGTTCCAAGGGGGCAGGTGCGCTGAAAGCAAGGGCTGCAAGGCAGCTGATGCCGCAGTACGGTGTGCTGCGGCCCGAGAGGACCGGTGAGAACAGGCTCCGTGGAACCAAAGATGCTGACCGTGGGCACCCCAAGCGCAGCGGCGAGGTGCATGGTGCCGGTGTCGTTCGTGACGAGCAGGTGGCACTGGCGCAGGTGGTCGATCAACTGCCGCAGGCGTGTTTTGCCCACGAGGTTCTGATGCGGCACCTCGGGGCCGACGAGGGCGGACAATTGCTCGCCCAGGGCAGCCTCGCCAGGCGCGCCGTAAAACTCCCAATGAATGCCAGGCCGTGCGGCGCTGACTTGCTGGATAACTTGGGCGAAGCGATCCAATGGCCAGCGTTTGGCCTGACCGTACTCGGCTCCGGCGCAGATGCCCAGGCGCAGTGGCCGTGGGCTGCCTGCTGCGTCGTGGCTGGGCGGCATAGGGCTTGGTGCTAGTAGTGGGGCCGTTGTCGGCGCGCCAAGAGTGCGGGCGATGTGCAGGTAGCGTTCGGCATGATGCTGAGGGCCACTGGTGGTTCTGGGTTCGCGGATTTTTTGCCGAAGCAATCGGCTCCGGAGAGATCCGGTGTAGCCAATGAGTCGGGGGATACCGCTCAGCCACAACTCCAGGGTGCTGCGAGTGCTATTCGTCAGTAGCACGGCGCTGTCAAAGACGGTGCCGCAGCTGCGGAGGCGGCGGGCGACAGCGAAGAGCCCCTCACGATGGTCTTTGCCTATGTAGGCATCGACAAAGGGCTGTGCCTCCCAGAGCTCGCGCAGTTTTTCCGGGCCGAAGACGGTGAGGCGCAGGTCGGGGCGCCCCGTCTTTATCGCGCGCACGGCAGGAAAGGCCATGCAGGCATCACCCAACCAATTGGGCGAGCGTACGAGCAGCTCGAAGGGTTGGAGGCGGGCTGGATCGTAGCCTTGGGGGTAGGCGATGCCGCGGCGTTCACCTTGGATGAGGAGGCGCGGGCTCGGGGTCTTCCAGCGGTTGTGTACCCAGAACCAGCTGTGCGGCTGGCGGCGGATTAAGCCTTCGACGGCGAGGTTCATCTGGGCGGTCAGATCCTCAAAGCTAGGTTTTTCTATCGCCAGTGGTGGTACAGGCCCATAGACGATACGCCAGCGTGCGGGGCCATCATCATAGACGGCTAGGGTCACGACCTCCGCCCGAGTTCGTAGCGCGATCATGGCCGCTACGGGAGTGGTGGAGGCGAGCCTGTCAAAGAAGGGGCACCAGACGCCCTGGTCTCCCGTGTGCTGGTCGATGAGGATGCCAAGAGTTCCGCCGTCTTTCAGATGGCGCATGGGGCCTGTGAAGCCTTCGTGTCGACTGAAAATGGTGTAGCCCAGGCGCTGGCGTGTGCGCAGTATGTGGGCGTTTAGAAAAGGATTGCGTAGCGGCTGATAGATGGTGGCTGGCTTTCGGCCAAAGGAGCAGAGATCGGGTAGTTGGGCCAGGATTTCCCAGCAGCTCATGTGGCAGACGAGCCCTAATACGGGACGACCCGAGACCAGGGCGGCTTCCAGGTGTTCCATACCCTCAGCAGTCACGCAGGCGCGGATCTTTTCCTGCCGCATGGTAGGTAGCTTGAAGCCACAGAGCACATTGGCAACCAGGGACATCAGGTGCTGTCGCCCGGTCTGGCGGCACCAAGCTTCATCTTTTTCCCGCCCAAAAGCGATGCGTAGATTGTTCATCACCAAGGCGCGGTAGCGTCTGGCGATAAGCCAGCCCAATGCACCCAGGCCACGCCCGAGATACCAGACCCACTGCAGTGGCAGCAACCCGAGTGCCAGTTCGACACAGCGGTAGAGGGCAAACACTAGCCACTGACCTGCCAGGGTAAGGCGGTGCGGCGTGGACGGGGCAGGGGAGTGTTTCATCGACAAGCTCTGTCTGCCATAAACCTCAGGCAGGGGCAAGGCTGGGGCCACAAGACTTCTATCTGAGAAGCATGGCCGTTCAGGATCGGGGTGCTAGATTCAATAGGGTGGGTGGGGCCGTGCGATGCTCTTGCAGGAAAAGCTCGGGTGAAAGTCGGTTCAGGGGTGCATCCGCATAGCCGACGCTTGGGTTTACATAGGGGCCACGACGAATCTCAAAGTGGAGGTGTGCAAGGTAATGCCCGCCCGCTGTGCCCACGGTGCCGATCTTTGCTCCACGAGTCACGACTTGACCTGGTTGAGCCACGATGTTTTCCAGATGTGCATAGACGGTCTGCACGACTTGTGGGCTGCCGGATCTTGCCAGGCGGTGGGCCAAAATGATCATCTTTCCCCAGCCGGGGCCTGGAGTGCCCGCATAAATCACACGTCCATGGGCAGCAGCATGCACGGGATCACCCAGGTCAGAATTCAAGCCACCGATGCCATTCAGGTCATCGCCCAGGTGTCGATTTAGGCGGAAAGGCTGGGCGTTGTAGGTCAGCGCAGCGTGCTCGGAGCCTAGAGGTGGGTCGAAGCGTGTCGCCAGCGGCAAGCGATTGATTTCCGCAGGGGTTAGGCGAGCGAAAGCAGGATCGAAAGGACGTGTCTGCGGTAGCGTGAGGCAGGCCCAGGCTAAGACACCCAAGCCGATGGCGGAAGCGAGAGTGTGAAATGGGCGGTACATGGGTAGACAGGTCGCTGGGTGGAGGTAGGTGCAGATTTTCTTAGCACAACTAGGTTGATGGGTCTGCCTGTGGAAGTGGTTCCAAGCCGGCGTCAGCTCAGCCGATAAGGGCCTTCCTCGCTCAGGATCAAGCGAAAGGCTTTTTTCTACGGAAAAGTGGCATCAGCTGTTTGTCTGTGCTACGCAAACAGATTCGCCCGAACGCGCTGCCTGTGTGCGGGGAAACTTTGCTTCGCATGTCCGATCTCATTTCTCAGATCCCCGCTCTTTTGTCCGGTTGTGAACCTCGTCTTCGTGCGGAGGCGGAGCGCCTCGTCGATGATGATTCGGTGCGTGGCCTAGATCTAACAGTGGATGAGGTGCTGGCAGAGGTGCGGCTGGATGATCGCAGTGTGAACGCGCGCTGGGTCTTTGAGGAAGGAGCCTGGCATGGTGAGACCGATGTGGAAGATCGTGCGCTGCATAACTTGGTGCTGGCAGCCGCGCTCATCTCGATCGAGCGAAAAGCGAAGCGCGATCCTTCGGCTTTCAAGCCTGCTGATCTGGAGGTGCCTTTTCAAGAGGTCATCGAAAAGCGCCTCGAACGTCAACTGACGCCCGAAGAAGACGCTTACCTGAGCAAGGTGGAGAAGCGCTTCCAACGCGTGCAGCAAACCGGCACTATCTTTGA
Source organism: Prosthecobacter sp. (assembly GCA_044355075.1). Classification (GTDB taxonomy): domain Bacteria; phylum Verrucomicrobiota; class Verrucomicrobiia; order Verrucomicrobiales; family Verrucomicrobiaceae; genus Prosthecobacter. Next base: position 6,634 of record JBIKYV010000182.1, read on the forward strand.
TCATGACATGGTGCGCCTGCACCCGAAATGGACGATCCAGAGTGTGGATCCGCTACCTCTGTGGCCAGAAGCGCCAAAGACCCTGCGCGACTTTTGGGATTACGTGGCTCTGGCTCTCACAGATCGTGGCCTTCCGATCCCTGGCTTCTTGCGCAATATCGCTGATTTGCCCAAGGTGCGTGAACGGCTGAGTGGCTGGCGTCAAGAGCGCACTGTGCCGCTGTGGAAGGAGCGTATTCGCCGCCTCCTGCGTGATGATACGGGTCTGGGCGATGGCCTGCGAAAAACGGGTGATCTGCGGCTCATCATCTCCCCTGCTGAGGCGAGATTGCAGGGCCGATTTGGTG
>JBIKYV010000048.1:0-22402 GCA_044355075.1 Prosthecobacter sp.
CGTTTCCCCGTGAAGATCTGCACCATGCCCTGCCAGCCGTGCATCCTCTTTGAGCTGGTTGATGACCTCCACCTTTTGAGTCTGAAAAATGCCACCTAGTAACCCTTCGCTGACACTCACTGCATGCAGACGCAGAAAACTCAGCAGAGAAGGGCGGTTCGAGCGTGCCATGGAGGCAATTCGTTCCGGGAGTGCCACCAGCGGCACGCATTTATCTGAATGATAGCGTGGCACGAGAGAGCGACCGGCGCTGTCTAATAAGTAAAGAGCCCCGCCCTCGCTTTCCATGACTCGCATGGCTCCCTCCACGATGAGTCGATACACTGCTGACTGGCTGTCTTCACGCGCGATCGCTTCACCCAGATCGTGCAGGTAGCAGAACATACGCCTTTCTTCTTCAACGATGGCCTGTTCTTCCTTCAGCAACCGGTCGATCGCCTCGTTTTTTTGCATGGAAACACGCACCAGCAGGCTGATGACGGCCACTAGGGCCAAACAGAGAATGACGATCAGGAGAGTATTCATGCGAGGTGCCCGGTGTCTTCACGCGCCTCCAATAGCAGAGAGCTCATGCTACGCAGCCAGGCCTTGGCCGTTCAGGTTGGAGCAGGCACGGCATTTTGGCTGGCATCCAGCTCTTTTTCGAGAAAGTGAATGACGTCCCGGAAGCGTGAGCGGTTCTCTTGATTCACGTTGGACAGTAGCTGATGCGCAGTCAGCACGTGTTCGGTTTGCTCCAACTTGCAGGCCGTGCTTTGCTCCTGACACGTCGCTAGGTCTTCACAGACAGTACGTCGTTCTTCAGGCCAGCGTGTGCCTTGAGTGTCCACATCTAGGATTTGATCCAGTCCTAAATCATTCAGGATTTGAAGATTGCGTGAATTAGCATTTAGCACGCTTAGAGTGCCGCCACCATGCTCCATGAGTAACAGTGCCGTGCCCGTCAGTGTGCCCAAAAAGGTTGAATCCATCATGCTGCATCGTTCGAGGTCGATGACAAGATCGTGCATACCTTCCTCAACCACCGCCTGAAAGGCTCGCTTCACCTGCATTGAGTTTTGGTAGCTCCCACGTCCTTCGACACGCAACCAAAATACCCCGCCTATTCGGCCAACCAGAATGTTCGACGTGGGCGTCATAAGGTCGGAGGGAAAGATTCACCAAAACTTCCGCTTCCCGATCTCTGCCGGATGCATGTTACAGCCTTTTGAGCTGTTTAGGCAAAACATGGGAAACAATGTCGATCTCATCACAATCTCTAGCTTAATTCCACAGGTAAGAACGGTGACTGACGAGTTCTACATTGTCACGCAGAACAGAGACGCGCCAGGCATTGACCCGTCCTCCACTTATGTATTCGTCTCCGGTCACTTGAAAACGGCTGATGTTTGAACGGCGAATGTCCCCAACGATGACTTCTTGCGTCTTAGTTGTCAGCGCATCGTTGGCTTGGCGATATTCAAAGCGAACTTTCACCGGGCTGCCGCGTTCCTGCACCTTCCAGAACACCGTGTAGTAATGGCCTCCCCGCTCGATCATGTCTGCCTTACTGACGGCTCCGTACAGATAATGTTGGCGTTCGAACATCACAGCCTGATCAATGACTTGAAGGGGTGTCGTCGGCAGTAGGTGGTAATACTTGACCCGCGTGATCGTCCCACCCTCCCCCTTCGTGGCAGAAGAACAAGACAACAGGCAGGCGGCTACGCCGACGGCCAGGATGCGGAGGAGAAAACTGCGTGTGCCGGGAGACATTCTGGTAGATGGATTATTCAAACAGGACTCCGCCCTGTCAACGTGCGGAACAAATATCTCAGGGGTTAAGGTAAGTGTCGAAATGAGCCCGCTCAGGGAGGCTGAATCTAGGCTTTGGCTAGCTAAAGTGATGGCGCTGCGATCAAAAACAAAAACCTATGCAAATGCCTCTTGCAAAACAGCGCGCATCCGCCATGCTTCCGACCCTTCCGCAAGGAAAAGGGTAGGTACCCAAGTGGCCAACGGGGGCAGACTGTAAATCTGCTGGCTTTGCCTTCAGTGGTTCGAATCCACTCCTGCCCACCATTTCTTTTCGACGATCACCCGCCTCAATGGCGGGTTTTTCGTTGTGAGTGTTGAAGAATAAGTTTTCGGAATACCAGCGATAGCCAAGCAAATGCGGTTTGATCCTGGCCAACTTTCACTCTTCATGGCTTAGGTGTCGGTAGATTCATTTTATTGAGAAGGTAAACTCACTAGCTCTCACCGAGATTGACTTCCCGCAGCGCCTCTCAACCATGCGCGCTCCATGCGCCTCCGCTCTTTCCAAGGTCTCGTTCCCGCTCCCCAGCACGCTGCTGATGTCGCTGCTGTGCCTTATGATGTCGTCAATCGTGAGGAATCCTATGCGCTCGCTCACGATAAGCCTCTCAATCTCCTGCATGTCGATCGTGCTGAGATCGATCTGCCGATGTCGGTCGATCCTTATGCGCCTGAAGTTTATGCGAAGGCTCGCGAGAACTTCCTGAAGCTCCAGGTCGATGGTGTGCTCGTCCGTGAGAGCGAGCGCACCCTTTACCTCTATCGTCAGACCATAGGGACTCACAGCCAGACAGGCCTTGTCGGGGTCTGCCACACTGAGGATTACGAGAAAGACGTTATCAAAAAGCACGAAAAGACTCGCCAGGACAAGGAGGACGATCGCACGCGTCTCGTGGATACCCTGGGTGCCAACACGGGGCCCATTTTCCTGACCTATCGAGGCACTTCAGCCATTGATGCCATCATTCAGGGGCACATGGCCGCGTATCCGCCTGTGCATGACTTCATGGCTCCCGATGGGGTGCAGCATCAGGTCTGGAAACTTCCCAGTGAAGACTGTGCGCAGATCGAGCAGCTCTTTGCTACGCAAGTGCCAGCTTCCTACATCGCCGATGGGCACCACCGTGCGGCCAGTGCCTTCCGCGTCAGCAAACTGCGTCGTGAGCGCAACGCTGCCCACACCGGTGCGGAAGAGTACAATTGGTTCCTCTGCGTACTCTTCCCTGGCAACGAACTAAAAATTCTTCCCTACAACCGTACGGTAAAAGATCTGAATGGTCGCACGCCAGAAGCTTTCCTGGCGGAAGTGACTCGCATCTTCTCCGTCACGCCGACGGAGGTGAAATCACCCGCGCAGCCAGGTCATGCCAGCATGTATTTGGGCGGAAAATGGTATGACTTGGCTTGGCAGCCTACTCCAGATGCAAGCCCGATTGACCTCCTGGACGTTAGCATTCTTCAAGATCGATTGCTGAAGCCTGTGCTCGGAATCGATGACCCACGCACGAGCAAGCGCATCGACTTCATCGGTGGCATTCGCGGTACGGCGGAGCTGGAAAAGTTGGTCAATAGCGGTGATCACGCGGTCGCTTTTTCCATGCATCCGGTCACTGTGGATCAACTCATGGCCATTTCAGATGCAGGGCAGATCATGCCGCCGAAAAGCACATGGTTTGAGCCGAAACTACGTTCTGGTCTCTTCATCCACAGCTTTTGAGCCGCTTTCACTGCACTTCTGGCATGGTGCTCAGCCACTTTCAGTCTAGATTCTTCACTCATGGCTGAACTTGGCAGAGTTAATCAACTCAAGGTGCTCTACAGCACCCCGCATGGTATCTATCTGGAGGCTGGCCCTCAGGGTGAAATTTTACTCCCTACTCGCTACGTACCCAAAGGTACCATGCTCGATCAGTTGCTGGAGGTCTTCGTGTATAGGGATTCAGAGGATCGACTTGTCGCTACGACTGAATTACCCCTGGCCAGTGTGGGGCAATTTGCCTCGCTGGAAGTTGTCAGCGTGCACCGTCAGATGGGTGCCTTTTTAAATTGGGGGCTGCCCAAAGACCTGCTGCTGCCTTTTCGTGAGCAGCAGGATCAAGTCCAGCCTGGCCAGCGCGTGTTGGTTTACATCAAGGTCGATGAGCGCTCGGATCGCATCATCGCGACGATGAAGTACAACAAGCATCTGAGTCGTCAGCCAGGACGCTGGAAAAAGGGGCAGGAAGTCAGCCTGATCATCGCCAATCGAACTCCACTCGGTTATAACGCCCTAGTGAATGGGACGCACATGGGATTGCTTCAGCAAAATCGTGTGACAAGGCCCATGAAGCCAGGACTTGAGCTCAAAGGTTACATCATCGGCACTCAACCGGGTGGGAAGATCGATCTCAGTCTCGATCCCGATGGCTACCAGCGCGTGGCCCCGTTGACAGATCGCATTCTGGAAGAACTCGCAGCCAAAGGCGGCAACCTTAACTTCGATGACGATAGCTCACCAGAGCGCATTCGTGAAACCTTCGCTGCCAGCAAGGCCGCTTTTAAGCAAGCCCTGGGCGCCTTGTTTCGTCAGCGCAAGATTCGCTTCACTCGCCCAGGTATCGAGGCGGTGGATGTCCGCAAACCTACAACAAGCGATTGGCGGCCAGGGGAGGCGTGATGGGCTTTAGTTCCGTAGCATCATGCGCAGCCTTTGGGCATCAGCAAAGTTGGGGTCTATGGCGATAGCACGCTCCGCCGCTTCAAGGGCTTCCATTTTCTGGCCTAGCTGAGCATGAATCGTCGCCCGTGCATAGGGAATGCCGGGATCTCGCACGTCAGCCGTTTCGCCTTGCTTGAGTGCAGCGATGGCTTCAGCGTTTTGGCCTTGTTGGTTTAAAGCGAGCCCGAGATTGTACCAAGCCCGTGCATAGCGCGGCTCAACACGTACGCATTCGCGTAAGGCTGAGATGGTCGCCGCAAGGTCGCCGGTTTCACTGAGTGCTAGTCCGAGTTCGTAATGATACTGAGCTTCCTTGGGCGCGAGCCGGATGGCATCACGCAGTTTTTGGATCGTCTGAGCAGTATTGCCAGCCGTGCTATGCAGTAGTGCGAGATCATGATGAAAAGGCGGCGAATTTGGGTCCCATTGGATAGCTTTCTCCATATGCTGGATCGCGGCAGGCAGATCGCGCCGTGCGTAGTGCCACTGGCCGAGCTGCATCTGACCGCTTGGCTGATCCGCATTGTGTTGAAGCATGTGCTTCAGATCCTGTGCAGTTGCAGAGTCGATGTCCAAGGACTCTCGCAAGGTCCAGGCCGCAGTCACGCGCACACTGCGTGCAGAGTCGGTGAGCAATTTCTCAAGCGCGTCTCTGACTCCGGGGGTAGTTAGGGCTGGTTCGAGCGAGCGTGCTGCTGATTGACGCACCAGCGGATGTTCATGCTCGAGCTGTTTCTGCAAGATCGCGATCACTGCTGGCTCGGTAGCCCAGCGCTCGAGCACGAGGCAGGCACTTGCTTTCCAGTGTGGCATTTCGTCACTGTCGAGGAGAGTGATCAATCCATCGCGAGCACTTGTGAGTCCTTGTCTAGCTTTAGCGATGAGTGTGGCGCGGCTGCGTGTTTTTCGGTTCATTTTGTTACCCCACCACTTCTCCGTGGCTGTGAGTGACCACACCGTGTCTTTATCCGTGTGGCATTTGTTGCAGGCGTTTGGAATGCCGAACTGTTGAGTCAGCAGCGGATCAGGAATCGTGAAACCGTGGTCATGGCGGGGATGTCGCTGCATGTAGGTGGTCTGCGGCATGTGGCAGTTGATGCATTGATTTCCCGTGCTCTCTGCCCCATGGAAACTGTGGGCCTCGGGCTGAATAGCAGGCGCATTCAGAAAGCCGCCCGGTGTATGGCATCTCATGCAGAGCTGGTTTCCGGGCAGGATAGTCTTCATGCTATGCATGTCGTGGCAGTCCATGCAGCGCACGCCTGCGTGATACATGCGACTGCTGAGGAAGCTGGAGAACTCGTAGTTCTCATCGCGGATTTGGCCATCAGGGTAATAGATGTCACTGCTGTCGGTGATCGTGAGCTGGTAGTGATCCCAGAATGATTCACCAGGCGTAAAGTCACCCGTGATCTCGCCACGCCGTGCGTGGCAGCCTGCACAGTTGTCGAGGTGTTGATCGCGACTCCATTTCGTTAGGGTCGGGTCTTTTTGGCCGCTGCCTTTGTATTGCTTTTGCCAGTCCTGGTGCGCTTTCATGGGGCCATGGCAGGATTCACAGCTTACGGTCATTTCTGCCATGCGGGTCTGGTAGCTGTCGCTAGCACTATCGTAATTTTTGCGCACACGGGTATTGTGGCAGCTTGCGCACATTTGATTCCAAACCATGCCACGTCCGGTCCAGTGGCCCCATTCTCCAGGTTTGCGGTCCTCGTTACCATAGACGTTGAACCAGTCGCCTCGCTTGGGGTCAAAGCAGGCCTCCATGGCGTGTAGAGCGCCACGTGGCCCTTCAACGAGGAATTGTCGCAGCGGATCGTGGCCAATAACGCGCTTGACGGGATAGGGCGTCAATTGATGGTCGAACCCGAGCGAGATGATCTCAAACCCATCCTTGCTCTGGCGAGCCTCTGTGGTCTGCGTGCCATGCTGAAAAGCCTTGGGAGGGTGAAAGGCGGACAGATCGAGTTTGGTATTTGGCAGACGCTCGGCAAGACCATGATGCGATCCTTGCCATTTCGTGAACTCCGTTTCATGGCAGGCTCGACAGCCCCCCGAGCCTGCATACTGAGCAAAGGTCGCTTTTTCATCAGGCAGTTGATAGGCATCAATCTTCAGTGCCTCAGGCGGAATGACAGGTACAGCGATGTAGCTGGGTGTAGGCCAAAGTGCCCAGGCGATGAGGCCGATCAATCCTATCAGTCCGCCGCCCAAGAACAGCCCAGCCTTATTATTCGAGGCAGGGAAGGGTGGCTGAGGCTGAGGCTTCTTTTTCATCAACAATACAGATACGCAGACCCAGAAGCGAACGTCAAAACGTCAGGGCTCTTCGCGCAAAATCTGCCTAGTGCTCAATCTTCGCCGATGCTCGTGTCCCCCCGCCAGGGGCAGATGCCACGTTTGGTTGGCGCTAGGGCAAAGGCCAACAGCCGGGAGGCGGGTTCCTCCCACGTTTTTTCCTGAGCGATGGCGAGAGCTTGAGACATGTTTTTTCCAGAGCAGAAAAGCAGTTTGAATAGCTCTTTGATGGCCGCGCGCTGACTCGCAGAGAAGCCCTGCCGACGCAAACCAATGATGTTCAGGCCAGTGATGCGGTTCGTGCGCATGGCTGCACAGAAATGTGGAATGTCTTTGCCAAAACTGCCGTTGCCCTGAATCACGCACGAATCCCCGATACGTAGGAATTGATGAAACACGGCCCCACCGCCGATAAAGGTGCTATTGCCCACCTGAATGTGGCCGGCCAGTAGACATGCGTTGGCAAGAATGTTGCGGTCGCCCAACTGCACATCATGCGCTAGATGCGCACTTGCCATGAGGAAATTGCCCTCGCCCATGCGGGTGAAGCTACCGGGCTTGCTTCCACGATGAATGGTGACGTGCTCGCGGATGGTATTGCGGGGGCCTAGAATGACGCCGCTTTCGGTTTCTGGTTTGAAATGAATATCTTGAGGGTCGGCACCGATGATGGCCGCGCGCCCGATGACACTAGCTTCACCGATTTCTACTCGACCAATGACCTGTGCATGGGCCTCGATTCGCACGCCGGCAGCGGCTTTAACTGGGCCATCTAGCACGGCATAAGGGCCGACATAAACATCAGCAGCCAGTTCGGCAGAAGGGTGAATGATGGCCGTGGGGTGAATCATCAGTCGCGGTGTTGCTGTCTCAAGAAATGCACTAGCTTTATTTCACCAGATGCGGCGGAAAAAACGGCCCATTTTGCTGCCTCCTGACACTGGTTTTGCATAGGCGTCCTGGCTGCCTGCATTAGTCTCAGTTTCCGAAAGGTAAAGCGGGCCTTTGTGGTCGATGACCTTCACATTGCTGATTTCGATACGGGCGATGGGGCAGTCGTTGCTATCTACCGGCATTTTGGAGATGCGTTCTAGCACTTCTAACCCGGAGATCACCTGACCAAATACGGTGTGTTTTTCATCCAGCGCCGAGTAATTCCCGAGAGCAAAGTAAAACTGGTAGCCATTTGAGCGGCGGCTCGGATTCACTTTGTCACTCCGGCGTCCCATGGCGACTGAACCTTTGCGATGGGTGCGTTTGATTTCAGCTTGAACAGTTTTTCCCTCCCCTCCTGTGCCCCAGCGGTCTCTGGCACCTTCATCCGAGCTGAGTGGATCACCTGTCTGGACGATGAACCCTTCAATCGCACGATGAAAGGCTAGCCCCTTGTAGGCACCGGTTTCGACATTGTCCAAGAAGTTGGAAACGGTCATGGGTGTGTCTTTCGGATACAGCTCAAACATCACTGTCTGCACACTGCCGCCGAACTTGATCTCTAGGACAGCTAGCTTGTGTTCAGAGTCTTTTGCCCATTTGGAAGGATCGTCTAGCTTCGGGGCATTAAGCGTTGTTTTGCGCACAGGTGAATTTGGCGAAGGCCCCGATGCAAGATCAGCGGCTTCGAATAGTTCGCGTTGTGCATCATTAGCGATTTTCTCAATTGAGGGCAGATCCGTTTCCGTTAGTGCTTTCACGGGATCAACCGATACGGCTGCCTCTTGTGGCGGCACGGTGGCTGGAAGCGTTTGTGCGTTGATGGAGACAACGGCAAGCCCAAGATAGGCAATAAAAAGGGGAAGAGACGCTTTCACAGTTCCTGGAGAGTGGATGTCAAAAAAGACAAAATCAGCGTAAGTTTGCGGGCACTTGGGCAGGGGCAGCGGGAGCAGATTCAGGCGGAGGTGTATTGACAGTCTCCCTGGCAGGTGCCTCTGCAGGAGTGCTGGTTGCAGGGCTCGCCGCAGAGGTTTTAGGACCGTTGTCGATGTATTGGAAGACCCGCCGTGGACCACCTTTGGATTTTCTTGGCGTCAGTCCCCAGCGCACATCCAGTGCGTCCATTTCGGCGACGGTGGGGTTCACCGCATCAGACGGCTGACCAAACTGACAGGAGGTGAGAACGCTAAGGCTAGTGATGCAAGCGATGAGAGAAAGAAGGCGTGGCAGGCTCATTGATTCAGAAAGGCGGAAATGATGATCTGTGAACTCACACTAGGCAGAGCATCTCCTAGCCGCAAGACAGAATCCGAAGCGGCCATGCCCTGCCGAACATAGGCCAGCCCCACCCATCGTTTTGTTTCTGGGTGCAAGACTGCGCTTGTGATCTGTCCGATTTCGCGCTCCTCCAGAAAGAGTTTGCCTTCCGGCGGTAGCTGGTTGGCCGGGACGATTTGTTCCCAGGCAATTAGTTCACGCGGCATCCTGCCGGTGGTTTTGATCCGCGAAAGCACCTCTTGGCCGATGTAACAGCCTTTGGTGAAGCTCATGCAGCTTTTCTCCAAACCTGCTTCTTGGGGGAATGCTTCTGCATGGATTTCTGTGGGCCAAGCTGGCACCTGCTGCAGGATACGGAAAGCCTCTGCCTGCTCGGCTATGAGTGTGCGAGAAGTAGGTTCTAGTGCATGGCCTGCGGGTAGCCAGATATCATAGCCTGGGCGGCCAAAGCGTTGTGCCTTCAGCCTTCGCCCGCCTTCACCAAGTTCCACTGCAGGCTCTGCTGAGGCCTTGTGATCGCCACCGATCCAGTGCCAGAGCTGCCACGCACCGCTCACATCTTCCAGCACAGCATCGTCTGCGATGATGTAGCGCTCCAGCCGAAGGCCCAGCGTCTCGCGCAGCCCTGGGGCTGCATCCAGCCATAGGCACTCCGCTGTTGAGTGCAGAAAGACATCGCCCTCCATACGCCCTTTCGCATTCGTGACGCAGGCATGTAGAGCGCTCTCGGCGTTCGCCAGGCGCACGTCTTGAGTTACCTGGCCATTTAGGTAGCGCACGCGGTCGGTCCCGCTCAGGGTCCATTTGCCACGATCCGTGAGATTTACCCAGGCGCCATCACGCAGGGTGCTAGAGTAAAGGGTGAAATCCATGACTGGCAGTTACGCGTGACGTCCCTTGAAGGTCAGCTCGGCGATGCCCGATTTGTCTAGGCCACCCAGGCCTAGATCCACCATCTTTTTATACTGTTGGGTCGTCGCTTCATTCAGCGGTAGGCTTAGGCCAACCTCACTTGCCAAACCTAGAGCAATGCCGCTGTCCTTCGCTGCATGTTCGGCCGAAAACCAGCAATCGTGCTCCCGGGCGCACATGTCGCCGGCATCCGTCTCCAGCACTCGGCTGTTCGCACCGGTTTGGGAGAAGACCTCGCGGATCATGGTCAAATCATGCCCAAGTGCGGCCGCCAGCCCCAACCCTTCCGCGAGGCCTGCCGTGTTGATGTTCATCACCATATTCACCAGCGCCTTCACCTCCGCAGCTCGGCCCGCTCCGCCAATGAAGCGACGGTTCACACTCATCTGCTCGATGATTTCACGCACCTGCTCATAAACTGCCTCATCGCCTGCCAACATGAGGTAAAGCTTGCCTTCGCGCGCGTGGCTGATGCTGGAAGCCATGCATGCCTCCAAGCTATGCGCGCTCATAGCCTTCGCGGCACTGTAAATCTCACGGTGAATGGTGGGAGAGAGTGTCGCGCAGTTGATGAAAATCTTGCCCTTTGCCCCCTTTAATAAGTGGTCATCTTCGCCAAAAAAAATCGACCGCATCGCTGCATCGTGCGTCACCACAGTAAAAATCACATCAGCTGCCGCTGTCACCTCAGCGAGTGTACTCGGTGCTGCGCAGCCTAACTCCGCAGCTAGTGAGGTAGCCACTTCTCGATTCACATCATGCACCGCTGTGACCTGAAATCCACATTCTTTCAGACGACGGGCCATGTTGGCGCCCATGCGACCGACTCCGACAAAAGCAATGGTTTGACTCATAGAAAAAGGAAAAGGCTGATTGAAGAAAAGTTGCGCAAGCTTGCCAGCCTACACCTCCATGCGCAACCCTTCTTCCATGGGCGAGCTTGGCTAAGTTGTATCTTTGAGGCAAATGGGTTTGTTCTGTTTTCGATTAGTCGGCCTTACCCATAAATCATAAAGGCTAGAAAATGGTCATTCCGGTCATGAAAATTGCAGTTTACGGCATGAGTTTGACGGGGTTCGCGGTCTGCGCCTAGCGTTTGGGTAATGGACTCACGACCTCTTCGCACAACTGTCATTGGCAGTTATCCTTTTCCTGGTTGGTTGGAATTTTCGGCTCGTCACTTGGACCAGTTTGGTGCCGCGGATATGGCGGAGATGCAGGAGGATGCGGCGATGATAGCCATTCAGGATCAGCTCACGGCGGGGCTTGATGTGATTACCGATGGGGAGCAGACTCGTTTTGACTTCAATCTGTCCTTTTATGGTTTCATCCAAGGCATTTCGCTGGAGGCAGCCAGTCCGCGTCGTTTTGGGCCGCCTGCGCATGACCAGCGTGGGAAGCATCAGATCACGGGTGAGCTTTCTGCCCCGAAGGGATTGGGAGCGGTGGCAGAGTTTCGAAGGTTGCGCAGGTTAGCTCAGGGTTCTGGAAAGACACTGAAGGTCAGTGTCCCTGGGCCGTATACCTTGAGCGGTCGCTTGGCTCCGAACGCTCAATACTCAGATCGCTATGCGGTGACGGAGGCTTTGCTGCCCATCGTGCGGCAAGAGATCGCGGATTTGGTGGAGGCGGGAGCTCAGGAGATCTGTGTGGATGAGCCGAGCATGAGTTGCTACGGCTACCGCGAGGATACGCGACGCTTTGTGGATCTGTTCAATCAGACGGTGGAACCTGCACGTGGTCGTGCCCGGCTGTGCACGCATTTGTGCTTCGGTAATTTCAAAGGTCACCCGGTGGGTTGGAGGCGCTATGCTCCGTTGTTCCCTGCCTTTTTGGATCTGCATTGTGATGAAGTGCACGTGGAAATGGCAAATCGCGAGTACGCGGAGTTGGAGATCATTGGCCAAATCGCAAAGCAAATGGATGTGGCGGTGGGTGTCATCGATGTGAAAAGCTACCATATCGAGACGCCTGCCCAGGTGGCTGACGCAGTGCGTGCCTGTCTACGCTATGCGCCTGCGGAACGACTGGTGTTCGCGCCGGATTGCGGCCTGAGCCAAACGGCACGTTGGGCCGCGCGGCAGAAGCTTGCGAACATGGTCGCTGGGGTGGAAGAGGTGAGGAATACCCTTTGAACCATGATTGCTGCGCTGCAAAAAGATGAGATCCTACAGGCGGATGTAAACGCAATCGCGTCAGATGATGCATGTCTACATCTCTGGTGGCTGGGACAAAGTGGCTTTCTCTGCCAGCAGGGTGGCGCACGGTTGCTGCTTGATCCTTATTTGTCGGATTCACTGACAGAAAAATATGCAGCGACGGATAAGCCGCATGTGCGCATGACGGAGCGCTGCCTAGCCCCTGAGGCACTGCCTCAGGTGCGTCTGGTTACCGCCAGCCACATTCATACGGATCACCTAGATGCTGCCACGCTCGTGCCGCTGGCGCATGCTATGGGTGGTATCACGCTGGTGCTGCCACACCCGATCCTTGAGGATGCGCGTCTGAGGCTAGGGGATGCGCCGATCGAGCTTGTGGGGTTGGATGCCGGGGAGAGCTGTGAGCTGCATGGTTGGCGACTGACAGGCATTCCTGCGATGCATGATGATCTGAAAAAAGATGAACACTGCAGGCATCACTACTTGGGCTTTTTGATCCAGCGCGCGGGTTTCTGCTTTTACCACAGTGGCGATACACGCTGGTATCCTGACTTGGCAAAGTGGCTTCTCGATCCTGTCTGTGATGTCATGCTGCTGCCGATCAATGGGCATAAGCCAGAGCGTCGTGTCGCAGGAAATATGGATGGAACAGAGGCGGGTGTGCTAGCGAAATCCTGCCAGGCACGGCTCGCGGTGCCCTGCCACTACGACATGTTCACCTTCAATACGGAATCGCCGGAGGAATTCATGGCTGCCTGCACCCATCTCGCCCAGCCACATCGTGTCCTGCGCTGTGGGGAAAAGCTGAGCCTCGAACTGCATTCGGGGGTCGGTTCGGCCTAGATGTAGGCTGGATTTCGAGGTGGTTGCCAGTCACTCGCTGCATGCTACGGACTGGAAAGCCTTTGCTCTGGCGGAAGTCTCGTATGACAAGCATGTTCATCCTTTAACAGTGCATTTTGATGCATTTATTTTGCCCTTTAAGCCCTGATTGCCTCTTCATGCGCAGTCCTAGTCTCTCTCGATTCCTGAGCTGTGATGCGCTAGGCTGCCCGGCGGCTGAAGACATGTTGCGCTTTGTCTTTGGACAAAGCAGCCCAAGGCGTCTAGCCTTTCTCTATGCCCGCGTCCCCAGCCTTACCTTTTCCTGGTCCAGAGCGTTTGCGGTTCAATCCGCTGAAAATCCTCCTGGGAGTTCTGGCCCTGAGCGCAGGGGCAGGATTGTTTTCCAGCTTCTATCAGGTGCCGATCAACTCGGAGGCTATTGTACAACGCTTTGGCAAGTTTTTGAAAATGACGCAGCCGGGTCTGCACTTCAAGCTGCCCTGGGGTATTGATTCGGTGACCTTGGTCGAGACTCGGCGGCAGCTGAAGCTGGAGTTTGGCTATGGCAGTCGAGGGGCGTCGAATGAATATCAATACAACCATGATACCTCGGACATGGAGTTCGAGAAAAATATGGTTACGGGTGACTTGAATGCGGCGGTAGTCGAGTGGGTTGTTCAGTTCCACATCAGTGACGCTCGCTCTTATGTATTCAACTTTCTCGAACCGCAGGCGACACTGCGAGATATTTCGGAGTCTGTTATGCGTGAAGTTGTGGGCGATCGTACGATTGATGAGGTCTTGACGGTCGGACGTCAGGAAATGGAGGTTAAAGCGCTCGAGCGTCTTCAGCAGATCGCCAGTACACTCGACATGGGGGTGCACATTGACCAAGTGCAGCTCGGTAATGTGAATCCCCCGAGTCAGGTGAAAGATAGCTTCGATGAAGTCAACCGCGCACAGCAGCAGAGGGAGGCTGCGATCAATCAAGCCAGTGGAGAATACAATCGTGTCATCCCAGAAGCACGTGGTAAAGCTGAACAAAGTGTCAGCCAAGCGGAAGGCTACGCCACGGAGCGCACCAACCGTGCCGAGGGTGATGCAGCTCGCTTCGAGACCTTATTGGCGGAGTATCAGAAAGCACCTGAGGTGACCCAAAAACGCATCTATCTCGAAACACTGGCTCAGATCCTGCCTCAAGTTCCGGGCAAAGTCATCGTGGATGATCGTGTGCCGCAGTTTTTGCCGCTTATGCATTTACAGCAGCGCTCACAGGCTCCCGCTGCAGCCCCTCAGGTTAGACCCCAACCCCGCTCTTCTGCCCGATGAAATCTTCCATTCCATTGCTCATTCTCATCATCGGCTTTTTGCTCTATATCCTGGGTCGTGCCAGCTTTTATTCGGTAGGAGAGACTGAGCAGGTCATCATCACCCAATTTGGCAAGCCAGTGGGAGAAACGATTCGCGATGCTGGTCTGCATCTCAAAACGCCTTTCATTCAGCACGTGAATCGTTTTGAAAAACGTATCATGGAGTGGGACGGCCTGCCGGTGGACATGCCGACGCGCGATAAAGTTTACATCGTGGTTGATACCTTTGCTCGCTGGCGCATTACTGACCCACGGGCGTTTTTTGAAAACCTGCGCGATGAACGCGGTGCTGATTCTCGCCTGACTGACATTCTCGGCAGTGAGACACGCAATGTCATTGCACGTCATGACTTCATTGAGGCGATCCGAAATACGAAGGATCGCAAGGCAGCTAGAGAGGCTTTTGCGGGTGCTGACACGGCTTCCATCGCTGATTCACGCATTGGTACAATGCCTGCCATCAGCAAGGGACGAAGTGAGCTGGAGCGCGAAATTTACAACAATGCCGCTTCGAAAGTGAAGGGTTTCGGTATCGAGCTCATTGACCTGCGATTTAAGCGCATCAATTACACGCATGCGGTCAGCCAGACAATCTATCAGCGTATGGTGAGTGAGCGCACCCAGATTGCGGAGCGCTTCAAATCAGAGGGAGCGGGGGAGGCCGCGAAAATCTTGGGTCAGAGGGAGCGTGATCTTAAGGAAATCGAATCCCAGGCCTATCGAAAGGTCCAGGAGATCGAAGGTGCAGCAGATGCAAAGGCCACAGAGATCTACGCCAAAGTCTACAATCAAAGCCCGGAAGCGGCCCGCTTGTTTGAGTTTTTGAAAACCATGGAGACCTACAAGGCGGTCATTACGCAGGATACTAGCCTTATTCTCAGCACCGACAGCGACTTTCTACGTTACTTAAAGTCATCGGAAGATCGCCCTGCTGAAAAATCGCCTGCTTCATCCAATGCTCAGGCTGATCCTCTGAAAAGTCTGCCAAGCCTTATTGATATGGTCCGTCAGTAGCTGGCCAATTGCCCGCAGAGGTCCTTTTTACGCCACCAGGGCGTTTTGTTAGCCGAAAAGCTAGCCAACTCTGCCTCAGGCATGGACGATCCCGCCACGCCGACGTGCGAGTGGTAAGAGCATGTCCAGCTGTGGCGTTTGTTTGGGCTGATTTTTGTTCTGCCTTTGCTTTTCATCATGAAAACTCGCCTGACCGCCCTGCTGCTCGTTGCGACCGTGCTCCATGCGGCCCCACCTAAAGAGGAAGCGATTGATCCCGCCAAGCCAGTTTCCTTTTATAAACATATCCGCCCGATCCTTCAGGCGAACTGTACGGGCTGTCACCAGCCTGCCAAGGCTAAGGGGGACTATGTGATGACGGACTTCGCCAAGCTTTTGGCTGGAGGTGAGGAAGGTGTTGCGATCGTTCCGGGGAAGCCGGCAGAATCTAACCTGCTCAAAGTCTCGACTCCGAACGCTGAGGGTAAGGTCGAAATGCCACCCAAGGGGGATCCTTTGCACGCATCCCAGGTCGCTCTCATCCAAAAGTGGATCAGCGAAGGAGCCAAGGATGACACGCCTGCTACGGCCATGGCTCACTACGACATGGAACACCCTCCAGTGTATGTCACGGCCCCTGCTGTCACCTCGATGGAGCATTCGCCCGATGGTTCCATGATTGCGGTGGCTGGTTATCATGAAGTTTTGGTGCACAAAGCCGATGGTTCAGGCATCGTGGCCCGACTGGTGGGTTTGGCAGAGCGCATTCAGAAATTAGCCTGGAGCCCAGATGGAAAAAAGATCCTTATAACCGGCGGTAGCCCCGCTCGCATGGGCGAAATCCAGATCTGGGACGTCGGCGCTAAGAAGCTTGAGCTTTCCAAGTCACTCACCTTTGACACGCTCTATGGAGCCAGTTGGTCACCGGATGGCAAGTTCATCGCCGTCGGCTGCGGTGACAATGGTCTGCGTGCCTTTGAAGCTGCGACAGGGAAAGAAGTCGTCTTCATGGGAGGACACAGTGACTGGGTTCTGGATACGGTTTGGGGACTGGAGGGAAAGCTCATCGCTTCCTGCGGTCGTGACATGAGTGTCAAGCTGACCGAAGTGGCCAGCCAGCGTTTCATTGACAACATCACCTCCATCACCCCTGGGGCATTGAAAGGCGGCGTGCATGCACTGGCAAGGCATCCCCTGCGGAATGAGATCCTCATCGGCGGCACGGATGGCGTGCCTGCGATCTACCGTATGGAGCGCATCACCAAGCGTGTCATTGGTGACAATGCGAATCTTATCCGTCGCTTTTCCGCTATGGAAGGTCGTATCTTCGGCGTTGATTTTGCCCCAGATGGCAAACGCATCGTTGCAGGCGCTTCACACGAAGGTGCAGGTGCGGTGAATCTTTATGCTAGTGAGTATGACAGCACAATGCCCGAGGCTGTGAAGAAGATTGTGGAGACTGTGAATGGTAAGGGGAAGGAATTGGATGATTGGGTCACCCAAGACGTGAAGCTAATCAGTAGTACCTCGATGCCCTGTGGCATTTTCACCGTCAGTTTTTCCCCCGATGGCAAAAGCGTGGCAGCAGCGGGGCAGGATGGTCATATTCGGCTGATTGAGGCAGCGACTGGAAAAATCGCCAAGGAGTTTTTGAGCGTACCGCTGGTCGCAGACAAAGCTTTAGCAGCGAGCGAGGTGATCGCAGACGATAGCGTCCGTGCCATTATCAAAAAAGATGACAAAATCGAGACGCTCGTGCCCGGCTTGAGCGTGATTAAAATCGACGTCGAGCCCAAGAACGTCACCATTGCCAAGCCCACCGAGTATTCCCAGTTACTAGTCACGGCCACCATGAGCGATGGTAGTAAGGCAGACATCACTCGCATGGCCAAGCTGACTAGCACGAACGCCAAAGCAGCCAGCATCAACGAGCGTGGCCTCGTGCGGCCTGCACAAGATGGTATCGCAGAGGTCAAGATCGCCTTCATGGGCAAGGCTGCTAGTGTGCCTGTCAAAGTCAGTGGCATGAATGTGGCGCTGAAGCCTGACTATGTGCGTGATGTCATGCCCATCACTAGCAAGCTGGGCTGTAACATGGGGACCTGCCATGGAGCCAAGGATGGAAAGGCAGGCTTCAAGCTAAGCCTACGCGGTTATGATCCAATTTATGACGTTCTGGCCTTTACCGATGAGCTTGCCAGTCGCCGTGCCAATGTGGCTTCGCCGGAGCACTCGCTCATGCTTTTGAAGGCAAGTGGAAGCGTCCCACATGAAGGTGGGCAGCTTACAGTGCCAGGCGAGCTTTATTACGAAACGCTAAAGGCCTGGATCAGTCAGGGCGCAAGGCTGGACCTAAAAACACCGAGGGTCACGGGTATCGAAGTCTTTCCGAAAAACCCAGTTTTAGAGCGTATTGGGCATCGTCAGCAGATGCGTGTCATCGCGCGCTACGCGGACGGCTATGTCAAAGATGTGACAGCAGAGGCATTTCTGGAAAGTGGTAATGGTGATGTGATTGAGGCCGACAAAACGGGCCTGATGACCAGCCTGCGCCGAGGCGAAGCAGCCATCTTGGCCCGTTTTGAAGGTGCCTACGCCGCGACAACCATCACAGTCATGGGAGACCGAACAGGCTTTGTCTGGAGCGAACCCGAGAAATGGAATAAAATTGACGAATACACCGCTCGCAAATGGCAGCGCATGAAGATTCAGCCAAGTGGTGTAGCCAACGATGAAGATTTTCTCCGCCGCATCCACATCGACCTCACGGGGCTGCCTCCGAAGGTAGAGGACGTGCGCGCATTCTTAGCTGATCAGCGCGATACTCGCACGAAACGCAACGAGGTTATTGATAAGCTGATAGGTAATCCTGACTTTATCGATCACTGGTCAAATAAATGGGCAGATATGCTGCAAGTGAATTCAAAGTTTCTTGGGGCGGAGGGTGTCAAAATTCTGCGTGAATGGATCAAGCAGCAGGTCGCGGAAAACACGCCTTATGATCGCATGGCTTACCGAATCATCACTGCTACAGGCTCAAACAAAGACAATCCAGCTGCTGCGTATTTCAAGACAGTGCGAACACCAGAAGAGTTGGTGGAGAACACAACGCATCTCTTTCTTGCTACGCGTTTCAACTGCAACAAGTGCCACGATCACCCCTTTGAGAAGTGGACTTGGGATCAGTATTACCAGACCGCTGCCTTCTTTGCTCAGGTCGACCTCAAGACGGATCCTGCCAGTTCAGGCAAAACTATCGGAGGCAGCGCGGTGGAAGGGGCCAAACCGCTCTTTGAAGTTGTGGCTGACAAAAAAGACGGTGAGATGAACCACCTGCGAACAAATAAACCGGTTGCTCCTCAAGTGCCCTATGATGCCGAGCTAGTCAGCAAGACAGCGACTTCGCGCCGTGAGCAATTTGCCACCTGGATGACCAGTCCCCAGAATGACTATTTTGCTATGAGTTACGCCAACCGAATCTGGGGCTATCTAACAGGCACGGGCGTTATTGAGCCCTTGGATGATATTCGAGCAGGCAATCCCCCCAGTAATCCTGAACTGCTTCAGTACTTGACCAATGAGTTTATCCAAAGCGGCTTTAATGTGCGCCACCTGATGAAGATCATCGTTCAAAGTCGCACCTATCAAATGGAGCTGGCCACCAATCGTTGGAATGAAGATGATCAGGTCAACTACAGTCATGCTAAAGCACGCCGACTGCCAGCAGAGGTGCTATTTGATTCAGTCTTCACCGTGACGGGAAGCATGCCGAACATCCCCGGTGTCCCCCCAGGCACGCGTGCAGCACAGCTAATCGATGGGCAGACTCAACTGCCGGACGGATTCCTCACGAATTTTGGCAAACCTGCACGAGAATCCGTCTGCGAATGTGAGCGTAGCAATGACGTCAATTTAGGTCCGGTCATGGCGCTTATGTCTGGACCGACGGTCGGAGATGCAATCAGTGACCCCAACAACGCCATCGCAAAGCTATCTCGGGAGATCAAAGATGACTCAACACTCATCAAGGAAATATTCATCCGTATCCTCAATCGGAAGCCCACTGAGAAGGAGATCAATGCCGCCCTTGCTAGCATGGCGAGCATGGATGTCGAGCATAAGCAACTGGCCGAAGAGTGGCAGGCAAAAGAGGTTAATCAAAAACCCATCATCCAAAAAGCTGAATCGAATCGGCTTGTTTCTATCCAAACCGCTAAGGCAGAGCTTGAAGCTTATCGTGCTAAAATCGAGCCTGATGTTAAAAAGAAAGAAGAGGCTAGGCAAGCTGCTATCAAGGTAGCTGAAGCTAAGGTTAAGTCAGCGTACGACTTAGCTCCAAGCAATCAGCCCAAGTGGGAGAACTATCTAGATTTAAGCACTGAATGGCATCCGCTGGAGGTCAAGGTTCAGAGAGCTGGAGGAGTCGAAAAAATCGATGTTCTACCCGATGGTTCGCTCTTGGCCTCTGCCCTACCAGAAGGTAAGCAAAGTGCCGGAAACTATCTGCTCATAGGTAAATCGATTTTGCCAAACATCACAGCAATCAAGCTCGAGATGCTGCCTGATGATCGCCTGCCAAACAATGGGCCCGGACTTGCCCCTGATGGTAATTTTGTCTTGGGTGAATTTATTGTGACAACTCAGCCGGCGGATGCGAGGCGCTCACGCTCTACAGCTACTGCCCAGATACTAAAGCGCCCCATAGCAGACTTCGAGCAAACTAATTTTTCCATCGCAGAGGCTCTCAAAAAGGGTAATCGCGATCGAGGTTGGGCAGTCAGCCCTGATACGGGTTACCGTCATGAGGCCATTTTCTCATTCGAAAAACCGGTGAAGTATGACGGAGGAACAAGCTTTTCAGTTCAGATGATTAGCAACTTCCAGAATGGTAAATATAACCCTGGCCGCTTTCGTCTTTGGGTCACCAACAGTCCAGTAGTTCGTTTTGGCGTGCCATCGGTCATCGCTGCCTCCCTTAAAGCTGAGCAGCGGACTGCTGAGGCAAAAGCGCTGTTTATGCAGCATTTTCTTCATCAATTCCGAGACTATCAAACCCAGAAAAAAGCATGGGTAAATGCTCGAAAACCGCTACCAATCGATCCACAAATCATCTCGCTAGAAAGCAAGTATGCTGAATCACAAAAGCCGATTCCATTAGATCCCAAATTGATTCAGCTTCGTCGTGACGCTGATCTAAGCTCTAAGCAACTGGCAAACAGACGCCTTACTCATGCCCAAGATTTGGCCTGGGCTTTAATCAATTCTCCGGCGTTCCTGTTCAATCACTAAAATGGTTCTCAGGTAGTGTGCGATGCTGTGTGTTGATGCGATTCGACACATTATTTAGCTCTTTTTGACGATATCCGACACAAGTTGGCTTGAGCATTTTTGCTCGATTCTGCGTTATATAACGCATGATCATTCTCCAAATGTGGTTTTTGATGTTTGTCTTGTTCTTGGCAAGGACAACGACCCTTAGCGCGGCTGAAAAACTTCAATTCAACCGAGATATCCGACCTATCCTTTCGGACAAGTGCTTCCACTGCCACGGCCCAGATAGCAAAAACCAAAAAGCTGACCTTAGGCTCGATCTGCGAGAGGCTGCGATCAAAGATGGGCACCTCCGTCCAGGTAATCCTGATGCGAGCACGATCATCGAACGCATCGTGTCTTTGGATCCTGACGAAGTAATGCCTCCGCCAAAATCCAAGCTAGGTTATCTTACCCAACTGGAAATCGAAACCCTTCGCCGTTGGATTCGTGAGGGGGCTGAGTATGAAGCGCATTGGGCATTCATACCTTTACAGACCACGTCTCTCAAGACTCAGACGGTTGACTCTATTGTGAGTTCAGGGCTGCAAGAGCGTGGTCTCAGATTGCAATCCGAAGCAGAACCAACAACTCTCGTGAGGCGAGTTAGTTTTGATTTAACGGGACTGCCCCCAAGTCCTGAAGAAGTTGCTGCTTTTGTGTTAGATCACAAACAAAATGCGGACCGAGCGATGGATAAGCTCGTGAAAAGGCTGTTGGCTTTACCTCAGTATGGAGAACGCATGGCTGTCGATTGGCTCGATCTGTCTCGATACGCGGATAGCTACGGATTTCAGGTGGATCGTGACCGCGAAGTGTGGCCTTGGCGTGATTGGGTGGTAAAGGCTTTTAACGATAACTTGTCCTATGATCAGTTCATTACGTGGCAGCTAGCGGGTGATCTTTTGCCCAATCCAACGGATGAACAGCGCCTAGCGACAGCCTTCAATCGCCTGCATCAGCAAGAGAGTGAAGGGGGCAGCGTTGAAGAAGAATACCGAGTCGAATACGTCGCAGACCGTGTACAGACAGTGGCGACTGCTTTTTTGGGACTCACCTTTGAGTGTGCTCGCTGTCACGACCACAAGTATGACCCGATTTCGCAGAAAGAGTATTATGGGCTTTTTTCGATGTTTCAGAACATAGACGAAGCAGGGCTCTATTCTTTTTTCACACCATCGGCTCCGACACCGACCATGATGCTTACGGATGAACCGACAAAAACAAAGATGGCAGCGCTAAAGGCACGAGTGTTTGCTTTGGAAAAAAAAGCTGCTCGTGTAGTATTGAAAGAGCCTGATCTTTCTTCGGGTGAATTAGCGCGTTTCAGTTTTGATGAATTGAAAGGGAATCGTTTGGAAGATGCTTTAGCTAAGGCTTCTGCCGAAAACCAAAGTGCTGGAGGCAAAGCTGACATGGCAAAGGATAGGACCTCAGCAACGCTGAAAGGTGGCAACCAACTAGTGCCAGGTAAGCGAGGGCAAGCTATCCTGTTTACTGGAGATGATGCCGTGGATACGCCTGTTGGTAACTTTAAGCGCGAAGATGCTTTCAGCATTTCTCTTTGGATGAAAACACCCGATATCAAAGACCGCGCAGTGGTCTTGCATCGTTCGCGTGCCTGGACTGATGCTGCGAGTCGAGGTTACGAACTTCTTTTAGAGGAAGGTAAACTTAAATGGTCACTCATTCATTTCTGGCCTGGGAACGCCATTTCCATTCGCACTATGCAGATCATGCCGATCCAAGAATGGGTTCATATTGTCATGACCTACGATGGTAGCAGTCGTGCATCCGGATTGAAGCTATATGTTAATGACAAGCTT
>JBIKYV010000183.1:0-6898 GCA_044355075.1 Prosthecobacter sp.
CCTTTGATACCCCCGAGAAGCAGCGTGTGGCACAGCTTGCCTATGACGTGATCAAGCGGCTGGAAGCCAAGACTGAGCAGGTTCCAACGATGGAAGCACTTAAGACACCGGAGATGCAGAGTTTCATCCTTCAAGAAGTCGCTGCTAAGTATCACGCGGGGCCGCAGCAGTTGGAGATCGAAGGCATCGCGCCGAAGCTCGACATGGCTGCCATCGTCAGCGAGACCACCAGTCTGGTGGTGAAGGAGATGATCCCGATTCCCCGTATTCTCGTGGTGCCCAAGGGAGAAGTGAAGAGCTGGTTTGAGCCGTTCACGCTGGAACTCAGCAGCATGAAGTTCCCCGTTCCCTCCAAGGATCTATGGGTTCACAACCTGCACACGAACTTAGGCGAAGCCGTGACTGTGAGCAATGACGGTGCCCGCGAGAAGCGCATGGAAGACTACGTGGTGGCCGGGCTGGTGGACTTTGACGACGTGTCTTACGACACGAACGCCGACCTGCTCTACGACCTCGCCACGCAGACCGTGAAGCACTTCCACTCCTATCTGCCCGAGCAGGAAATCTGGCAGGTGCTGCACTTCCACCAGAAGGACATCGCCGTTTTCATTCACGCCCAGATGCACAAGCACTTCCGCGAGGAAGTGGTGGGCTACGATGTGGTGATCAGCAAAGGCTTCACCGAACTCAAAGACAGCGCCTACACCGCCAAGCACGGTGAGCCACCACTGGACTACCGCCATTCGCCTGCCGATAAGAGCAACATGGCGAAGTATCTCTTCGGGGGCTTTTCCAAGTGTCTCTATCCCGTGCAGAAGTTCGATTCCGATGCTGAACGTCGCCTTGCCAAGATTCTGGAGACTGATGCGCTGAAGTGGTTCAAGCCTGCCAAGGGGCAGTTCCAGATGTTCTATCGAGATGGAGCCGACCAGCGGGAGTATGTGCCCGACTTTGTCGCCGAGACGGAAACGACTATCTACATGCTGGAACCAAAAGCCAAGAACGAGATGGAAGACCCCATCGTCTTAGCCAAGAAGCTAGTCGCAGACACCTGGTGCCAGAACGCCAGCAACTACAACGCTAAGCACGGTGGTAAGCCATGGAAGTATGCGCTCATCCCGCATGACATCATTGCAGACAATATGACGCTTGAGAGATTGGCGAAGTGACGGACCAGCCTCGCTAGCCACTAAGTCCGCAGCTGATGTCTCCATTCTGCTGCAAGACATCCCATACCTGAACATCCGAAGTTGCGATGTCCAGCATCATGCCGCATAGCGTTCTCTTCCGTGGCGCTACCGAGAAAGGCAAGTGTTAGAACCAAATGACGGAGAAGTACATCAAAACCGCAGTCATGAGGCACAATGCCTTTCTGAAAGAGCTGGGACTGCCTTGCTGCCGATCTAGGAGAAGAGTGTGAGGCACCTAACCGATTCCGACGTCGTTCACACATTTCTGCAAAAACTCTCAGGTTTTGGCAAACGCGCCGAGCCTAAATCGGGTGTATGGCAAGGACTAAGACGATATGTCGCGCGCCACAGCGTTCTCATCCCAGCCGTTATCGTGCTTGAGATTCATCGTCGTGATCTCGCAAAGCTCAGTTTGGAACTCTTGTTGTCGCTCTAGTTGGTTGTTTTTGTGAAGCGCTTGCAAATTCACTGGCTTTTTCAGGGTTGATATCTAGGTTTCAGACTTATGATTGCTGTTTCAGACTTAATCATTGAATGCAAGCTGAGGAGCTTAGTTCAGGATGATACGGATGAGCTACATCTCGGAGCTTCAAGTCTAGTTTGATGATGATGCGGTACGCTTCACCCATAGCTGTGCAGCGTTGCTTGGGGCGGCGGCCGTTTCTGTTTTTGGCGTTAGCGGCTGGATTGGGCATTTTGATGGCGGACTTCTTTCCCTCGTCCGGATGGCATACGGTGCTGGCGGTGAGTGCAGGGCTGCTGTGGATGCGTGCCCGTGGCTGGGTGGTGTGGCTACTGCCGACCTTATTGGTGTTTCATGCATGGCATGAGCATAGGCTGTCTCTGGCGCAGGAGAATCCGGTTCGGTTGCGTCTGCTGGAACTACCGGACAGAAAGGTTTTTGGCTCGGTACGTGGGGCGCTTTTGCCGCTTGAGGAAGATTTGCCAAGTGCACGGCAGCGGGTTGCCTGTGAGTTGACGGAGATTTCCTGGGGTGGGGATGGGGCTTATGCTCCGGCAAGGGGGCGGTTGGTGGTGCTACTGCCTAGAGGGGTTGTGCTGGAGCAGCCTGGTCACTATGAATTGACGGGTCTGCTTTTCCTGCCAGAGCCACCCAGAAATCCGGGAGAGATGGATCTGCCGGTGTATCAAATGCGTCATGGGTTTGCGGCTGGACTGGCGGTGACTCGTCTGCAGCTGCTGGTCGCACAAAGGGGCTCATGGCGGTTTGCCTTGCAGGATCTGTCAGAGCGGAGTCGGGCCTGGATGGTAAGGGCTCTGTCGACGGGCCTGGAGCATGCTCCTGAGGAAAAGGCAGTCCTGCTGGCGATGGCGCTGGGTGCCTCCGACGCGGCTGGAGAGGGGGCGGAGGCTGCTTTCCGTCAAAGTGGGACGCTGCACATTTTCGCAGTGAGTGGGCTACATGTGGCTCTGCTGGCGGGGATTTTTTCGCTTGGCCTGAGGCTGTGTGGGGCGGGTGTGGGCCGTGCGAATTGGCTGCTGATTGTCGCGGTGTTTTTCTATGCCTTCATCACGGGCTGGCGTCCATCGGCGGTGCGTGCGGCGATCATGATCGCTGTGCATCTGCTAGCGGTGGTTGGGAATCGAAAGTCTGATTTGCAGAATAGCCTGGGATTGGCAGCCTTGTTGATCTGGATGATGGATTCGCAGCAGCTTTTTCATCCAGGTTTTCAGCTCTCGTTTCTTGTGTTGGCAGCGATTGCGTGGTTTGCGCCGCCCTTGCTTTCACTCACGGAGCGCTGGACGCGGCCTGATCCTTTTCTCCCGCCTTCCCTGATCCCGAGGATGGAAAAGGCAAGGCTAATGGGATGTCGATTTGTGGCGGGGCTGTTCTGCACTTCGGCAGCTGCCTGGGTGGGCAGCCTTCCTCTGACGCTTGGGCATTTTCGCACCATGACGCCGGTTGGGCTTCTGGCCAATACGGTGCTGGTGCCTGCTTCTGCTGTTAGCATGGGAGCTTCCTGCCTGGGATTGCTGAGCGCTGGTATCGGGCTAGAGCGGGTTCAGCGGGCGATGAATCGTCTGAATGGCCATTTGGCTGGGGGGCTGATCTGCGGTGCGGAGTTTTTTTCGAACCTTCCAGCGGCGAATTTTACCGTGGACCTGCGCTTTCGCCGACATTCTCCTTTGCATGAACTTCAGGTGCTAAGTCTCAACGATGGCGGGGCGGCGACTTTTCTTCGCACACCTTCTGCGCAGTGGCTGATCGACTGCGGTAGCCGGAGCGAGTGGAGACGTGTGGTGGAGCCTTTTCTGCGCCAGGAGGGCGTGAATCGATTGGCGGGGCTTGTTTTGACGCATGGCGATAGCCAGCATGTCGGGGCAGCGATGTCGGCACTGCCAATGGGCAAGCCGAGGCTGCACAGCAGTGTGCTGGAACCCTGGCCAAGGGATAGCAATCGTGTCAGCCTTCGCCAACTCGCGAAGCAGGTGCCGGTGGATAGCGAGCGCTGGCATCGGCATGCAGCGGGGCATCGCTTCAATCTGGGAGGTCAGGCCTGGGCGGAGGTGCTGCATCCGACGGAATTTGATCACGAGGCGCGCAGCGATGATCGTGCTATGGTGTTACTGCTCCATCTACCGCCGGTGCGGGTGCTGATGCTTTCGGATGCCGGACAGAGTATCCTACAAGATTTGGAGCAAAGATATCCTGATCTGCGCTGTGAAGTGATCGTTCGTGGGCAAAATCTGACGGATCAAGAAGGCATCGAAGTGCTGATTGCCAAAACGGGAGCACAGGCCTTGATCAGTAGTCATGATGAGCGGGATGTTTTAGAGCGAATCCCTGAATCGCTACGAGAGTATTGCCAATTGAAGCAGGTCCGGCTGATCGATCTGAGGCAGGAAGGCCGTGCCTTGCTGGAGGTTCATGTGGATCGTGTGCTGCTGAGCAGCTATCGAGATCATAAAGTGATGCCAATTCGGCTATCGACGACTTCATCTCCACCCATGGCAACGCTCAAGCCATAGGGAAGGGGAGTCAGCGGCATGGGCAGCTGAACACTTCGATGCACTTTTTTCCTGCGGTAAGTGCTCGGCCATGTAGCAACAATGGCAGCGCTAAATCGGCCGAGGCTTGTTGCGGATGAGTAAGCTTTCTCTTTGACCGGCAGGAGCCGGGCGACTAAGACGGAAATTCCTACCCAACATGGCCGCCTCAGACCGTCAGCATACTCTCGCAAAATCTGCCTCAATCACTGGAATCTCACTGCATACGGGTGAGCAGGTCACCCTGACGCTCCAGCCTGCCCCTGAGGATTTTGGCTTCAAATTCCGCCGCATGGATTTGGAGGATAAGCCCTTCATCTCAGCTCTGGTCGAAAAGGTGCAGAAGGTGGAACGTGCGACGACCATCGCCGATGGTGGTGTCAATGTGCATACGGTGGAGCATGTCATCTCTGCGTTGACCGGTATGGGCGTAGACAATGCTATCATCGAGATGGACTCGAATGAGCCACCTATTGTTGATGGTAGCTCGCAGCCTTTTGTAGACTTGATCAAGAAAGCGGGTCTTCAGGAGCAAAGTGCTCCTCGCCGCGTGTTTGAAATTCGTGAGCCCATTTATCAGGAGACCCGCGATGGTACGATTCTTTGCATCGTGCCTGATAAGAAATTCCGCATCTCATGCACCAATGTCGGCCCCGGTGGCCGATTTACGCAGTTCCTATCCCTGGAGATCACCCCAGAGACTTATGAAAAGGAGATCTCCCCAGCGCGCACATTTGTATATTACGAAGACATCGCTCCTCTGATGGAAAAGGGCTTGATCAAAGGCGGAACCCTGGAAGCAGCGGTAGTCGTGCGTGGCGAGACGCTTTTGTCCAAACAACCCCTGCGATTCCAGGATGAGTTTGTCAGGCACAAGATTCTAGACATCATTGGTGACTTGATGTTGTGCGGACGCCGAATCACTGGGCACGTGATTGCAGTTCGCCCTGGTCACGGTCCGAATACAGAGCTGGCTCGCTCCATTGACGCGCAGTACAAAGCCATGCGTGCTATGGTGCCACCACCTTTGGCGATTCCGACGGGTGAAGCGGTGCTGGATGTAAATCAGGTGATGAAGCTTTTGCCTCATCGCTATCCCTTCCTGTTGGTGGATCGCATCATTAGCATTGAGGGCGATACGAAATGCACCGGTGTCAAGAACGTGACCATCAATGAGCCTTTCTTCCAAGGGCACTTCCCAGGACATCCTGTCATGCCTGGCGTGCTACAGCTGGAAGCAATGGCCCAGGTCGCCAGTATCGTACTGATGAAAATGCCAGAGCACCAAGGCAAGATTGGCTACTTCATGAGTGCTAATAACGTAAAGTGGAGAAAACCTGTTTTCCCAGGGGATACGCTGATCATAGAGACAGAAATGTTGAAGGTGAAACGCAGCATCGCCCAGGCGACAGCTCGCGTCACAGTGAATGGCCAAGTGGTGTCCGAGGCAGACCTGATGTTTAGCGTTGTCGATCGCTAACTCGGTTTTAATAGCTCTGAGCTAATCTACCGAATTCTCTTTTTTTGACGGACCCCCTATTCCAAATCTGCTCGTGATTCATCCTACTGCCATTGTTGATTCCTCTGCGCAGATTGGCGCTGATGTTTACATCGGCCCTTACTGCATTGTCGGTGCAGATGTCGTGTTGGGAGATGGATGCTGGTTACAGCATCATGTGACGATCATGGGGCCCTCCCAGATCGGAAAGGCGAACAAATTCTACGCTTACAGTTCGATCGGGCAGCAGACTCAGGATCTGAAGTATCGCGGTGAGCCCACATGGCTCGTTATGGGGGACGACAACACATTCCGCGAATT
Source organism: Prosthecobacter sp. (assembly GCA_044355075.1). Taxonomy (GTDB): domain Bacteria; phylum Verrucomicrobiota; class Verrucomicrobiia; order Verrucomicrobiales; family Verrucomicrobiaceae; genus Prosthecobacter. The sequence goes on from JBIKYV010000183.1 coordinate 6,019, forward strand.
TTGCACGGTGCATCGTGCGACCTCTCCTGGCGACCAAACGATCATCGGAAGTCACAATAACTTCCTCAGCTACGTGCATATCGCACATGATTGTGTGGTAGGAAATCATGTCATCTTCTCCAACAACGGAACGCTCGCAGGACACGTCACGGTAGAAGACCACGTTATCCTGGGAGGTCTCAGTGCTGTGCATCAGTTCTGTCGAATCGGCACACGTGCCATCATCGGTGGGTGTGCGAAAATCGTTCAGGACGTCCCTCCTTTTTGCACAGCGGATGGCAATCCTGCTCGTGCTCGTGGTCTGAACATCGTGGGGCTAAAACGTGCAGGCTTTAGCCGTGAGCAAATGAGCGCACTGCGGCAAGCTTTTCGCAAGATCTATCGTAGCGGGTTGAACAACGCCCAGGCCGTCGAGCAACTGCGTGCCAGCGAATTGACCCCAGAAGCTGCTGTTTTCACGGATTTCATAGCATCCACCAAACGCGGAATCGTGGCTGGTGGAAAGCATGTGGATGAGGGTGAGGATTAGTCCAAAGCGAACATTTTAAGCGAAGTTCTACAAATCTTTGGCAAAGATGAAACGCGACATCAGGTCGCAATGTCTTAATAATGTCGTATCATGATGAACGATCATTGGATGAAATACCTATTAATAACCAGTAGTCTTCTTTGTCTGATCTCGATCGGTGCGCTTGGCTGGTTGGCTTACCAAGCTACTGAATTGCAGGATGACTCGCCAGTGTCCCTAATTCCCGTCACGAAAGTTAACACAAAACAGTCTACAGGGTCTACATCACATAGTGTTCCCAGCATAACAAATACCTCTCATCCAGGAACAGTGGGCGATGATGACGGATTGATCGAGAAGCTTATAGCCCTA
>JBIKYV010000049.1:0-22398 GCA_044355075.1 Prosthecobacter sp.
ATCTTCGTAGTTCATGACTAGATGCGATGCGGAATCCTGATTCGAGGCCTTGCCACCTGAAAAGGCAGAGTCATACTTCTCACTCCCCCCACTATGGCCAACCCTTTCCTAACTCAGGATTTTCATCTTCAATGGTCGACTCTAAATCCCATCCACATCAAAGAGGGAATCACCATCGCCCTCAAGGAGGCTGAAGAAGCCATCGAAAGGCTTAGTGGCCAAGATCGGGGTAAGATGAATTTTGATAGCGTTGTACTAGCTCTGGATGAATCGACACGCCACGTTAATGAGGCATGGAACTTGGTCACGCACCTAGATTCACTGTGCAATTCTCCTGAACTGCGTGAGGCACACAATGCGATGTTGCCCGTAGTAAGTTCTTTTTTTGCCAAAATTCCACTCAACGAGCACCTGTGGGATCTGCTAGAGACTTATAGCAAGACGGAAGATGCAAAGAATCTTCCAGCTCTCAAAAAGCGGGCTTTGGATGAGACTCTGGATAGTTTCCGTCAAGCAGGTGCGGATTTGCCTCAAGATAAAAAACAACGATTGGAGGCTCTTGAAACCGAACTGTCTAAGGCAACGCAAAAGTACTCTGAAAACGTTCTCGATTCCACGAATGCCTGGGAACTTATCCTCCAAGATTCAGAACGACTGAAGGGTATGCCTGAAAGTGCCATTGATGCCGCAAGGTTGGACGCCTTAGCCAAAGGTCATGGCTCTGAGGCAGCTCCCTGCTACCGTTTGACTTTAAAAGCGCCGTCAATGATTCCAGTCATGGAATATGCTGAAGATGAAAACTTGCGCCGTACTGTTTGGGAAGGCACAACGGGCATCGGCAGAGGCGGAAAGTATGACAACACGGAGCTTGTTTGGAAGATCCTACAGCTGCGTCATGAAAAGGCACAGATCTTGGGCAAGAAAGACTTTGCGGACCTCGTGTTGCAGCAGCGTATGGCCAAAAATGGCGCGAGTGCTTTGGCTTTTATTGAAAATATACACGATAAGATCGCGGATTTCTTCCAGAGGGAAACTATCCAACTTCAGGAGTACAAGGCTGATTCAGCCGGTCAGGCTGCTGATTTACTTCAGCCTTGGGAGGTTGCGTTTTGGGCAGAAAAACAAAGAAAAGCAGAGTTCGATTTTAATGAAGAAGAATTGCGTCCCTTCTTTCCTCTGGATCGCGTTCTCAGCGGCATGTTTGAACTTGCTGAGAAGGTCTTTGATCTGCGTATCACTACACGCGAGACCGTTTTCGTGCCAGTGGGCCAACCTAATTCAGCCTGTTCTCATCCGACCCAAGATGGCCCTGTGGAAGTGTGGCATCCTGAAGTTAAGTTCTATGAGGTCAGAAATGAAAAAGGAGTTCATATTGGTTCTTTTTATGCAGATTGGCATCCACGAGACTCTAAGCGTGGCGGTGCGTGGATGAACTACCTGCGCATGGGTTCGCCACCTTATGGCGAGCGTGATCGTCGGCTTCATCTAGGGCTGATCTGTGGGAACATGACTCCGCCAATTGGGGGTAAACCAGCGCTCCTGACGCATGACGAGGTTTGCACGGTCTTTCACGAATTTGGTCATCTGCTGCATCAGCTCTGTGGTAATGTAGAAATTCCTTCTCTCAATGGCGTTAGCGTTTATTGGGACTTTGTGGAATTGCCCTCGCAGATTATGGAGAATTTCTGCTGGGAACGGGAGAGCCTCGATCTCTTCGCTAGACATAATGAGACAGGCGAAGCCATTCCAGCCAAGCTCTTCAAAAAAGTCATCGCAGCCAAGAATTACCGAAGTGCGAGTGATATCATGCGTCAGCTTAGTTTTGCTAAATTGGATCTCGAACTGCACATCCACCATGCCACTGACCTAGGGGTAGACCTGGATCAACTTAGCCGCCTTATCATGCGCGATTATGTCATGCCCTTGAAAACTGACAATCCAACAATGGCACGACGCTTTAGCCACCTATTCAGCAGTCCCGTCGGTTATGCGGCGGGTTACTACAGTTATAAATGGGCCGAGGTGCTAGATGCCGATGCCTTCACACGCTTTCAGAAAGAAGGAGTTCTCAATCCGAAGGTTGGAAGAGAGTTTCGTGATAAAATTCTTAGCAAGGGTAACAGCGAAGATCCGGCTAAGCTCTTTCGTGACTTCATGGGTCGTGACCCTGATCCATCCGCGCTGCTTGCCCGCGCAGGCTTAGCTTGATAGCTAGAAAAAATGGTGGCTGCTGCCTAGCCGGATGGTGTGCTCTAGAGCGACTTATTGCCTTTCACGATCTCGTCATAGATCCAAGCGTAGGTTTTCTCCATTCCATCTCGCAGACGTGTGCTAGGCTCCCACCCAAAGATTTGCTGGATTAGAGTATTGTCGCTGCTGCGGCCATTCACACCTTTCGGCGCGTCTAGTTTATAAGTGCGGTTCAGTTTCACTCCGGCGATCTCTTCCACAATGTCGACCAATTGGTTGATGCTTACCATCTCGGCGCTTCCAATGTTGATTGGTTCCTCGTAATTGCTTGCGGTGAGCATTTGTGTGCCCTGAACGCAATCCGTGATGTACATGAAGCTTCGCGTTTGCTCTCCGGTGCCCCAGATATCAATCTCATGCTTGCCGGTCAGCTTGGCGAGTGCGACCTTTCGGCAGACTGCAGCAGGGGCTTTTTCTCGTCCACCATCCCAAGTGCCAAAAGGCCCATAGACATTATGATAGCGAGCGATGCGAGTCTGGAGGCCAAAGTCCTCGCGGAAATGACGGCACATTCTTTCTGAAAATAGCTTTTCCCAGCCATAGCCATCTTCAGGCAGGGCAGGATAGGCATCTTGTTCCTTGAGTGGGGCGACAGCGTAATCCTTCTGCTTGTCACCGTTATAAACGCAGGCACTCGAAGCATAAAAATAGCGCGACACTCCTGCATCTTTTGCAGCCATGCACATGTGGGTATTGATAAGCACACTAAGCATGCAAAGAGCTTTGTTGTTTTCGATAAAGCCCATGCCGCCCATGTCTGCCGCTAGGTTATACACCGTATGCGCACCTTCAGTCGCTTCTTGGCAGGCTTCTTTGAGCTGTAGGTCGAGCACCTTGTTTTCCACATCTTCAAAGCACTGGTACCAATGATGCATGGGCTTTTGATCAATGGCGCGGATTTTTGTGTAACCTTGAGCACGTAGATCTGCCACGAGCGCTCCTCCGATGAAGCCGCCTGCGCCACACACACTGATGAGTTGATCGTTTGTCATAAAATGATTGAATAATCCGTAACTAGTGAATCACAGCTTTCTGTTCAAGCCATGAGTTCCGCGAGTCTTAAAAACGCTGTAAAAAGCCTGCTGAATTTAGTTCGTGGTTAAGGTGAAATACTAGCTTAATATGAAAGGAAAACCATCTCGACGTGTCACCGGAAAGGTGGTAATTGTCCCGTTCTAACTTTCTGAATTTTTACACACGCTGAATGGCCTCTTTTCCCGAGACGACACCCCCATCCAAGACGCCAAGTCTCGATGCTAACGAGGAAATGAAGATGCCGGTGAAGCGCATCATTCCATATCTTAAGCCTGTTCTTCCGCGTTTCATTCTAGGGCTACTGATGGGTGTTTTGGCTGCCCTCTTTAATGCAGTTTGGCTCCCTGCGTGCAACATTATCTTCTCCATCGTGCTGCATGATGGCAATAGCAGTCCGCCCCTGGGAGCGACCTATGATTTTCTTGGTATTGACCTCAATTTCGCGCAGCTCCTTCAGCTCGATCCATCGGCTAAAGTCGGCCTGACAGGGGTGATCATTGCTGCCTCATTCATTCCGTTGATGCTGCTGATCAATGGTTTGCTGGATTACTTGAACAAGTACCTCCTTGCCTGGGTCGGGAATAAAATGCTGCAAGAGGTTCGAAATGACGTGTTTGCAGCGGTGCTGCGCCAGTCGCCCTCTTTTTTTAGCGGCACTAAGGCTGGTGAGCTGATTCAGACTGTGCTCAATCAGTCCAGCGTGGCTCAGCGCAATGCAGTGCAATATGTGCAATTCATGACCAGCAATCCTTTGAAGATCGTGGTCATCTTGATCTCTCTGTTTAGCCAGCATGCTTTCTTCACCTTCATGAGCCTTTTCATCTTCCCGATTTGTCTTCTGCCCGTCATACGGCTTGGCAAAAAAGTCCGAAAGTCCGGGAAGAAAGAAGAACAAATGACCGGTGCGATGCTGACCACCATGCACGAATCTCTGATTGGCATCCGCCTGGTGAAGGCCTATGCCCGTGAGAACTATGAGGTTCACCGTTTTGTCGAGGCTAATGCCTCCATGAGTCGCAACGCCATCCGCTGGCAGCGGGCCTCCGAAATGGTTGGGCCGATCGTCGAGTCTGTCGCCTCCATCGGAATCGCCGGAGGTTTAGTTTACTGGTGGGCGATGGGTCTTAAATCTTCTGAATTCATCGCTGTCGTACTCTTACTGACTCGCATTTATCCGCCAGCGAAAGAGCTGAGTAAGGTCAATCTGCTGCTGCAAAAAACCCGCTATGCCATCAACAATGTGGTGAAAGTTTTGGATCGTCAGCCTGACATCCAGGACGCGCCAGACGCCGTCTCACTCGGTCGTGTCAAAGGGGAGATCCTTTTCGAAAACATCTCTTTCTGCTACGCCAAACCCGATGGTCGGAAGTTGGAAAAACCAGCCTTGGAGAATGTCCAACTTCGTTTAGAGCCAGGTCGCTTTTATGCCCTTGTTGGCCCCAGTGGGGCAGGTAAAAGCACCCTATTTTCCCTCATTCTTCGCTTTTATGACCCCGACTCTGGCACGGTGAACTTGGATGGGCATGATTTGCGGAAAGTCAGCCAGCAGAGTCTTAGGGAAAACATCGGCATCGTCAGCCAAGATACCTTTCTCTTTCACGATACCATTCGCGAAAATATCCGTTATGGACGGCTGGATGCGACTAATGAGGAGATCGAAGTGGCCGCCAAAAGAGCTCATGCCCATGAGTTCATCCTCCAGCAAGATGGCGGTTATGATGCTGTTGTTGGGGATGCAGGCTGCAATCTTTCTGGTGGCCAAAAACAACGTATTTCTATCGCACGTGCCGTGCTCCGAAATGCGCCGATTTTGCTTCTGGATGAAGCCACCTCGGCCCTCGACACCGAGACCGAGAGAATCATCCAAGATGCCATTCGTGAACTTTCTGAGGGGCGCACAGTCATCGCCATCGCGCATCGGCTTTCCACCATTCTTGAGGCAGATCAGATCATCGTCATGGCGGACGGTAAAGTTGAAGCCAAAGGTACCCATGCCGAGCTATTGGCCAATAGCACCCTGTATCAAAAGCTCGCTGCATTACAGTTCCAGGAGACCTGATGTCTCATTTCTGCGATGAAGCGATGTGCCCACGCTGAGATCATCAAAACTAGATCATTCTGGATCGCCAAGATTAGCCTCTTGGGTAAATGACGATTATTGCGGGAAGGTGCAGGCAAGGCGTATTTGCTTAAGCGCTCAAGAGGCCCTCACCTGAGCCAAAAGAAACTTGCCCAGCTGCGGTGCCCATGCGAAAGACACTTGTTGCTGAGTGCCGCGCCCGTAGTTCAACGGATAGAATGGTGGTCTCCGAAGCCGCAGATTCAGGTTCGATTCCTGACGGGCGCACCAGCTTTTTTGATCACCGAAAGACGTATTCATGGTTACGGATCAATTTTGTGTACTGATACCGTTTGAAGGGGACTGCGGGTCATCTGATTTCAGCCCAGGGTGGATGATTGGTTGTTTTTACTTGGGGTGCTGCCAAACTCTCCTCTCTCCCGACGCATGAGCACCGCCCAGATGCCGCGACCTTTGTTTCAGCGCACGCCAGAGCCCGTAGGTCCGATGGACAAAGTGCGGCGCTGGTGGTCTCGGCTTGTCCACAAGGTGGAAGATGGCCTCCAGGCCGGAGCGACTCGGGATGCAATGCTGCCAGTCTTGATTGAGGTGTTTGCTGGCTTTTCGAAGTTAGATGGGGAGGTGGAGGAGGCTGAAATCGAGCGTTCGCTAGGTTACCTGCGTTACGACTACTCGGGGGCTATTTACGCGGACATGCGTCGTCTTTACTTTGAGGCGCTTCAGCAACCACAGAACTTAGGGCAGAGGGCAAAGGAGCTTAGCTCGCAATTGGCTATGGATCAGAAGATCCTGCTCTGTGTGCAGCTGTACCTGCTGATTTCTCAATCGAGTTCGAATCAGCGCCAGATGGTCGAGTTTTACCTGTTCATGACGAATCTGGGCATTGCTGCCCAAGCCATCGATATCGTCTATCAGCTAAACGCGGGGGACAAGACGTCGGAAGGTGACGAATTCAGCACTAAGAGCGGTCAGCCGTTGGAGACGCTAGAGGTCAGCTCCCAAGCGAGTAGTTCAGTAGTGCTACGCTCTCTTTCGGTGGAGAGTCAGGTTACGGCCTTCCGTTACCAAAATTTGCTCCTGGTGAAGAACACGGGCAAGACGCCCATCCTGGTGCGCAGTCGTCGGCTGCCGCCGGGTGACTTTTCACGACTTTATCCTGGAGAGCGCGTGGTCGTGGAGGACGTGACTCTGGATTTCAATGAACTTACGTCTTATTTCAATGCGAAGAAGACCCTCACGGGAGCGCAGTTATATTTGATCCTGACGGATACTGGAGATGCGGAGATCTCGCCCCAGCGGACGCGCTGGACAAATCTGCGCTTGAGCTTTGGTTTGGGGGTAACGGTGGAGGCTCTGCGCAATACGAATGCGACGATCAATGGTACGCTGCTGCGGGAAGGCATTAAAGTCGAGGCGTCGATTGAAGACAAAATTATCGCCTATGAGGATATCGAAATTGAGCTCGCAGATCTGCGTGTCCGTGCGCATGAATTTGGCGGGCAGTTCCGGCTGGAAGGAAGCCGAAACACATACCTCGTTTCCAACAAATCAGAGCTGCTGGAAGAAGGTGATATTCTGTTGAGCGAAGACACTGAAGGAGAAATCTTGCTGCGCATTGAGTGCAATTATGCGCAGAAAACGGGGACTCTTGAGGTGCTACGGTCGTCACGGCCGCTTTACATGGGGCAGATCCCGGTGCGTGAACGTATCTCGCTTACGGACGGTGATACGATCACACTGGGGGAGGGACAGTTTCTGCGCTGCCACTTTAGTGATCGGATCATTGAGGAAGAAAAAAATGTGATTCGTCAGATGGAGGTTCGTGAGCTTGTGCATCGCTTTGATAGCCGAGATACCGCGCTGGATGGCATCAGCTTCATCGCGCGGCGCGGGGAGATGATTTGCATCATGGGCCCCAGCGGCTGCGGTAAAAGTACGTTGCTACGGGTTTTGGGCGGCCAGCTGAAGACCAGGGGCGGGGAGGTCCTGATGAATGGTCTTTCGCTTTATGAGAATTTGCAGAGCCTGACGCCCTACATCGCTTACATCCCGCAGGAGGATGCCTTCGATCCTCTACTGCGTGTGCAGGAAAATTTAGACTTCTCGGTCTCCATCCGATGCCCTCACCTGAAGCAGGAGGAAAGGCGGAAACGGGTGGAAGCCAAGCTAGCTGAACTCGGGCTTGCTGACATGCGCAAGCGTCTTGCAGGAACTCCAGAGCAAAAGTTCCTCTCGGGTGGTGAACGTAAGCGCCTGAATGCAGGGCTGGACATGATCGGTATTTCGGATGTCTATCTCTTTGATGAACCAACTTCAGGACTGTCATCAAAGGATAGTGAGCATGTGCTGGAGATTATTCGAAGTCTCGCCCGAAATAAGCTGGTGTTAGTCTCGATTCACCAGCCTAGCATGAGGCTTCTGCAGATGTTCGATAAAGCACTGCTTTTGGACAAAGGTGGAAAAATGGCTTTCTTTGGAACCCCTCAGGGTTTGCTGGAGTATTTTTGGAAGGCCTACAATGAGGAGACTGGGCAGAGAGAGGCCGAGATGCCGCCGAATATCACGCCTGACTTTGTCTTTGATGTATTAGAGACACCTCTGAGAGACATTAGCGGTGACATCATCCAGGAACGCAGTGCCGATGGTCACTTAGTAGCAGCTAGGCGCTTTCCACCAAATTTTTGGCGCGACCGCTACCAAAGCCATCTTTTGCTGGAAAGTATGGCGCGTGTGCAAGCGGCACCCGGTGCTACGAATGTGATTTCACGTCCTATCGATGAGACGCAGGGAAGTAAATTGCGCGCACGCTCTGTGCCTAAGCCGCCCAAGCACACCCTGCGCGAAGAGAGTATCCTCTTCTACACGAACCTGAAGCGTGCGTTCCTGTCGAAGTTGCGCAATCGGATGAATTTGCTGACTACGCTGCTAGAAGCCCCTTTGCTAGCGCTGCTGATTTCTAGCGTTTTGAAATACAGTGAGGAGGCACAATACACCTTTGCCACCGCATTTCATGTGCCGACCTACTTGTTCATGAGCCTGGTGGTAGCCATGTTTTTGGGGCTAACGAACAGCGCGGATGAGATCATCCGCGATCGCCACCTGCTAAACCGTGAGCGTAATCATAACTTACGCACGTTTTATTACCTGTGTGGCAAGGTCATTTCCCTGAGCGCTTTCGCTTTGGTGCAATGTGTGATTTATCTTTTGATCGGGAATGCAGTGCTGGAGATTCGCGAGATGTTTTGGGCGCATTTATGGTGGATGTTCGTGACAGCGCTCACCGGGGTAAGCCTTGGACTCCTAATCTCTAGTCTCGTCAGCGATAGCCGAACGGCTACAAATGCAATCCCTCTGCTGTTGATCCCGCAGATCATCCTCGGCGGTGCTCTGATCAAGTATGAGGAGATGAATCGAAATCTTGATTTTGTATATTCGGTAACTCGTTGGTTAGAAAAAGCAGGCGTCACGGAGCAAGATGAACCTAGCAAGCTCAAGGTGCCCTTTATTTGCCAATTCATGCCGCTGCGCTGGAGCTATGAGGCGATGTTGATTTCGCAGTCGAAGTTGAATCCTCTCACGGCGGTTCAGGACGAGCTCGATGCTCGCATCCAAGAGTTGGTCAATCTACCCAAGGAAGTTCGGCTTTCGGCGGATCAGCAGCGGCAGCTTGATCTTGCGAAGCAGGCTTTGGCGCTCGTCTCGGGACTCTATGCCAAAGATGCAGACACTGCTGCTGAGATGCTGAAAGAGATCCGATACGCAAATATGCGAGGTAAGCTGGATGCAAAGCTGCTGAAATTAGCGCAAGAACAGCAAGACGGTGTGAGTGCAGAAGAGGTGTATGTGAACCGTAAAGTGCTTGATCTCACGACCAAAGCGGAAATGGAGCGTTCCGACTATCGCCGCAAACGTAGCCCGAATGTTTTTTTTGGTAGCAGCAAGCGCTACTTGGGTGCGGAGTTCAGCACACTTTGGATCAATGGCCTTGTGATTCTCTTCATCGTAGCTCTTGTTCTCGCTGGGGTTGAGCTTTCGCTTAGGCGGCAGTTGAAGCGGGTGTGACGAGCGCCCCCGGCTCTGCGGCGAGGTAGCGGCGGGAGACTTCCACATACTTAAGTGCCAGTCGGGCATTGGCTTGCTGTTCTTCTTCAGAGAGAGGTCTGATAACTCTAGCTGGCGATCCCATGACCAGCGATCCCGGTGGTATGCGTGTGTTTTTGGTGACTAAGGCTCCGGCCGCTATGGTAGAGCGCGCGCCAATGACCGCACCATCTAGAATAATGGCTCCCATACCTACGAGCACTTCGTCTTCCACGGTGCACGCATGGATCACCGCACGATGGCCGACGGTGACGCGGTCTCCAAGAATACAGGGGAAAGCATCGCTGACATGAAGGATGCTGCCGTCTTGAATGTTAGACTGAGTGCCAATGATGATACGATGAATATCTGCTCTAATTACGCTGCCGAACCAGATGCTCGACTGTGCGCCGACGACGACATCTCCGATCACGATGGCTCCTGGAGCAAGGAAAATCCCAGCTCCGAGAGTTGGAGTGCGCTCGGGAATCAAGAAGTTTTTCAGGAGGGAATGATTCATAAATCCTTATGCTAGAGGCTTCAGAGCCGATTTTGAGTTTGACGTTTTTCAATGGTTAGCCTCTTAATCGCCAAGATGGCCGTAGCATAGGCATGCGGACATTATCCCATATATAAGCAACCAACAAACTGACAACACAATGAACAAAGCTCAGCTGCTCGAACTCGTTCAGAAAAACCTTGGCGCCGAAACCAGCAAACGTGCTGCGGCCGACGCTCTCGAAGCCGTTCTGACCGCCATCGCTAAAGGCGTGAAGAAAGACGGTAATGTCCAGCTTATCGGCTTCGGCACTTTTAAAGTCGCCAAGCGCGCTGCACGCACCGGACGCAACCCGAAGACTGGTGCTTCGATGAAGATCAAGGCATCGAAAACGGTGCGCTTCGTCGCTTCTTCCACCTTCAAGGGATCTCTGTAATCTGGTCCTGATTTGACCTCTGCAAAAAGCCCGCAGGCTAAGGCTTGCGGGCTTTTTCATTAGGTGAATGTGGAATGCACTCATGTTAGGAGAAGCTGCTTGATTATAATGATGGTAGGTTGTCATTCCTGCTTGTGAAAAGTGGCTTTCATTTATCTGACTTTCTAAAGTGCGCTGCGCTGACTTTCCCTCAGCGGACTTTTCTTGTTGATGATGAGGTGAGTTTCAGATTTGCTGAGACTGCTGAGTTGGTGGATTTTTTGGCTGGTAAGCTGTTAGCCCAAGGTGTGAAGCCTGGAGATCTCGTGCTGCTGGTTTCTGAAAATCAGGTGTCTTTGGTTTTACACATGTTGGCGGTGGCTCGTGCAGGTGCGGTTTTTTCAGTGCTAAGCTCACAGATCACTGTTCCCTCCATGGAGCAGATCGTGGCTCAGTGTGAGCCTACTCTGGTTTTACTTAGCCGCAGCCGCGAGGATCTGCTGCCCTGCTGTGAGCGTTGGCGTTTGGCTTGGTTGGATGAGCCTCTGCCGAGAAGTGCGATTGTAGGAAATGTAGAGTTACCTTTGCCAGAGGGTGGAGATTCCCTTGCCTTTTTGGTTTTTACCTCAGGGTCCACAGGGATGCCTCGGGGTGTCATGCTGAGCCACGCTAACGTAAAGTTTGTCACTCATGCCATTCTGGAAAGGCTTCGTTATACGGCAGCGGACCGTATTGGTGTCTTCCTCCCGCTGTCATTTGATTATGGGTTGTACCAGATTTTTTATGCGATGATGTGTGGCGCAGCGCTCTATCTGGGGCAGCCTGAAAGGGTAGGACCCGAGTTGCCACAAATTTTAGCACGTCAGGCGATTACGGTGCTGCCTGGCGTGCCGACGCTTTTCGCGGGTTTGATCAAAATGCAGTCTTGGCGTCCATTTCAGCTGCCAGACCTTCGTCTAATGACGAATACCGGGGATCATTTGCCGCTGCCGCACCTTTGCCAATTGCGGCGCCTTTTTCCACAAGTTCAATTTTTCCCAATGTACGGTCTTACCGAATGCAAGAGGGTCTCGATTTTACGACCTGAGGAAATCGACGGCCATGAGAGTAGTGTGGGTCGTGCCCTGAATGGAACTGAAGTTTGGGCCGAATCACCCGATGGTGAAAGATTGCCTCCGGGTAGCGTTGGTGAGCTCATGGTTCGCGGTCCTCACATTGGCTTGGGCTACTGGCGCGCGCCTGAAGAGACGGCGAAGCGCTACCGCACACTGCCAGATGGTACGCGTTTGTTAGTGACGGGAGACTATGGTTGTGTGGATGCGGAGGGCTTTTTATACTTCCATGCACGCAGCGATTTTATCATCAAACATCGTGGTTACCGGATGAGTCCGATGGAAATTGAAGAAGCCGCTTGTCGGTTGCCTCAGCTAACAGCAGCGGGCTGCATCAAGGATGAAGCCCGTGATCAGCTCTGCCTCTTTGTCAGTACGCATGGGGAAGCCCCCGGCGATGCTGAGCTGCTGACGGCGCTGGCAGAACATCTAGAGAGGGCAAAGCTACCGGATCGCATCATTCGGCTGCCAGAACTACCACGAACGATGAACGAAAAAGTGGACCGCAAAGCTCTGCGGGCTTTGCTCACTGCGGCTTAAGATGAACTATGGATGCTAACCTTGCGCATTTTTTGACCAGCTGCCATGGCACACCTCTGTATGCCTACGATCTGATGTTCGTTCAGGCGCGAGCCAGGGAGCTGTTTGGGGCACTGCCAGAAGGGGCCGAGCTTTGCTTCTCGCTGAAGTCGAATCCTCTTCCAGCTTTGGGGCGTCGCCTTCGTCAAGCTGGGTGTCGGGCTGAGATCACCTCCACGGGTGAGTTGGCTGCGGCGCTGGCCGCAGGGTTTACTGCTGAGCGCATCCTGTTCGGCGGCCCTGGAAAAACGGAGCGTGAATTGAAGGATGCTCTTGCAGCGGGAATCCGGCTTTTTTCCTGCGAGTCTTTTCGCGATTTGTTGGCTTTGTCGGCTGCTTGTTGTCATCTGGGCTGTGAGGTCGGGGTTCTTTTGCGTGTGAACCCTGCGGACGCACCCGAGGCACGTTTGGCCATGACTGGGGTGGAAAGTCAATTTGGCTTTGCCGAGCAGCTATTGCTTGATCCCCAGGCGAGAGATCGTGTGCTGTTGCCAAATCTTCAATTCAAGGGAGTGCACATTTATTTTGGCACCCAGGTGGCTGGTGTGGATGCCTTGGTCACCAACACTCGACGTGCGATCGAGTGCGCGCAGCGGGTCGAGGCTGCCCTGGGGGTCGAGTGCCAGATCTTGAATGCGGGTGGGGGCTTTCCTTGGCCTTATGCGACGGATCATGTGCCGCAGGTTCTCGTAGGTCTGAAAGAAAAGCTGACTCAGCTTTGGCAGAACTCTGCTATGGCGGAACGTGGGGCTGAGATTTGGTTTGAGTCAGGGCGATTCCTGTGTGCTGGCAGTGGTTGGCTCTTAGCTCGGGTATTGGAGGTGAAGGTCTTTCCGAGTCGTTCGTTTGTTATTCTTGATACCGGCATTCATCACCTCGGCGGCATGGCTGGCCTGGGCCGTGTGCCCCGCAGCCCTTTGAAATTGGTGAACTTCAGCCTAGGCTCGCAGCATAGGGCGACCTTGATTGCCGATGTCGTGGGGCCACTCTGTACACCTTTGGATGCGCTAGCACGTGGCGTTCATATTCCTGAGGTGAGGATGGGTGATTTGGTCGGGATTCCCAATGTTGGAGCCTACGGTATCACGGCTAGCCTAATAGGTTTCTTGAGTCATCCTCCGCCGGTTGAAGTTGCGCATGAGGGGGGGGAGGTGGTGGAAGCTTGGCGGTTGCGCCATGGGCATGAATGCGTGACGAAGGGTTGATTTCATGCTGCGCTGCTTTAGGAAGCTGTTTCCTGTTTTCTCTCTGCTTTCACTGAGCCCATGTCATCTGAAGAACGCCTCATCGCCCTCCTGCGTCCCTTTTTGCGTCTGCTGCCAGCCGATGCTGCTTTGCCGATGGATGCAGAACTGGGAAGGCTCGGTCTAGATTCGCTACAGTCGATCGACCTACTCCTGGTGTTAGAGCAAGAATTTGGTGTCAGTATTCCTGATGAAAAGATTACGGTCGAATCCTTCACTACACCTGCCCATGTCTTGACACTGGTGAGTTAAGCGCCGGTTTAAGTCTTTTCGTAGAGTCGGGAAGTGTCGGCTTCGGCTAGTTCGATTAGGTAGCTAGCAAAGCGGTTTGCGAGCCGATCTAGGTAGGCTTTGCCTTTCTCTGCACTGGATTCTCGAGGGTCACCAGAGCCAGTATCGTTTGTCGCTTGTGTCCAGGGGCGCTGAGCCCAGGCCCACTTTTCCCGCATGGCTTTCAGGATCGGTCGATTGTCGCGGCCCTCTCCCCATTCTGCTTTTGGTAGGACCCAGTCGGGATGAAGGTGCAGCATTAGGCTGGTTTCTCGTTCGTCAGCGTGGTCACCCACGATGGCAAAGAGATCGGATCCACTGTCGATGTTAAACCAATTCACCAAGCTCAAAAAAACTTTGGGATGCCGCGCTTGTAGCTCTCGCAAGATTTGGCGGAAATCGTTCCCTCCGTGTCCATTAAAAATGACTAATTTCGGCACGCCTACACCTTCTAGGCTGACAATGACATCTTCGAGAACCGCCATCTGTGTGCTAGGGTTCATGTTGATGCAAAAGGGAATGTCTGCCTGCCCTGTCTGGACACCAAAGGGCAGGTTAGGTAGAATCGCTATGCGAGCTCCCGCCTGCCAGGCGAGGCGACCTGCCTCCGCCGTCATAGCCTCATTTTGCAGGCTATCCGTTGCATAGGGGAGGTGCCAATTGTGGGCCTCTGTGGCTCCCCATGGCAGTACAGCCACCTCGTAGCGTGTGGTATGGACGTTTTTCCAGTTCGTTTCGGCGATGATCCAGGGGCGTGGCGGATGCATGGAGTGAAGTACTGTGCGTGGGCTGCATTCCTTCCAGTTGGTTTTGAGGAAATTTCGTGAAATAGGATGCCTTGATGTGCAGCTGTGCCGCTCGCTTGACCGGCCATCTTTCCCCATCCATGGATGCAGAGATGGGGAGCTTTTGCTTTTTCCCATGCACGATCTGCCTATCCTCATTTTACGCGCCAACTCTCGTTACGATAAAACCTAATGAAATTTGCCATTTTTGGAGACATCCACGCTAACCTAGAAGCACTGCAGACGGTGCTCTGGGACGCTCATGAGCAGGGATGTGCCAACCATGTCTGTCTGGGAGACATCGTCGGTTATGCTGCCAATCCTACCGAGTGCCTTGAGGCTGTGCGCCAGATGGGCTGTCCTGTCGTGCGTGGGAATCATGATGAAGGCGCAGCCAGCGCATCGAATCTGGAGGAGCTAAACCCCTTGGCCCAGGCGGCTCTACTCTGGACACGTGCGCAGCTCAGTGAAGATCAGCGGCAGTGGCTGCGCGATCTCAAGCTCGTGCGGCAGGTGCGCGATTTTACCATTGTTCATGCCACTCTGGATTCTCCTGGTAGCTGGGGATATGTGACCAATCGCTTCGATGCGATGGCTAGCTTTAGCTATCAGTTTACGCAGGTTTGTTTTTACGGACACACTCATGTTCCTAGAATCTTTGAAAAAGATGACTCGGTGCGAGCTGCTCGAGGTTCAGAGGTACAGCTTCAGCGTGGCGTTAAGTATTTCGTCAATGTCGGCAGTGTCGGTCAGCCACGTGATGGCGACTGGCGTGCCTCCTATGCTATTTATGACATGCAGGCGCAGACGATTAGCATCCGCCGTCTCGAATATGATATCGGCACGACGCAGAAGAAAATCCATGCTGCGGGATTGCCAAGTTTACTTGCAGATCGCCTCGCTTTAGGCAAATAACGAATTTAAAGCCGTGCACATTGCCCGTCTTTATGTCGGGCTTGTTTCTTGAGGTGTGTAGTCTCGCCCGTCACCGTGATCTTTTCTACATCTCTCATGTCTTCAGGCAAGCCGCTGCCATGCCTCGCAGACTTTCGCTCTGCGTTGATCGTCAAACCCAGCTCACTGGGGGATGTTGTCCACACCCTGCCGACAGTTCATGCGATCAAAAAAGCCTTTCCTTACCTCCGTCTACGCTGGTTGATTAATAGCGAGTGGGCACCTCTACTTCATGGGGCTCCGTGGTTGGATCGGGTGGTTGAGTTCCCAAGGAAGCAATTCAAAGGCCCCTTGGGGCTGATCCGCGCTTGGCAGTGGGCAAAGGTGAAGTTGCCCAGTCGATTGGAGCCCGAGATTGTTCTAGATTTTCAGGGGTTGCTCAGAAGTGCGATGCTTTCCAGAGCCAGCGGATCGAAGCCAGTCCTAGGTCTCTCGGATTCCAGAGAATGCGCTCGTTTTGGGCATGATTACATCATCCCTGTCGATCCAGCTGCCCATGCGGTAGATCGTTATCTGAGCCTTGCACGATCCCTTGGTGTTGAGGTGAAGTCAGATGATATTGTCTTTCCTCTTGCCGAAGGTGTGCTGCCACCGGAGTGGCCTCAGCAGCAGGACTTGATTGTCATTCATCCATGGTCACGTGGGCAGGGGAAATCCCTCTCTGCGAGTGCGCTCCAAGCCCTCTGTGATGCCCTAGCTCCACGTCCGCTGGTCTTGGTCGGTATCACCGATGAGCCGACTCGGCCCCAGGGGCAGCACATTACTGATCTCAGCGGTCGTACCAGTTTGGCGCAGCTTATCGCATGCCTGCGCGCTGCGCACTGGGTGGTGAGTGTGGACAGTGGCCCGATGCACATGGCCGCAGCAGTGAATGATCGAACGCTGGCCCTACATACCTGGAGCGATCCACGCCGGGTGGGTCCGTACAATCCACGTGCCTGGGTTTGGAAGGCAGGGCGTATCGCGCACAGGCCTGACTTGACCGCAAAAGAAGCCGAAACCTTTTCAGATATCAATGTGGAGGAAGCTCGCCGCATCGGCCTTTGGTTGCAGGCACAGCTTCAGCCAGCTGGCTATCAAGCCGAGATACCTCTAGCAGAAACGGTGCTTTGGGATGTGCCCTCGCGTCCCGCCCGTCGCCCTCGTGGAGATAGCTAGCGCTTTTCTTTTGGCGGGAGACTCAGATTCGCCAAGGTAGCAGGCATGAATCGAAAACGCCTCGGCCGCACTGGACTCGTCGTCACGGACATCTGCATGGGAACCATGACTTTTGGCCTGCAGGCCGACGAAAAGACTTCTTATGCGATCATGGATCGTGCCTTGGATGTAGGGATCGACTTTTTCGATACGGCGGAAATGTATCCTGTGCCACCGAGTGCCGAGCTTTTTGGTGTGACCGAGGAGATTGTCGGACGCTGGCTGAAAGGAAGAAACCGTGGCGAGATCATTTTGGCTTCCAAAGTCACAGGGCCAGGCCATGGGTGGTTTCGTCCGCCAGTGCGTGGTGGTTTCACCACTCTAGATCGCCGCCAGATCTTCCGTGCCTGCGAGGACAGCCTGAGCCGCCTGCAAACCGACTACATCGACCTCTACCAGACCCATTGGCCCGACCATGGCATGGACCCGCATGAGACCCTCAGCGCCATGACCGACCTGATCCAGCAAGGTAAAATACGAGCTTGGGGCGGCAGTAACGAAACCTGCTGGGGCGTGATGAAAAACCTGTGGGAAGCTGAAAAAAACGGCTTCGCCCGCATGTCGACCGTGCAGAATAACTTCTCTCTGATCAATCGCCGCTGCGAGAGCGAGCTAGCACAAGTCTGTCGCCAAGAACAAGTCAGTCTGCTGCCCTACTCTCCACTCGGTGGTGGTGTGCTTACTGGAAAATACAATCACGGGGCTCGGCCACCTGGAGCACGCTTCACCAGTTATCTGGAGAAGGGTGCTCCACGTCAAAAGCGCATGGCTGCCCGTTTTGTCAATCAACGCACGCTGGAGACCACGGCCCGGCTCCAGCTCATCGCCGCAGATCTCCACGTTAGTGTCACGGCACTTGCCCTGGCTTGGAGCCGACAGCATGACTTCGTTGCCTCCACCATCGCCGGTGCGACCACCGTCGCCCAGTGGGAGGAGTGCCTTCAGGCCGTGGATCTAGTGCTCAGCCCTGAGACCTTGGCTCGTATTGATGAAATTGATGCTGAAATCCCCAATCCGATGACCGAGGATGGTCTTCGGCGCTTATAAAAGCTCTCGAGCCTTGCCATCTGTGAGAACCCGCTTTAGTAGGAGAGCTCAAGCCGCGTCTGCCGATGTGGTGAAATGGTAAACACAGCGGACTTAAAATCCGCTGGGAGGTAACTCCCTTGCCGGTTCGAGTCCGGCCATCGGCACTTCGTTTCGCAGAATGTCTTCCGCACTCCAGGAATCATCCCTCTCCCCGCGCTACCAATGCGTGCGTTGTGGCAACTGCTGCCGCTGGCCAGGTGATGTTCATGTGACGAAAAATGAAGTGGAGACCATCGCGGCTCATCTTCAGATGCCTGTGGACGAGTTTATCCAAACTTGCACGCGACTGAATGCGAATCGCACCGGCCTGTCCATCATCGATAAGCCCAATGGCGAATGCCTTTTTCTGGAAGGCGTGAACATCTGTCGTATCCAGGCCGTGAAGCCAGTGCAGTGCGCCGGTTTTCCGAACCTGTGGAACTTCCCCGGTTGGCGAGAGAAGTGTGAAGCTGTAGAGGTCACGCCGGATCATGCCTAAAAAGCGTATGGTTTGCCACTCCAGGCTTTTAACCCACTTGTTTCCATGTCATCCCCCGGTCGTTTCATCCGCTTAGCCCTCGTTTTTTTTCCTCTGGGACTCATCATCACTAGCATCATTTCCTTTGGAATCTGGTGGCAAAAACGGCAGTCTGTGGAGGAGCGTAGCTTCGCTCACGCCTCCGCATTGCGCCGTGACATGACAGAGGTAGCGCTCGCTAGATATGCGGATATTTTGCGAGAAGAGCTGCAGCGCACAGGGGCTGCTAGGCTCGCTGCCGTGGCCAGCTATATAGATTCCTCAATGAGTCCTGAAAACATGGGCTTTGAACCGAATCGAGACCGCTTCTTTGACGCTGGGCAGGAGTTTTCTAACATTGAAATTGAGCTCACAGGCAAGCAGCGCCCACGTGAGGTGCAGCTGGTATTGGTCATGTTCGGAGACGTGGCTCACCTAGATGCAGAGGTGCAGGCCATCGCGGGTGGTATGTCGCTTTTTCATTCCATTGCTGGAGAGCGTGGGGAGGCCACATTTCGTTTAGCTGCTGTGCCTTTAGGAATAAGGGATGAAAACCAACAGAGCGCGCTCCAGCGACTGGCAGCGGCAAGTGTAGAGCGGCAAGAGCGAATCGTGCGTATTAGGCTGCTTGGCGGGGTAGCTGAGCCTGTGTTGCAAGAGGTCCGCGCTGCTTTTCGGGCCGAGCAGACCGGAGTTGTGATCGAATCCTTGCCTGCCAGCAAGGACGTGTCGGCGACATTGGAGCAAATGCGTAGACTCAAAGCCACGCGTTAAACGACGAGAATGGTTCATTTTGTCCAATCCAGACTAGGCAAGAGGAATGGCACGGCTAAAGTCCGCACTCATGATCGAATATGAGCCCCGCATTTACGTCCTGCCTACCATGATGACGGCAGGCAATATCCTATCTGGATTTGTGGCTATTTTACAGATCTTCAAAGGGCGGGAAGGTCAAATCACGGAACACTATTACTGGGCCATTATTGCCATTTTAGCGGCTTGTTTGTTTGACGTGCTGGATGGGCGTCTGGCTCGATTGGGTGGGCAGGAGTCGCCGTTCGGTCGCGAGCTGGATAGCATCGCCGACATCGTGAGCTTCGGTGTTGCTCCGGCACTGCTAGTTCATGATATCGTACTCAAAGATATTGAGACGCCTGCAGGTTTAGGGTGGCTCATTGCATCGGCTTACCTTGTCTGTGGAGCCTTGCGGCTCGCCCGTTTTAACTGTTTAGCAGCTTCGGATAACAAGACCAATAGCAGGCATTTTCGTGGTTGCCCGATTCCTGCCGCTGCCGGTGTTATCGCCTCCCTTACGCTTCTGATGATATGGCTGGATGAAGGGGAAAAGGAAATCGGTCCTTGGAAGTATGGTCTAGCGGGGCTGATGGTGATGCTCTCTTACTTAATGATGAGCAACTTGGAGTATCCCAGCTTCAAGTCAGTGAATTGGCGCACGCGGCGCTCGCCTGCGTGGGTGCTCATCTCGATCATCATGGTCGCCTTTACCGTGAGGAACTGGCAGTGGATGCCTTCCATCCTTTTTGTCAGTTATTTAATCTATGGATTGGTTAGGCCCTGGATCTCACGCCAAATGCGGCAGACGATCGAAATTGATCATGAGGCTGCCGATACCCCAGAGGATCCGATCACCAGTGATGACATGACTCCGCTGAATCAGCCCTCCGATGCCACGGTTCTACCGAAGGACGCGGCCTCTCAGATTTAAAACTTTGTATCCTCATCCTCCTCATCCACGCTGAATGGCAGATTTTTACCAGCACGCACGCCTTCCCACTCTCCATCATCTGGCAACGCCAGATAGCAGCGAACGTGAGGCTGAGCTCACCGAGTTGACACGTGAACGACCTGTGGCGCTTTTGCTGCCTGCACTGCACACAGAGGTCAATCGACCTGCTTTGCCAAGCATCCTACGCCAAGTGTCCGAGGTGCCCTACATTCAACAGGTAGTGATCAGTATGAATGGCACCCAGGATGAAGATGTCATCCGCTCCAACCTACAGGCTTGTCGAGAGTGGCTGGGGGACAAGCCGCTGACGCTTTTGTGGAATGATGGTCCGGCACTGGATGCAATCCATCATCGTGTCACACCCAATAACACCCACGGCAAAGGTGCAAACATCTGGATGGGCTTGTCTTGGCTCCAGGCTTCAGGTCATCGCGGCATCGTGATCAGCCATGACACCGATATTTTGAATTATGGCCCCAGTTTGTTGGCTAAACTCTGCTATCCCATCGCCCATCCTCGGTTGGGGTATCGTTTTGCCAAAGGCTATTACAGTCGCGTAGCAGGCCGACTTTTTGGTCGCGTCACCCGCTTGCTCATCTTCCCTCTGATTCACGCTTATCAAGAAGTGCTGGGTCCCATGCCTTTGCTAGAGCATCTGGAAAGCTTTCGCTACCCGTTGTCAGGTGAATTTTCAGGCGATAGTGCAACACTCAGTCAATTCAGCCTGCCATCCTCCTGGGGTTTGGAAATCGCTATGCTCTGTGAGGTCCATCGCCAACTGAGTGTCTCGGAAATGTGTCAGGTCGATTTGGGCTTTCATTATGAACATCGGCATCGTCAGCTTGAACACGGAACCGTCGAGCCTGGGCTTGTCACCGCTGCGGCAGATGTAGCTCGCTGTTTGGCATGGCAGGTTCTTCATGAATCTCATGAGCGTGACGCGGAATCGCTTCTGCGTCTGGTGCTGGAGCGCTATAAGGTGAGGGCTGAGGAATGGATGGATCGCTATGAACATGTGGCCCTGATCAATGGTTTGGCTTATGATCGCGAGGAAGAGGCGTTGGCCATCAAGGCCTTTACTGAGGCCTTAGCTGAGATCTCTCAACAAGTGGCTTCGCAGGGTATCCTTCATCCTAGTCTGAGACCACCACCTGCCCATGCACTTCAGGCCTCCGAGTCTTTAGCAGAACAGATTTTAGCATCTGCCCTGAGCTGAAGGTCACGATGTTAAGATTCTGCATTTGCCCATGCGTGGGCAAGCTTCTAGCGTGGTGAACGCATGACCCAGCCTTCTCCTTTTGACCAACTTGAGACTTCGTTTGCCCCGTTTCGTGAAAAAATGCAGGCCGAGGGCCTTAGTGAATCGGCCATCCGGGCATTTCGGCGTAGTTACGCGGCTTTGCTGGCGGGTGAGACGGGCATGATTGCCGAGGGCGAGATCCAGCCAGCGCAGGATTTGCCAACGGCGGATGCACTCACCCCACCTGAAGTGTCACGTGCCTCTGACTTGTTGAAGCAGACGGTGCTTATCAAGCTGAACGGTGGCCTCGGTACGGGTATGGGACTCGAAAAAGCGAAGTCATTGCTACCAGTGCGCGGTGCCGATACCTTCCTTGATCTGATCGCCCAGCAGATTCTGCGTCTGCGTGCGCAGACGCGTAGCGAGGTTCCGCTCTTCATATTGATGAACAGTTTCAGCACCTCTGCGGACACCGCAGCGCATCTTGAAGCGCGTTTTCCGCAGCTTGGCGGTAGCGAGGTTTGGGAGTTGATGCAAAACAAGGTGCCCAAGGTGCTCGCTGGCACGTTAGAGCCAGCCTTATGGCCGACGAATCCCGAGCAGGAATGGTGCCCGCCGGGCCATGGCGATATCTATGCCTGCCTCGCCGGTTCTGGCTGGCTGGATCGGCTGTTGGAAAACGGAATTCGTTATGCGTTTGTGTCCAATTCCGATAACCTGGGTGCCACGCTCGATCCATCGATCCTCGCATGGTTCGCAGATAGCGGCATGCCATTTGCGATGGAGGTCACGCGGCGCACCGAATCAGACAAGAAGGGGGGGCACCTAGCCGTCAGGGTGAGTGACGGGCGCTTCCTTCTACGTGAGTCTGCTCAGTGCCCAAAGGCTGATGAGCATCATTTCCAGGACATCGATCGACACCGCTACTTTAACACAAATAACCTCTGGATCGACCTTCAGGCGCTCAAAGCTGCGCTCGACGCCAATGATGGCCTTATCCCTCTGCCGCCGATCATGAACAAAAAGACCGTCGATCCTCGCGATGCAGGATCAGCTGTCGTGATCCAGCTCGAAACCGCCATGGGTGCGGCCATCGAGTGCTTCGCAGGTGCGGGTGCTATTGAGGTATCACGTATCCGCTTTGCTCCTGTGAAAACGACGAGCGACCTGCTCGCCGTACGTTCTGATGCCTATGAACTCACCGAGGACTTCTGCCTGCGCCTGCATCCCAACCGTCAGGGCCAGCCACCGCATCTGCACCTCGATCAGAAGTTATGCAAACTTGTGGACGGATTGGAGAAGAATTTCCCTCAGACGCCCAGCCTG